>JBBRYW010000040.1:0-22606 GCA_038237235.1 Gaiellales bacterium
CACCGAGCGAGCGTGCAGATCAAGTCCGACCCAGCTACCTTCGTTCATCACCGGCCCCTCCCGTAATAGCGGCTCTACCGCCGGGCCAATCCCGACAGCAACCCGCGCCAACTTACGAGCGAGGCGCCGGGCACTCCATACAGTCTGGCGCAGCGGAGCGTTTGAACGCCTCAGCCAATGTCTGCGTCGCAACGCCACCGATGGACAAGCCTCCGGAACGCCCCCATCTCTGGCGCCCCGCTCTCTGTCCTAGGGGGTAAACAGTTTCCAATGACCCTCGGAGACGACTTCGACCGCGCCGTCGCTCACTTTGATGGCGGTCTGATCGTCGATCGCATACGCCGGATTTGGGATCCCGGCCGCCCATTTTTCTGCGCCGGCCATGGAGTTGTCCGGGAGATCCTGGTGATCCAAGTGAGGGAAGATCGAGAAATCAACCACTCCTAGCGCTTCATCGCCACCGGCGGGCGGCTTCCAGAAGACGAAGTCCTCCCCGATCCTGGGGGTCAGCACCATGCTCCCGGCGCTGAACCCCACCCAGACCGTCTCGCGCAGCGATGGCAGGATGTCCGCCAGCCCGGACTGCCGCATCCAGTGAGACAGGTACAGGGCGTCGCCGCCGTTGACCAGCAGGACGTCGGTCTCCTGCACCAGAGGGACCCACTGCTCTCGGTCGATGCTGGGCAGCGCGGTTAGCTCCAGGACGCCTAGCGACTTCCAACCGAGCTCGGTCATGGGTTCGGTGGAAGTTCCGCTGATGAACCGCCAAGCCACTCGAGGAGTCAGAGGATGCCCGTACGCCGCGGTAGGAATGCAGAGAGCGCTGCACTCGGCAATCGGTTTGCCGAGGAGACCCACCAGCGCGGCATGAATGCTCGTGTTCTTGATGCCGACGGACGTCAGGAGAAATTTCATGCCGCCTCCGGAGTCATTGCTGCAAGCGAGAACGTACGTCCTTCGCGGGATTCGTACGAGGTAGAGACTAACCGACCGCCGGGCTCTTTCAGCCGCGTTCCCCGAGAAGCGGTATGCGAACATAGGTTCGGTGACGTCGCAAGGGTCTGCTCACGGACGCTTCACCCGCGCGATCGCAAGCGGCAACCTGCGCAACGCCGAGATGGCCGCCCGCGAGCTCGGGCGGCTGAGCCTCGAGGATGCACTCGCCCTGATTGTCTTGCTGAGCGGAGCGGAGACGCCGCGCTACGAACGAGCCGCCGTCCGCTGGCACGGACGGCTCGAGCTCGAGGCGAGGCTACTGACGCTCGCCGAGTCGCAGCTCGCGCTCGCCGCTCTCAGCGCGCTTCCTGGATTGGCGCCCGAGCCTGGACGTCAGGTGCTCTCGGAGCTGGGGCGCCGGCATCGGCTCGGACTGGCCGCTGCTTTGCGACTCTCGTAAGCTGCGTCAAGCCGCCGCCGAGCCACCGCGCTCGGTCTCATCATCGACGGGCACGTTCGGGGCGTTCCGGCGAACGGACTCGATTCCTTCCAGGCACGCTCGCTTCGACTCGTCATGATGCGCGGCACACGACGATGGAGGTCGAAAGATGAAGCGTCCGTCGACTGGAACAGTGATTGGGACGATCGCGCTATTCGTTGCGCGCTTTCGGGGAGCGGCTCGGCTTCTGGCGTCGGCTCGGCCTTAAGCGGCAGACACTTGAGGGCGCGAGGCGCGCCGGGCTTCCGCTCGGCCTTGAAACGCGCGGGCCTAGAGGTCCACGCGGGCCGGCAGGTCTCAGGGGTCCACGTGGGCTACAAGGAGTAGAAGGAGCGGGTGGCCCTCAGGGCCCGCATGGGCCGCCTGGAGAGCAAGGCCCGGCCGGGCCAATGGGGCCTGGATCCGCCGCGAGGCTGACTATTACACCGTCGAATGGCCTCGCAGTCCCGCAGTGCGCCAGCGGGGGTGGGCAATGCCAGTCAGCGCAATCGAGTGGGTCGTGCCCGTCGGGCAGCGTCGCAGTCGGTGGCGGATACATCCTCACTTCGCCCGACGCCACCGTGCAGGCGGCGACTCTCAAGAACAGTGCTCGCCGTCAATCACGCTTCGAGCACCGGGACGGTGCAAGCCATCGCCTTTTGCGTACCCGCTCCGTGAAGGGCGAGGTGGGGTCCTCCCCAGTCGGCTTCGGCTCGCCGCTCGCACCTCAAGAGGGCGCAACGGAGCGTCGACTCGTCGCGCGGTTTACGGGAGCGCTTCTACGTTCGGAGCAGCTCGAGCGTTCGCTGCTGCGACTTCCGCGCCGCGTTCAGCGAGTCGAGCAGCGACCACGGGCGCTCGATCGTTCCGCCCTCGATCTGGAAGACGATCCGATCGAGGAGCTGCGCTGCCCGCACGGCGGCTTGGTCGGCCGTCCCTAATTCCCGTGTCGTCGCCAACAGGCTCACGGTAGCGGAGTCGCCCGTGCCCAATTTGTTCCCGTGCCTGGGTTCGGCTCGCGAATGGCCGGTGCCCCGCTCGGGGTACAAAGTCCCGGTACAAAGAACGGCCCAACCGCTTGGTTGAGCCGTTCTCGCTAGAAGGGCGCGTTCTGGACGCTCGAATTCCAGCCTTGGCGAAGCCGTACACACGCCCGCCGCACAGGTGTCGCTCGTCGTGGAGTGGAAACTCGAGGCCCAGACGAAATTGACGGTGTTCCTACGTTGATCGTGAGGTTCGGGGGATCGAACATCATCGGGCCCGTCGCCGGCCCCACGTTCACCGTGAACGTGGCGCTGCGCGCGGAAGGCGCTAGCGTGACTGCGCTCACCAGCGCGGCGACCACGGCGATAAGCCCTCGCTGCACAATCGCTATTACGGCACCCGCCCGCGAGCGGTTTTTCCTCGGTTGGCCCTCGACGTCGACCCGCGTGCCCGAGAGCGTGCCCGGCGAGCCGCGGCTCTACGCCGTCAGTTGACGAAAACGAGCGCCGGCCGCCTGCCTCTTGCCACGTCCGCGAGCGCGCCCGTCACCGCGAGGGCGACAAGGCCGATGAATGCAAGTCCCAGGATGAGGTGTTGCTTCATGCCATCAGGACGGACCCGACGGCTCGCTTCTTCCCTCGTTAGAATCGCCCGCGATGGAGATCCGTCGGGTCGGAGTCGTCGGCCTCGGCACGATGGGCGCCGGGATCGCGCAGCTGTGCGTGCAGGCAGGGCTCGACACCATCGGTCGGGAGGTGACGACGGAGCTCGCCGAACGGGGAAGGGCGACGATCGAGCACTTTCTCTCGCGAGGTGTCGAGAAGGGGCGGCTGACCGAGGCGCAGCGAGTCGATGCGCTTGCACGGCTGACGCTCGAGACCGAGCTCGGGGCGCTCGCCGGCTGCGAGCTCGTGATCGAGGCAATCGTGGAGGATCTCGACGCGAAGCAGGCGCTCTTCTCCGAGCTCGACGAGGTGCTCGGAGCGGAGGCGATTCTCGCCACCAATACGTCGGCGCTGTCCGTGACCCAGATCGGAGCCGCGACGAGCCGGCCCGGACGCGTGGTGGGCCTGCACTTCTTCAACCCGGCACCGGTGTTGCCGCTGGTCGAGATCGTCCGCACGCAGGCGACCGCGGACGACGTCTTCGAGGCCGTCTACGCCCTGGCGGAACGGCTCGGCAAGCGGCCGATCGCCTGCAACGACACGCCGGGATTCGTCGTCAATCGCATTCTGATCCCGCTGCTGAACGACTGCGTGCGCGTGATCGACGAGGCGAGCGTTACGCCGCAGGCCGTGGACGACGCGATGCGCTACGGCACCAACTGGCCGATCGGGCCGTGCGCGCTGATCGACCTGATCGGCGTGGACGTCCACGTGCACGCCTCCGAGGCGCTTTGGCAGGCGCTGCGCGAGCCGCGCATGGCGCCGCCGCCCAGGCTCGTTCGGATGGCCCAGGCGGGGAAACTCGGCCGGAAGACAGGGACTGGGTTCTTCGAGTACGGGTAAGCGCCGCTCGCGGCCCTACGGCTTCGAGAGCCGCGCCCACACGTTCTCGACGAGCTGTGAGACGTCCGGCAGGTCGATCGTCGCGGCGAAGTTGATCGTCCCGGCGGCGAAGACCTTCGCGCCGGCCGGCGTCTCGTAGTACGTCATCTCGGCCGTCCTCCCGGGTCCCATCAGATCGGGGATCCGCGCGAGAACGCTTGTCCCGGCCGGCGAGGCACGCGTGCGGGCGTCGATCTCGATTCCGTACTTGCCGCCGAGCGTGTCTCCCTCGGCGCGGCTCGTTCCGGCAAACGCCCAGGGCGCTCCGGTCACCCCCACCACGCGGTAGGGCTCCTGCTGAGCGCCGTGATTCGAGCCCACGTACTGCGCTCCGACGAGCGCCGATTCCGGGCGACCGAGCCTCCGCCACTCGCGCACTCGACGAAGCTGGCGACCCTCGCGCCGTACCTTCCAGAAGAAGTTGTTGGCGGAGAGAAAGATCAGATTGCCGCCGAGGTCGCGGTACCGTTGGACCAGGTCGTACGCGCGCTGCGTGACGTACTCCTCGTGCCCCGGAAAGACCACGAGGTCGTACGCGCCTGCGAGCTGCCTTGCACTTCCGAACCGCCCGAGGTCGTCGTCGGACAGGTAGTCGACCGCCTTGCCGGTGCGGTTCAGCCAGGCGATGAACGTCAGGTCCCAGTCCTTGAACCGGAAGGGCAGTCCGAAGTCCTGGTAGGGCCGCCTCAGGTCGACCGTCCCCGTTCGCTCGCTCACGTACCAGCTGTCGCCCCAGCCGTCGCCGTCCGAGTCGCGAAAGTTGTAGGCCTGCCAGGTGTTCGTGGCCAGGACGACGGCGACCCGGTGGAGGCCGGGACGTCGTGGCCGCACGATGAACGGCGCGTAGCCGGCGCGTCCATCCGCCGCGCGGGCGCGAAGGAAGTACAGGCCGCTCGGCCAGTTGCCCGCACGAACGAGCCGCAGCGGCGCCGGGGCGTCGCGGTGAGCCCGCCAGTCGACCGAGAGCGGGGGTGTCATCGCGAGGCCGCTCGTCTTGAAGTCCTGGTCGCCACGTCGGAACGTCGTCGAGTAGGCGAAGACCTGGAGCTGCAGGGACGCGGCGTCCGTCGCAAGCGAGAGCTCCGCGCGCTGCCCCGGCGCATAGCTCGGGAGCGGAAAGCCGGCGTCGATGCCCTGGATGCGGACGACCGGACCGGCGGAGGGCGAGCGGTCGCCGGGCGCCGGACGACCGTAGAGGCGGCGACGGGCTCTGTCGCCGACCGTGAGCTGCAGGACATAGGTACGCGGCGGCGTCGATCGCGCGGGCCGCCAGACGAGACGATTCGGTCCGGCTCGGAGCGTCCTCATGCTCGACCAGATCGTCTCGCCGGCCGCGCGCCCCACGCGGATCGTGTCCGTTCGAACCACGTCCAGGCGCACGGGGGCGTCTCGAGAGAGGCGGAAGCTGACGACGGCGCGGTCTCGAAAGCCGTCGCCATTCGGGCTGACCGTCGTCAGGAGCCGCCCGTCGCCTCGGAACGGGGCGGAGCCATTCGTCACGCGAAGATCGTCGAGCACCGGCGCCGGAGGTCGCTCGGGCGCTGCCGCCCCAGGCAGCGCCAGTGCACCCGCGAGGACTCCAGCGAGCAACCAGGAAGAGGTCATTCCGCCGCTCCGTGCGTTGTCGTCGGAACGCTTCCGAAGAAGCGCCGGAGCTTCGCTCTGTCCTCCTTCTCGCCTAGCACGAGCACCTCGTCGCCCTCCGCGAGGACGTACGAGCCACGCGGCTGAACCGGCTCACCGTCGTGGACGATCAGGCTGATCCACGCGTACTCGCCGATGCGAAGGTCACGGATCGCTCGCCCGAGGGCCCGGCCGCGGGGCGTCACGATGTAGCGCTCGAGCTCGTTGTCCGGCTCCTCCCGTAGCCGGATCGAGAAATCCCACGGCTCGGGCCGGACGTCCCGCATGCGGACGCCGAGGAGCCTGGCGGCGAGCGGGAGGCTCGACCCCTGCACCAGGACGGAGAACGCGACCACCACGAAGACGATGCTGTAGATGCGGGCGCTCTGCTCGATTCCCGCGAGTACCACGAGCGCCGCGAGCAGGATCGGCACCGCTCCTCGCAGGCCGCTCCACATGATGAACAGGCGCTCGCCACGCCGCAGGCGGATCGGGAGCAGCAGCGGCCCCGTGACGAGCGGGCGCGCGACGAAGACCAGCAGCAGAGCGAGCGCGACACCATCGAGCCAGAGGGAGCTCTTCCCGAGGTCGGTCAGGTCGATCGTCAGCCCGAGGGCAACGAACACCGCAATTTCCGCCAGGCTCGCGAGCGAGGTGTGGAAGCGCTCGATCTCCGCCTTGTACGGCGCGCGCGAGTCGCCGATCACCAGGCCCGCGACGAACACCGCCAGGAAGCCGGAGCCCCCGGCCATTGTGGCCAGCCCGTAGATGACGCCCGCCGCCGCGAGCGTCCGAATCGGATATAGGCCCTCGCCAGGGAGCGAGATCCGCATCAGGCGAAGCAGGAGCCACGCCCCCGCCGCCCCGACCGCCAGCCCGACAGTCATCTCGACGGAGAACTCGGTCACGACCGTGAAGAAGGACGCGTCGCTCTTGGTCTTCAGGTCGAGCAGCGCAATCACCAGCGCGATGCCGACCGGGTCGTTCGCTCCTGACTCGCCCTCGAGAATTGTTCCGGATCGCCCGGCGACTTCGCGGTTGCCGAGCACCGAGAACATGACGGCCGGATCGGTGGGCGCGAGCGCCGCTCCGAGGATGCCCGCCGTCGTCCAGTCGAAGTCGAGCAGCACGCGCGCGAAGACCGCCATCACGGCCGCGGTTCCGAATGTGCCGAGGATGCCGAGCGATGCGATCGGCACTGAGGAGCCCTTGAAGCGCCGCCAGCCGACGATCATGCCGCCGTCGAAGAGGATCACGATCAGCGCCACGACGCCGATCCGCTCGACGTTGCGGATCGAGACGTGCTCCGACAGGCCGGGAAACACGTCCGAGGCGACTGCAGCCGCGAGGAGGAAGATCGCCGGCGCGGGGATCGGAAAGCGCTCCGTCAGCTTGCTCGTGCCGACGGCGAGCAAGAAGCCGCCGGCGACGAGCAAGACGATCGTCCCGAACTGGCCGATCTCGTCCATGAGGCGGAATGTAGGCGACTCTCTCGAGTTGCTCCGGCCGGCGGGTGCGGAGCGGCTGCGACTTACACTTTCCTTACAGCTCGTTCATTGCGCACACAAGGTCGGATTGCATACTTTCCTATGCACATGCGGAGACTCTTGCTGTTGTTGGGCGCTGCGGCCCTGCTTGCCATACCCACCGTTGCTTCGGCGCACTGGCTTGCCGGCTCGGCCAGCGACGGCACGCTCGTGATCCGGAACGGCTTCGGCAGCGTCGTGATCGGCGGGAAGGACGCCAACGGCAATCCGATCGGAGCGGAGGGGGCCCTGATCGGCTCGATCGAGAAGGGTCGCGTTGCTCTGACGGATCCGGGCGAGGGCGACATAGGCGACCTCAAAGTCGCGGGATGTACGAGGAAGGAAGTGAGCGATGTCGGCAACAGCGTCACGTGCTGGGGGTCGAAGCTCCGCTACCGGGTCGTCGGCGGCCGGTTCAGGCTGAAGATCTCGGGCGACAACATCGCCATGAGCGTGGTCGGCCGCGGCTTCGTGACGATGAACGGTGCGGTTCTCGATACGGGCGGGAACCTGGTCTACGACGACGGACAGTTCAAGCTGAACGACGACGAGTGGAAGTCGCTGCCCGACAAGTCGAAGACGATCCCGCTCGAAGGCTGACGGGCGCCTGTGGCACGCTAGAGCGATGCCGCCCGGGACACAGCAGAAGATTCTCATCGTCGAGGACGAGGCGTCGATCGCCTCGTTCGTCTCGCTGTACTTGCAGAACGCGGGCTACGACGTTCAGACGGCCGCGACCGGCTCGGAGGCGCTGACGGCGATCTCGGGCAACGGCCCGGCTCTCGTCGTGCTCGACCTGATGCTGCCGGACATGGACGGGATCGAGGTCTGCCGTCGGATGCGCCGCACGCTCGACGTGCCGATCCTGATGCTGACCGCACGCGACGAGGACGTCGACAAGATCATCGGACTCGAGGTCGGCGCCGACGACTACATGACGAAACCGTTCAACCCCCGCGAGCTCGTCGCGCGCGTCAAGTCGATCCTGCGCCGCTCGCAGCAGGAGCGGCCCCGCGCGGACACCGCCCAGCTCCGCCACAACGATCTCGTGATCGACGCGGGCCGGCGCGAGGTGAAAGTGCGCGAGGAGGAGATCCAGCTCGCCCCCAAGGAGTTCGAGCTCCTGTGGGAGCTGCTCGATCACCGCGGAGTCGTCCTCACGCGCGATCAGCTGCTCGAGCGCGTGTGGGGGTACACCTTCGCGGGCGACACGCGCACGGTGGACGTGCACGTGAGGCAGATCCGGCGCAAGCTCGGCGAGGCCTCTCCGATCATCACGGTCTGGGGCGTCGGCTACAAGGTGTCGCCCGAGAAAACTGCGGTGAGCGCCTAGGACGCGGCGGAGATGCTCCAGTCGCTCCGCTTTCGCCTGCCCGCCCTGTTCCTCGCCGGCATCGCGCTTGCCGGGCTCGTCGCGACGGTCATCGCCGTCCGCCTGTTTCAGGACTACACGCGCCAGAGGTCGCTCACCGACCTCCGGCGCGAGGCGCGCGGCATCACCGAGCTGTATACGGCCGCAGCAGCGACTCTGAAGGCGAAGCAGCCGTCCATATCCTTCGCGCGGCACACGTTCGAGCGAGCGACCGGCGATCGCGTCTACTACGTCGGCCTGAGCGTCTTCCCGGGGCGGAACACCGCTCCACCGCTCGCCCGCCGGTACCTCGGGCGCGAGAAGTATCGGGCATTGCAGGCGGGCAAGACCGTCACCTTCGAGCTCGTCCCGCCGAAGCTCGAGCGAACCTATCTGGCGGTTGCGAGCCCCGTCCGACTGCCCGGAGGGGACAAGGTCTTCGGCGGGCTCGTGGTCGCCACTCCCAAGGCGGACCTCAGCAAGCAGCTCAATACGCTGCTCGAGCGGCTCGCGCTCGCGTTCCTCGCGGGCATCGCCATCGCAATGGGCCTGGCCTGGTACTTCTCCAGGCGCCTGACGAACCCGCTCGTCGCGCTCTCGAAGGCGGCCGACGAGGTTGCACGACGCCGCTACGACGTCGACCTGCCGGCCGGCGGAAGCGGCGAGGTGGGGCACCTCGCCGGCCGTTTCCGCGACATGGCGGCCCAGCTCCGCGAGGCGAGCGAGCTGGAGCGAAACTTCCTGATGACGGTGTCGCACGAGCTGAAGACGCCGCTGACGGCGATCCGCGGGCACGTAGCGGCGCTACTCGAGGGAATCGCGGAGGATCCGTCAGTGCGCGCCATCTCGCTCGAGGCGATCGCCGGGGAGACGGTGCGACTCGAGCGCCTTGTCGGAGACATTCTCGACCTCGCCAAGCTCGAGGCCAACCGCTTCACGGTGCGGCGTGAGGAGATCGATATGGAGCGGCTCGTCGACCGGGCCTACTCGGCGTTCGATCAGGAGGCCCGCCGGCGCGAGATCGACTACGACCGCCGGGTCGGGGCGGGGGCGACGATCGTCTCGGACGGCGACCGCGTGCTCCAGATCATCACGAACCTGCTCTCAAACGCGTTCCGCTGGACTCCCGACGGAGGCCGCATCGAGCTCGCGCTCGGCGCCGAGAACGGCTCTGTCTCGGTCGCGGTTGCGGACACGGGGCCAGGCATCAACGCGGCCGAGCGGGAGCGCATCTTCCGCCCGTTCTGGACCGGGGACGGGCGGGGCACGGGGCTCGGCCTCGCCATTGCACGCGAGCTCGCGCTCGCGCTGGGCGGCCGGATCGAGCTGGACTCGACTCCCGGCAAGGGCAGCCGGTTCGAGCTGCTGCTACCGCACCAGCCGGGCTAGAGCTCGTAAGAAGCTCATTGGCGTTCATCGCGCCCGCGTAGCATCCGCGGGGTGTCCGTTCCCGAGCCCGCCCGGCTGATCGAGCTCCCCCACCGTCGCGGTCGGACCGAGGCAATCGTCACGTCCCTGCGACCGAGGCAGTGGTCGAAGAATCTTCTTCTGCTCGCGGGGATCGTGTTCGCTGCGAAGCTCGGCGACACTTCGCGGTGGCCCGAGGCGGCGGCCGCGCTTCTCGCCTACTGCGCCGCCTCGAGCGCGGGCTATCTCGTAAACGACGTCCGCGACCGAGCGCACGACCGGTTGCATCCCCTAAAGCGGAGCCGGCCGATCGCGCGCGGAGAGCTCTCTACCGCGGTGGCGCTCGCGCTCGCCGGCGGGCTCGCGGCCGCGGCGCTCCTCCTCGTCGCGCCACTCGGCCCGCCGGCGCTGCTCTTCCTGGGGGCATTCATCGCCCTACAGGCGGCCTACAGCCTCGCGCTCAAGCGGGTTGTTCTCGTGGACGTGATGGCGATCGGGGCTCTCTTCGTCATCCGGGCGGCCGCGGGAGCGGATGCGGTCGAGGTCCGCATCTCGCCCTGGCTTCTGCTCTGCACCGCGCTTCTCGCCCTCTTCCTGGCCCTCGCGAAGCGGCGTGGCGAGCTCGTGCTTGTCGGCGCCCAGGCAACTCCGGGTCGTCCGGTGCTCCAGGGTTACTCGCTCGCACTCGTCGACCAGCTCCTCTCGGTGGTGGCGTCCTCGACCCTGATCGCGTATTCGCTCTACACGTTCACAGCCCACTCGAAGGCGCTGATGATCACGATCCCCTTCGTGCTGTTCGGCGTGTTTCGCTACCTGCTCCTGATCCACCGCGACGACCTCGGGGAGGAGCCGGAGCAGGTGCTCGTGTCTGACCGGCCGATTCTGCTGACGGTCTCGGCGTGGGCCGTGACGGCTGCGCTCGTTCTCGCGCTGCGCTAGCTTTGCCCGAGCGCCGCCTCAAGCCTCGCGAGCCGCTCGTCGACTGCCTGCCAGCCCGAGGAGATCAGGTCGACGAGGAGATCGAGATCGTCGAGCCGTGCGCGCCGCTCGGCGACGATCTCGGTCTCGAGCCGCTCCGACCGCCGGATCAGCTGCCCGGCGAGGCCTCGTACCTCGGCAAGCTGGCGGGCCACGGGAAGCGCCTCGGCGCGCATGCCGTCGCGGAGCGCATGCTCCAGCCGCTCGGGCAGGATGCTCTGTAGCTCGTCAGCAGTCTGTGCGAGCCCCTCGAGCTGAGCGCGGGCCCGCTCGAGTATTGCCTCGGTGGCCGTCCATTCGAGGCGAACCTCGCTTGCGGTTCCGTTTCTGGCCTCGGCGACCGAGTGCTCGTCCACGGCGTCAAAAGCTAGCGTTGGCATCGGATGAGGTCGTCGATGCTCGAGTACGAGCTTCCGCCTGAGCTGATCGCGCAGCAACCAATTACCCCGCGCGACGCCTCACGGTTGCTCGTCTACGAGCGAGGGAGCGGGATGCTGCGGCACCGCAGGTTCTCGGACCTCGACGATGAGCTAAGGGCCGGCGGGCTCGTCGTCGTGAACGACACGCGCGTAGTTCCCGCGCGGCTCCGCGTGACCCGGGAAAGCGGTGGAGCGGCCGAGATTCTCCTGCTGGAGCGGCTGGACGACCGCGGCCTCTGGGAGGGTCTTGCGCGGCCGTCGCGCCGTCTCCAGGCCGGCGAGAGGCTGGGCGCGGTAGAGCTCGTCGAGCCGCTCGGCGAGGGCCGCTGGCGTCTCCGGCTGACAGGCGAGCCCGACGGCGAGACGCCGCTCCCGCCGTACATCACCGAGCCCATCGCCGACCCGGAGCGCTACCAGACCGTTTACTCTCGCGAGGCTGGCTCGGCGGCCGCCCCGACTGCCGGCCTGCACTTCACGCCCGCGTTGCTCTCGCGCCTCGAAGTGGAGAGCGTAACGCTGCACGTCGGCCTCGACACGTTCCGGCCCCTCACGGTCGAGGCGCTCGACGAGCATGCCATGCACGGCGAGCTTTACGAAGTACGAGCCGAGGCCTGGGAGCGGATCGGGGCCGCCGAGCGCACCGTCGCAGTGGGCACGACGACGGTGCGCGTGCTCGAGTCGCTGGCGCGCGGGGCGCCGCTCGCGGGTCGCACCGACCTTTTCATCACCCCCGGCTTCGAGTTTCGCTGCGTCGACTCGCTCGTGACGAACTTTCATCTGCCGCGCTCGACGCTGCTCGCGCTCGTGATGGCCTTCGCCGGCGTCGAGGAAACGCGTCGGCTCTACCGGGTCGCGATCGACGAGCGATATCGCTTCTACTCGTTCGGCGACGCGATGCTGATTCTGTGACTGTGGACGACATCGTCACACCTCCGGCACATCCTTGGCACACCTCGACCCGACGCCGCGAGCCAGGTCCGGGGACAGTCCCCGGACCTGGCTTGTAACGACACCCGTGTGGACAGATCGTCACACCGTTGGCACACCCCCACCCGCCGGCGTCTCTTCGCCTGCGCAGGGCGCTGCCCGATGAGCGGAGCCTTCACCGTCACGGCCACCGACGGCGAGGCGCGCGCCGGCGTCATCCGCACGGCGCACGGAGATGTCCGCACTCCGGCCTTCATGCCGGTCGGTACGAAGGGAACGGTCAAGAGCCTCGACCCGGCCGAGCTGGAGACACTCGGCGCGGACATCCTCCTCGGAAACACCTACCACCTCCACTTCCGCCCGGGCGACGAGCTGATCGCCGGGCTCGGTGGCCTCCATTCGTTCATGGGCTGGCGCCGCCCGATCCTCACCGACTCCGGCGGCTTCCAGGTCTTCTCGCTCCGCGACACCCTGCTCGCCGTCGACGACGAGGGCGTCACCTTCCGCTCGGTCTACGACGGCAGCCCGGCGCGCTTCACGCCGGAGCTCGCGGCCGAGATTCAGGCGCGGCTCGGCTCCGACATCGCGATGTGCTTGGACATCTGCGCTCCCGCCGGCGTCGCCCGCGCCGAGCTCGAGGAGGCCGTCCGCCGCACAAGCCTCTGGGCGGCCCGCCAGAGCGCCGCGCCGCGCGCCGACGGCCAGCTCCTCTTCGGCATCACACAGGGCGCATCCGACCGTGACCTGCGGAGCCGCTCGATCGACGAGATTGGATCACTGGGCTTCGACGGGTACGCGCTCGGCGGGCTCAGCGTCGGGGAGTCGCGCGAGCTGATGTTCGACACTGTCGCCTGGGCGGCGCCGCTCCTCGAGGCCGGCCGGCCGCGCTACTTCATGGGCCTGGGCGATCCGGAGGGAATCCTCGAGGTGATCGAGCGCGGCGTGGACATGTTCGACTGCGTGCTGCCGACACGAACCGCGCGTACCGGCTCGGCGCTCACCTGGGGGGGCCGGCTGAACCTCAGGAACGCCCGCTTCGCGAGGGACGCCGGCCCGCTCGACCAGGGCTGTGCCTGCCCCGCGTGCGCTCGCTTCAGCCGTGCGTACATCCGTCACCTCGTCAATCAGGAGGAGCTGCTCGGGATCCGACTGCTGAGCCTGCATAATCTGTCGTTCTTACTCGAACTGACCGCCGGAGCCCGAGCGGCGATCGAGCGCGGCGACCTTGCTCGCTACACGGCGCACGCGCTCGAGCGGCTCGCCCGCGTTCCGCAGGTGGTGCCGTGAACATCTTCATCCTGATCATCGCAATGTTCTTCCTGATGTGGCTTCTGCTGATCAGGCCTCAGCGGCGACGGCAAATGCAGCAGTCACGGATGCTGTCCGACCTCCAGCCGGGCACCGAGATCGTTACCGCCGGCGGTCTCTACGGCACGATCGAGTCGGTCGGCGACGACGAGCTGATGCTCGAGATCGCGCCAGGCACGACCGTGCGCATCGCGAGGCGGGCCGTCGCGGGCGTCTTTCCCGAGGACCCCGAAGAAGACTCCTCCGGCGTCGAGACCGACGTGTCGGGTGACGGCCCCGAGCCTGCGAGCGACTCTTCCGACAGCCTCCACCGCTAAGCTCAGGGTCGGGAAAGCCCGTGTCCGAACGCCGCTCTCACCTCACGCTCATGGGCATCATCCTGGCCGCGCTGGTCGGCGTGGCGCTGCTCGCCGCCCCCTGGTCACCTCTCTACAAGAAGCCGACGCTCGGGCTCGACCTCCAGGGAGGCCTCGAGGTCGTCCTCCAGGCGAAGCCGCAGAAGAACCAGAAGCTGACCCAGTCGGACCTCGACCGCTCGGTCACGATCATCCGGAACCGGATCGACAAGCTCGGGGTCAGCGAGCCCATCGTCAACAAGCAGGGCAAGGACCAGATCTCGATTCAGCTCGCCGGCGTGTTCGACCAGCAGCGCGCGGCGCAGATCATCGGCAAGACGGCGAAGCTCGAGCTGTACGACCTCGAGACGTCACTCGTCTCGCCGTCGGTCAGCGGCGGCCTTCGCCCGCAGCCGGTCGCCTCGAGAAGCCTTTTCAACCTCCTCGCACCCGGACAGGCGGCCGCCAAGGGCAAGAGCTCCGATGCGTACTACCTGTTCAAGCACAAGAAGCTGAAAGCGGGGCCGTCGGGGACGAGAGCGGCACTCCTCAAGCAGTTCCGCGGGAAGGTGCCGAGAGGGGGAAAGGTCTTCGCCGTTCCGCCGAAGACGGTCGTCATTACCTGCGGCCCCCAGGACGTCGTATGCCCCGGCGTCCAGGAGTCGCCTCCGGCCCGCACCTACTACTACCTCTTCAAGTACGAGCCGAATGCAGGCGATCAGTCGGTCCCGCAGATGTCGGGGACCGATCTCAAGCTCTCGGGCACGCGATCCGACATCGACACTCAGACGGGCGAGCCGGTTGTCCTGATGCAGTTCACCAAGAAGGGCGGCAAGAAGTTCAAGGACATCACGCGGGCGGAGTACATCCGCGGCCACACATCCCAGGTCCCTCAGCACTTCGCGATCGTGCTCGACCGCGACATCAAGTCGTTTCCGCAGATCGACCCGACGAGAAGCGAGCTCGCAGGCGGGATCGGCGGCGGCAGCGCCCAGATCACGGGCGTCTCACAGAAGGAGGCGAAGGACATCTCCCTCGTGCTGCAGACGGGCGCGCTGCCGATCGACTTCAAGACGAAGGAGCGAAGCGACGTCTCCGCGACCCTCGGCAAGGACTCCCTCCGCCAGGCCTGGATCGCGGCGATCGCGGGCCTCGTCGTCGTGGCGCTGTTCCTGCTCGTCCTCTACCGCTTCCTCGGTCTGGTCGCGGTGATCGGGCTCGGCATCTACGCGGCGTTCCTCTATGCGATGGTGCTCCTCTTCGGGGTGACGCTGACCCTGCCGGGCTTCGCCGGCATGATCCTCACGATCGGCGTCGCGGCCGACGCGAACGTCGTCATCTTCGAGCGCATCAAGGAGGAATCGAGAGCGGGCAAGTCCGTGCGAGCGGCGATCGCGGCGGGCTACAGCAAGGGCTTCAAGACGATCGTCGACGCGAACGTCGTGACGGCGATCACCGCGCTCGTCCTGTTCGCCGTCGCGACGGCGGGCGTCAAGGGGTTCGCCCTGATGCTGCTGATTGGAACCGCGATGTCGATGGTGACCGCGGTGGCCGCGACGCGCGCCATGCTGGGTCTGCTCGCCGGCTTCCGCTGGTTCGACAGTCCGCGCTTCGTGGGTGCGCACGGCAACCAGACCGCGAAGTGGTTGCAGATCGACTTCATGCGCCGCCGCTATCTCTGGTTGGCGATCTCCGGCACCGCCGTTGCGATCGGGATCGTCTCCCTCGGGGTGAAGGGCCTGAACCTCGGCATCGACTTCAAGGGCGGAACACAGGTGACCTTCAAGACGCCGCGGGCGGTCTCGCTCGCCGACGTCCGCGCGCAGGCTCAGCGAATCGGCCAAAAAGGCGACATCATCCAGGGCAGAGGCAGCCGGGCCGGCAGCGAGAGCTACAAGCAGTTCCAGGTTCGGACGAAGACCCTGACGAACGCGCAGTATGGGGAGTTCAAGTTGGATCTCCAGCAGCGCTTCGAGGCGCGCTCGTTCGGGCGAAAGACGGTGTCCGAGAGCTTCGGGAAGCAGATCGCGAGGTCGGCGATCTTCGCGGTTCTCTTCTCGCTCCTCCTGATCATCATCTACATCGCACTGCGCTTCCAGTGGAAGTTCGCGCTGCCCGTGATCGTGGCGCTGATCCACGACATCGTGGTCACGGTCGGCGTTTACTCGCTGACCGGCCGGGAGGTCTCGACGGCCACCGTGGCCGCGGTCTTGACCGTGCTCGGCTACTCGATCTACGACACGATCATCATCTTCGACCGCATCCGCGAGAACATCCCGCTGATGCGCCGCGCGCCGTTCGCGACGATTGCCAACGTCTCGCTGTGGGAAACGATCAGGCGCTCACTCGCCACGACGCTGATCACCCTGCTGCCGGTCGCCTCGATCCTTTTCTTCGGCGGCGCGACTCTGAAGGACTTCGCCTTCGCGCTCCTGATCGGGATCGCGTCGGGCGCGTACTCGTCGATCTTCATCGCGGCGCCGCTGCTGACGGTCTGGAAGGAGCGCGAGCCCGACTACGCGCATCGCATCGGTCAGGAGCCGGAAGGGCGCAAGGGCGGCGCGTCCGCCGTGCTCGAGGAGGCGACCGAGGCGGCCTCGGCCGAGCCGGCGGTCCTGCCGGAGCTCGTGCCGACGTCCGGCCGTGAGCGCGCGGCGGCCGAGGCGAAGCGCGAGCGGCGCAGGCAGCGCAGGCGCTCGAGGCCGCATGGCCGAGCGCGGTAGCCCGTGCTCATGCAGGTGATGTCCGCCGGCGCCGACATCTGAGTGAGCGTTCTCGGGGAGATCATCGACCGTCTGGGCGTCGCGACGTTCGGCGTCGTCGTCTTGACGGCCGAGCGCGCCGACCGGCTTGCCGAGGAGATCGCGCGCCGTGGCTCGATGACGGCGGTCGAAGCGCGCTCGCTGGTGGACGACGTCACGCTGCGCTGGCGCGGCGGGGCCGCCGACCTCGGAGAGCGCGCGGGCGCGGGATTCCAGGGCCTTTTGCGTGAGCTTGGACTCGTCACCCGCGAGGAGCTCGATGAGGTCGAGCTCAGGGTAGCCCAGCTCGAGCACCGCCTGCGCCTGGTCGAGCGCGCGCCGGAGCGACCCTCGACGGTTCCATAGCGCGTGTCAGACTGAGCGCATCGCTATGAGCTCGCGGCCCTCAACGCGGAACCTCGGCCGTGTCTCCGAGATCGCCCAGGTCGCCGTCCGGCACGGTTTCGGCTACTTCTTCAGGCGGCATAAGCTCGACGATCTCATCCCGTCGAACGGAAAGGTCTCGCCACAGGTGGCGGCCGAGGCCGCCCATCCCTCGGCGCGCGGCCGGCACCTGCGCGAGATGCTCGATGAGCTCGGCCCGACGTTCGTCAAGTTCGGCCAGCTGCTCTCGATGCGGCCCGACATCGTCCCGCCGGACATCATCATCGAGCTGCGTGGGTTGCAGGACGACGTGCGGCCGTTCCCGTTCGACCAGGCGCGAAGCGTGATCGAGGCGCAGCTCGGTCAGCCGCTCGAGCGGCTCTACCTGGAGTTCGAGGAGCAGCCGATGGCGGCAGCGTCGATTGGCCAGGTCCACCGCGCCGTGCTGCCGAACGGCCAGCCGGTCGTCGTCAAGGTGCAGCGCCCCGACGCTCCGCGCCAGATCGAGGCCGACCTGGCGCTGATGCACCAGGCCGCCCGCATCGCCAAGGAGCGAATCCGCGCGCTCGACTTCATCGACATGCACGCGCTCGTGGACGAGTTCGCCCGCTCGATTCGCCAGGAGCTCGACTACCGATCCGAGGGACGGAACGCGGAGAACTTCAGGCGAGGCTTCGCCGGCCGGCCGCGTGTCCACGTGCCGAAGGTCTACTGGAGCTACACACGTGCGCAGGTGCTCACGCTCGAGTTTCTCGAGGGCATCCAGGTCGCGGATCTCGAGCGGCACGGCTTCTCGCTGCAGGAGCGGCGCCGGATCGCCCACCTGATGACGGATGCGTGGATGACGATGATCTTCAAGAACGGCTTCTTCCACGGCGACCCGCATCCCGCGAATGTGCTCGTGCTGCCGTCGCGGGACGAGATCGGCCTCGTCGACTTCGGCCTTGCCGGCAAGCTGACCGACGACGACATGTCCGGCCTGACGCGGCTCTTCGTCGACGCCGTCAACGAGAACGTCGACTCGCTGCCCCGGCACCTCGCCGACCTCGGCGTTCGCTACCCGAAGGAGCGCGAGGAGCAGTTCGTCGCCGAGCTGCGCGAGCTCTTCTACCGCTACTACGGGGCGAGCCTCGCCGAGATCGACCCGATCCAGGTGATCCGGGAGGGCTTCGCCCTCATCTACTCGATCAACCTGCGCCTGCCGACGCGCTTCCTCCTGCTCGACCGCGCGATCGCGACGCTCGGCTCGGTCGGGGTCGAGCTCTACCCCGACTTCAACGTCTTCGAGGTCGCAAAGCCATACGCCCGCGACATGCTGATCGGCCGCTACACGCCGCGCCGGCTTCTCTCGCGCACCCGGCGCGAGGCGGTGAAGCTGAGCCAGATCGCGCTCGAGACGCCCTACCAGGTGCACGACTTCCTGAACGAGATCCGCGACGGTCAGATCGAGGTGGGCTTCGTCCACAAGGGGCTGGACGAGTTCATGCAGAAAATGGACGTCGCGATCAACCGCCTCGTGATAGCGCTCGTCGTCGTGGGGGGCCTGATCGCCTTCAGCCTGATCGGGATCTTCGCGACGTCGGGGCCGCATCTGCTCGGACTGCACGTGCTCTCCCTGCTCGGGCTTGCACTGTCCGGCGTGCTCGGAGTGTGGCTGCTCCTCGGGGTGGTGCGCTCGGGGCGGCTACGGCGATGAGGATTGAGCCAGGGCGAAGGGATGCGCGCGCGCCGCGCTGCGATCTGTAGAAGCTTCGGCACAAAGACGGCCCAAAGGACACCTTGTTGAGTGCGGCGGATCGCCGCTAGCGTGACCGGCATGTCGACCGCACTCCTCGTGGCCGAGCCCGAGCCGACGACACTCGGCTTCCTCGAGCGTCACCTGCGGGACGACGGGTTCAGGGTCGTTGGAGCGACGGCCGGCTGCGAGGCGCTCGATCTGGCGGAGCGGGAGCAGCCGAACCTTGTTTTGCTGGATACCGCTCTCCCGGACGAGTCCGGGCTCGACCTCTGCCGCCGGCTCCGCCAGGGCGAGCCGGGCCGCTCCTGGAATCGCGACGTGCCCGTGATCCTGCTCGGGCCGACCGAGTCGGACGCAGTCGACCGCGTTCGGGGGTTCGCGCGAGGCGCGGATGACTACGTTGCGAAACCGTTCCTGTACGACGAGCTGGTCGCGCGCATCCGCGCAGTGCTTCGACGAGCGACACCGGTCCTGCCCGAGCAGCTCTTCGCCGGGGAAATCGTCGTCGATCGCGCCAGCCGGCGTGTGACTGTCGCCGGGCAGCGGGTCACGCTCGCCGGAAAGGAATACGAGCTCCTGCTCAAGCTCGCGAGCGAGCCGACACGGGTGTTCACGAAGGACGAGCTGCTGCGGGAGGTCTGGGGGTTTCGGTCGCTCGGCCGCACGCGAACGCTCGACTCGCACGCATCCCGCCTGCGCCGGAAGCTGGCGCGGCTAGGCAGCGCCGACTACGTCGTCAACGAGTGGGGGGTGGGCTACCGGCTGGTCGGGGACTGAGGAGAGCCGCGTTGTGGGCCGCGGACAACGGACGAACGGGTGCTCTCTCGCCGCCGCTTCTGCGCGCGCCTGAAAGCTCGGCTCGAGCATGCCGGGCCTACGACTCGAGGCTCGTGACTCCCGCTACCTTTCCGCGGAGAGCAGCTCATCATCGAGCAGCCGGCGCACGCGCTGCCAGGCGTCGCCGGCGGCCTCTTCGTCGAAAGTGTCGCGCGCGTCACAGAAGAAGCCGTGCGTGCGGCCGGGGTATACGACGACCTCGTGCCGTCCGCCGGCGGCGCGTAGTGCCCCGATGATCTGTTCACGATCAGCGTTGGGCACGGCGTGATCGTGGTCGCCGGCGAAGAAGAGCAGACGCCCGTCATGAGCGGCGATACCCGGAGTCAGGGCCAACGTCGGCTCGGGCCGGCTGAGGGCGATCTCGCCATTCGCGATCCAGCCGCCGTAGAAGACGGCTGTCGCCGCGAGATCGAGCTGGGTGGCGGCGAGATAGGCGATGTGGCCGCCGAGGCTGAAGCCGAGCATCCCGATCTTGTTGGCGTTGTGCTCGTCCTTGAGGTGCTTCATAGCTGCGGCGACGTCGTGTAGCACTTCGTCGCGCTGGAGATCGTTCATGCCGAGCTCTAAGCCCTTTCTCCGCCCCTCTTCGTCGTAGGCGAGCTCGACGCCCGGCGCGACACGGTGGTAGAAGTCGGGCGCGATCGCGACGTAGCCGAGCCGCGCCACGCGCTCTGTGATGTCGCGGATGTGGGCCGTGACCCCGAAGATCTCCATGGCGACGACGACGCCAGAGAAAGGGCCGCCCTCCTTGGGCCGCACGACGTAGGCGCCCATGCTCGACAGCCCTCCGTCGTCAAGTACCTCGATGTCGACGTTGTCGCGGATCAGCTCCTCCATCTCACCCCTCCTGCTCCGTCGAGCGCACAAGGAGCTCGTTGACCGCGACCCGCCGGGGGCGGGTGACGATGTACGCGACCGCGTCAGCGATGTCGTCGGCCTGCAACAGCTCGAACGTCGCGTGGCGCTCCTTGATCCCGAGAAGGATCGCAGGGCGGTTGTGGCCGGCCAGCTCCGTGTCGACGGCGCCCGGCTCGATCAGTGAAACGCGCAGGTGGCGGCCGGTCACCTCTTGGCGCAGCGCCTCGCTGAAGGCGCCGACGGCGTGTTTCGTTGCGTTGTAGACGCCGCTGCCGCGGCGGGCGACGCGCCCCGGCGACCGAGCTGATGTTGACGAGGTCGGCCACGCACCGCGGCCTGTCCTCGGCCGCGCGCAGCAGATGCGGGAGCGCGGCGTGTGAGCAGTAGAGAAGCCCGAGCACGTTTACCGTGACCATACGCTGCCACTCCTCGAGCGGCGCGTCGACGATCGGACCGAGCAGCATGAGCCCAGCGCTGTTGACGAGCGTGTCGAGCCGACCGAGCTCGGCGACGGTACGTTCGACTGCCGCGCGCGCCTGCTCTTCGTCGCTGATGTCGGCAGCAACCGTGATGGCTGTGCCTCTCTGCTGATCGCCTCGGCCAGGTTGTCCAGCCGATCGGCGCGACGAGCGACGAGCGCGACCGCGGCGCCTCGTCCGGCGAGGCCGCGTGCCGTGGCTTCGCCGATGCCGCTCGAGGCGCCGGTAATCAGCACTACCGTCCCCTCAAGCGTTTGTCTAATCGAGTTCGACACCTGCGGCATCGGGGCTACTGTACAGCGCGCATAACTGGTATCACGGTCCCGGTGATACTGGTAAAAGAACTACCAGCATGAGATCGAGGAAAGGAGCCAAGGCATCAGTGCAGCCGGCCGGACGAGCAGCTGGCCCTGAGGCGGGCGAAGTCCGCACCGGCTCGACCTCGACCCCCAAGCAGGTCGGCGACCTGCTCAGATCCCGCCGCGAACGCCTGCAGCCCGAAGACGTCGGCCTCCCAGCCGGGAGCAGGCGCCGCACGCGCGGACTCCGGCGCGAGGAGGTGGCCCTACTGGCCGCGATCTCGCCGACCTACTACACCTTCCTCGAGCAGGGACGCGACGTCCGCCCTTCACGCCAAGTCCTCGACGCGCTCGCCCGGGCGTTGTGCTTGAGCACTGCCGAGCGGGCACACCTCCACCAGCTGGCCCACGGCAGCCGGCCGCCCGACGTCGACTCCGCGGTCGAGTCGCTGGCGCCGGCCGTCGGCGCGCTCGTCGACCGTCTCGACCCCTACCCGACGTACGTCACCGGCCGGCGCTGGGACGTCCTCGCCGCCAACCGTTCGGCCCGGGCGCTGTTCGCGGATTGGCCCGCGCTGCCGCTCGAGGAGCGGAACAAGCTCTGGTGGATGTTCACCGACCCTGTGGCCCGGATCGTCTATCTCGACTGGGAGGAGGAGGCCGCCGCCCTGCTGGCGCGATTCCGCGGTGTCACGGCGCGGCGACCCGACGACCCTGAGTTCGTCGAGCTGATCGACCGGCTGCACGAGGCGAGCCCCGAGGTGCGCGAGTTGTGGCCGCGCCACGAGATCCTGCCGCTTGGTAGTGGAACGAAGCATCTGCACCACCGCGAGCTCGGCGACTTCACCTTCGAGCACATCGTCCTCCAGGTCGCCGACCGCCCCAACCAAAAGCTCGTCACCTTCGCCCCGATCGAAAGCGACGATCGGCTGACGAAGCTCGCTGCCAGCATTGACTGACGCGGGCCACGTAGACGAGCGCGCACGGCGCTTGCTTGCTCCGCCGCGCCTGGCGCAAGATCGAGCAGGCGACGACCGCACGCTGGCCGTCGGACGCCTCTTCGATGAGATCCGTTTTCGTGGACGCCTGAGCGCTTGGTCGGCAGTGCCCGATCGGAAATTCGAGCGGCACCGGATCCCCCGGCGGGGCGCCGCTCCCGCCCCCGAGCGGCACCCGAATTTCCGCTCAACCATCTACCGCATCCGCCCGCGACGGTTCTGTCCGACCGTGATCGCCCCGAGCGAGAAGCCCCGAGGAAGCTCGATGTCGCGTCCGCGGCCGTGGTCGCGGTTGTCAACGCCGGAATTCTGGCGGCCGCTGTGATCGGGTTAACCGAGACGACCAATCTCGGATGATCGACCGGGCCGAAGCCTCGACGTCGGGGCGCTACCTCGTGTTGCTCCACGAGCACGCGAGCGGGGCCGGTCTCAAGGCGCTTCGCGAGCGAGCGG
>JBBRYW010000041.1:0-22048 GCA_038237235.1 Gaiellales bacterium
CCAGGGCGGCGTGCGCGTCGCGGTCGGCGACGTCACAGGCGACGCGACGCCCGAGATCATCACCGGTGCCGACCAGGGCGGCGGCCCGCACGTGCGCATCTTCAGCGCGGGCGGCACGGCGATCAGCGGCTTCTTCCCCTACCCGGCCACCTTCACGGGCGGCGTCTTCGTCGCCGCCGCCGACCTGAACGGAGACGGCAAGGCCGAGATCGTCACCGGCCCGGGCTCGGGCTCGGACCCCCTGGTCAAGACCCTCGACTGGGCCGGCAACCCCAAGAGCTCCTTCCTCGCCTACGGCCAGGGCTTCCAGGGCGGCGTCCGCGTCGCTGCAGGCGATCTGAACGCAGACGGCAAGGCCGAGATCATCACCGGCGCCGGCCCGGGCGGCGGCCCCCACGTGCGCGTCTTCAACGGTGTCGACAACTCCCCGATCACCGGCTTCTTCGCCTACCCGACGACCTTCACGGGCGGGGTGTTCGTGGCTGCCGGCTAGAGCAAAGTCTCGTTAGGTACCCCGGCTCGGACGCTCGATTCGAGCCGGGGGCTGCGTGGTTCGCGGCCGGCTGGCCTCGCCCGAGGGCTTCCGGGGCGCCTCGAGCAAGAAAGTCGCAACGAACGGGTGTGAAATGAGAGCGAGACGCGGTGAGCCGCTGCCGGTCGGCGTCTTGCGTTCGGGCACGCCTGGGAGAGTCGGTCGCCCTACAACCGCGCTCTCGCCAACGCCTGGCTCGTCGACCCCGATGTGCTCGGAGTAGCATCCGCCCCTTCTGATGCGGATCATCGTGACGACTACAGTGTCCGCAATGAGCGGCCGCGTCCGGGCCCACGGCCGATCCACGGACGGTTCGGAGAGCTGGACACATGCTCAGCGCAGCATGCCGACAAGGCGGTGTTCAGGGCGCATGGCGGGGTCTTTGCGCCGCGCCTCCGACCGGGTGATTGACCGCGCGCCGGCCGCCAAACCCGGCCCGCCTCCGCAGGGAACGACCCGCCAAGCCGAATCGCCGTAAGCCCGAAGCCTGCGAGGGGCATTGGGTCGAGGGCGCGGTGGTCGACTACGACCTGGCAGTTCTGGTGCCCGAGGTAAGGAATGTGTGAATGTCGTTGTCGGTCGGAGGGGTATGGAGTAGCCTTCAGCCCGTTGAGACAGGTAACCGGCGATGACAGGTAGGCAACCCACGTCCATCTCAAGCGAACGCCCCAGCTCTTCGCAGATCGCTGAGAAATTGCTTGCAATAAACTCTCCGAGGCCCTCTCAGCGGAGCGAGTTTTTCGCTTTGGCCTTCCGGCAGGGAGACTGGCGTCATCCGCTTCTTCGCCGCGCCCTCGCCGTCGCGGATGGGCTTGCCGGACTTGTCGCGATCGTCTGGCTCGGCAGCTTTGGCGGGCAGACGGACGCCGCGCTCTGGATGGCCATTTGTCTCCCAGCATGGCTCGTGCTGGCGAAGTTGCACGGCCTCTATGACCGAGATCAGCGTTCTCTCCGTCATCTGACGGTTGACGAGCTTCCGAACATCTTCATGTGGAGCTTGACGGCGACGGCAGCCGTCTCTGGGCTGCTCCTCCTCACGCCTGTCGGCTCGCTGGAGATGAAGGCGGCGCTCGGGGTCTGGCTGATCTCAGCTGGTGCGGCCTTTTTGCTCCGAGCGGCGACGCGTTTAGCCTGGCGCAAGCTCACTCCCCCGGACAGGACGCTCATCATTGGCACCGGGCCGCTCGCGGACGCGACACGGCGCAAGCTTGAACTCTTTTCGGACATCCACGTCGATGTCGTCGGCGAGTCGAGCGACTTTACCCGGGCGGATCTCGAGCGTTCGAGCGAGTGGCTCGACTCCCTCGATCGGGTCATCCTCGCTACTCAGTCGATCGACGAGCAGCTGATCGCGGAGCTCGTCTCGCTGTGCCGTCGGGAGCGCCTGAAGCTCAGTGTCGTTCCCCCGGCTCGCGGCATGTTCGGCACCGCGGTACAGCTCAATCATGTTGCCGATTTGCCCGTAGTTGAATACAACACGTGGGACGTTCCACGATCGACGCTCTTCCTGAAGCGCTGCATCGACCTCGTTGCCGCCCTCGTCACGCTGGCTCTCTTGCTTCCGCTCCTCATCTTCCTCGCACTCGCCACTCGGCTCGACAGCCGGGGGCCGATTTTCTTCAGGCAACGACGGGCCGGCAAGGATGGCCGGCCATTCCTGATGTACAAGTTTCGAACGATGGTCCCCGACGCCGAAAAGCGTCTCGCCGAGCTGGTCTCCCTCGATTCTCTCCGCGACCCCATGTTCAAATTCGCCCGCGACCCGCGTGTTACTCGGATCGGGCGCCTTCTGCGGCGCTGGAGCCTCGACGAGCTTCCTCAGCTGCTCAACGTGGTCAAGGGAGACATGAGCCTGGTTGGGCCTCGGCCGGAACAGGTGGAGCTCGTGGAGCGATACCGGCCAGAACATCGCTTCCGGCTAGACGTTAAGCCTGGCGTCACCGGACCGATGCAGGTGTTCGGCAGAGGCCGTCTCACCTTCGAGGAGCGGCTAGCCGTCGAGCGTGAATATGTCGAGAACGTTTCGCTGGGACGCGATCTGCGCATTCTCGCTATGACGGCCTCCGCGGTCTTCAGCGGAAAGGGCGCGTTCTAGCCGCCGGGGTAGAGTCGCCACCCGGTCTCTTCGAAAGTAGCGCCTCGGCCTGTGTCGTGCAAGGTCCAACGGCGGGGCATTTCTAATGGTGTCGATAGGATCCGTCAAATGGAGCCGTTCCGTCGCTCGGAGCGAGATAACGAGAACGTCTCTTGTTGGGCGTGCGGAGCGCGTGGGCGGCTTCTCGCTCCTTCGGTGCACGAAAGTTTACTCGCCTGTACATCATGTGGCTTTGCTTTTCAGGCTCAGCGTGATAAGACGTCGCTTCGGGAGCTATATCATGACGCTTACTTCGCGCGATATCATGAAGGAAGGGCGTACGCGGACGCGAGAGAGAGTCGCAAAGTTGAAGCGCAGGTGCGACTATCGCTGGTACGGCAGTATCGGACGCGCGGCCGGCTGCTTGAGGTAGGGTCCGCCTCCGGCCACTTCCTGGACGCCGCGCGACGGGCAGGCTTTGAGGTTCTCGGCGTCGAGCCGGGAGAGACGATGGCGCGAGCCGCTCGCATGCGTTTTGGCGTGGAAGTCGTCGACGGCGTTCTTGATGAAGTGGAGCTGGGCTCTGAGACGTTCGACGTTGCGTGTGCGTGGCACGTGCTCGAGCATCTGATCACGCCAGTCGAACCCCTCCAGCGTATACGCGAGTCGCTGAGGACTGGAGGATATCTCCTGGTTGAGGTCCCTAACTTTGGAAGCCAGCGGGCTTTACGGGAGGGAGCTGCGTGGCGGTTATTGGATCTGAGACATCACGTCGGGCATTACTCGCCGGCGTCACTGTCAGCACTCCTCACAAGAGCCGGGTTTGCTTGGTCGACGTGTTACACGGCGCCATGGGCCGAATATGTGAGAGCTCCGCGATCGTTACTGAGCCACGCAAAGCAGGCTGTCGTGCTGCGTGGCTGGCCTGCCAGTGCTCATCCTTGGAAGCACGAGCTCCTGCGTGGCGTAGCGCGCACGTTGGGATAGCATCGGCCAGGGAGGCAAGACGCTGCGGCGGTTCCGTGCACGACGCAATCCATCGGGATCGAGCCCGTCGAGCCAGGCAGATCGTTCGATAACCCGCTTCGCCGCTGTCTTCGGTAGCGCGATGGTGGCCGGTCAGCTTGGGCAGCTCTTGTGGTTGACAGCTGGGAGTCGCACTATGACGGAAGGGCAGTTCGGCTCGGTTCTAGCCGCGCAAGCTCTTTACGGATTGCTTCAGTTCCTGGTGGACAACGGCCCCGGCTTCTACGGCGCGCGTCTGGCGGGTGGGGGAGCACTGGACGAGCCGGCACGAGGATCGATCGTCCGCATGCGGCTCCAACTGGCGGTCCCGGCAATTGCGGCGAGCCTCCTTGTGGGTGCAGTTGGCGGCTCGATCTCGTTCGTTGCAACTGCTCCGTTCGCGGCGGCCTTGGTTTTGTGGGCCCTATTCAGCTACTGGGAACCGTACGGACGCGGCCGAACTGGGCCCTTCTCCACCTATCTCGTCCTGCGCTCGTGCATTCCCGCCGGCCTCGCCGCGCTGTTTCTCGCGAGTGGCTCACGCTTCCCAATTTTCCTCGCCGGGGTGGCTGAATGCTCCGCGATCGCCTTCGTCGTCGTGGGGTTCCGCCTTCAAGCGGCAAAGGATCTTCGCCTCGCGGTCAGAGCGCAACGCGGGCCGTGGCGAAGTGCGATAGCGATCGGCCTCCCCACGGTCGTCAGTCAAGTTGGCCTTGCTTCCGGAACGGTCTTCCTCAACATGGCCGGGTCTCGGCTGTCTGCCGCCGCCATGGCGGTCGGCATGCGGTTGCTCACCGGCACCTACGGTCTGGCCGGGGTATTCGCCACGTCACTCTTCCCAAGCCTTGTGCGCGAAGGACGGATGCCTGCTCAAGCCCACGAGCGTCGCAACGTCGTGTTGAGTCTCGCGATGTTGTTCGTCTTGACTTGGACCGTCAGCGCCGTTCTCTTTTCGCGCGCCTCGCTGATCGTTCATGTTTTTCTCAACCGGACCGACGCCGAAGCCGAGGCGGCGGCGATCTTGAGCGTCTCGACTGCTGCTGCGTTCGGCTATCTGCTGGTCCTTTCGGTAATTCTCATCGCGCGTCATCACGAGCAGGATGCGGTCATCCCGTACCTGTCCGGAACTGCGCTCACACTCGTGTCGAGCATCGCGGTGGTTGCTACTCAGCTGGACAACGACGCTCGGTTCATGGCCGGCGCACTGGCTGCCGGAAGCTTGCTGAGCGCCTTCCTCCTCTCGCGCAAGACTGCAGCCCTTGCTCGCGATATTCGATGGCCGCTCCTCTGGGGCCTCCTCAATGCCTACCTCTCGATCGCCGCTGGCCTGACGGCGGTCCTTTTCCCTCAGACCCGCACCGCACTAAGCCTCGGTGCGCTTGCGGCCGTCGTCGCCGTCACGGCAGCAACGCTGTCCCACCGGCGAGGTTTCGAACGCGATTGATGGCGGGACGGCTTTCGCGGAGTCACTTCTGGAAGCGGCCCTATTTTGCCTTCTGCGCCTGCCTCTGAACCTTGGCGGTCTCATCGGCCCTTTGCTCGATGTACAGGTCATCCGCCAAGCCCCAGGAGCCGTTTTCCCGGACGAAGCTGAAAGCTTGAGGAAAGCTAATCGTGTACGTCCGGCTCGCGCCCACGGGCTGGCGTGTGTTGATTCGCGTGTACACGGTGGCACGGTTGCCGTTGATGTCGCTGCTCAAGACTTCTGGCTTGGCTGAGATAAACCCGCCGCGGGCAAGCTGGAGATCCAAGCGCGCGCGGCCGCTTCTCGTCCGCTGCCGCCGAAGTGACGGGGAAAGCAGCTCGAGGTAACCGGGAAAATCCTCGTACTGAACCGCACGCCACCACTGAAGCAGGCTACGCTGAGGCGAATTCGCGGCCGCCGCGCGGATGTCGCCGTCGGTGACCAAGTTCTCGTTCACCGGGATTCTCTGCGGTGTAACCGCTCCTCCTCCGCCGCATCCGGCAAGGAGGCTCATCGCTGGCATCAAACCGAACAACACCGTAGTTGCAAGACGACGTCGCACTAACGGGTCATCTTAGGGGAACCGCCGGCAGGCCGTCCGAGCCGCGACCCCGCCTTCTGGGGCGTCCCTGCCGCCGCACCGCGCAAATGCTCGACGCCAAGACCGTCCGCTCGCGTGAGCATCCGGCGCGCCCGGCGCGTCAGCGAAGTCGGCCCTCGGAGGCTCTCGCTCTGGGCAAAGTATGCGAGCGCAACGCCGGCCAGGGCGATAACCGTATTGGCGGTCATGGTTCCCAAGGCGCGGGTAATGAGTGCAAACGTGCTCGGAAACACAACCGCATAAAGAAGCAACGCGAGTCTCCCTCCGACAAAGAAAAGGTACATCGACGCGCCAAGCAGTGCTCCGAGAAGCAATCCCCCAATCGCGACACCGATCAGTCCGAAGTTCCAGAAGAATTCGCCCTGCATGGCTATCGGCGTGCCGACCGAAGTACCGGGATAGAGATAGCTCGCCACCTGGACATCGACCGGTTGGGGCTTGCCGGGCCACAAGTCTCGTGGGGCAAGAGCTGCCGGTATTTCGGCTAGACTCTTTCCGCCGAGCCATCCGATCGAATGCGGAATCAACCCCTGCATCGCAAGCAGATCGTCGAACACGCTGAGGTCGGCGGCTTGTAGCGCCGCGGGGGGCGTATGAATGGCACGCTGAGTCGCTGTCCAGGCGTCGGTTCCGTTTGCGTTTGTCCGAACGACAGCGGAGAACTCCAAGGCGATAGCCAGAACAACGGCGAGACTCGCCGTGATCGCCACCGCACGCCGCGTTGGCGCTCGAAAGCGAAGGTAGATGAGAAGTGCTCCCAGCAATCCGAGCACAGCGAGGCCGCGTGAAGCCAGAGCAAGCGGTGACAGCAGCGCTAGCGGCGCGCTGATCAACAGGACACGCCGAGCCGTTCTGCCACCTCCCTGCAGGGTACCGGCGAGAGCGTACAGGGCGGTGCCTTGCAAGATCCAAATCCCAAACTGCCCGTAGAACGCAGAGCCTTTGCTCAGATGGAGTGACCCCGGGGAGTTGATGAAGGCGCTCGGGCCGCCCTGTCGTACGAACAGGGCGCTGGCGAGGAAAAGCCCAAGGCCGATCGCGAACGCCGACGACATTGTGGAGACCGGGAAAATCAAGCTCGGCAACCGTGCCGGCTTTCGACTTCGAGCCAGCGTTAAGCCAAACAAGTATCCGAGCGACCACGTAGCACAGCCGAGCGCAACTATGGCGGTCGTTCGAGTCAAGTCGCTAAGGGAAAAGCCGAGGTAGAGCACGGGCCAGATCGTGTCGCGCGGGCTAACGTAGAGCTCGGCCGGGCGAAGTACGAATGTCGTCAGCCACACTAGCGCCGCCACCGCAAGTGGTGACACGACCACCCAGCGCCACGAGCCGAGGAGGCGAGCCGACTCCAGCGCGGTCACGACTATCACACCAGTGATGAGAGCCAGCATCGTGGAGAACGTCGCAGGCGAGTTTTGCGGCAGCACGCCATCCGCAGCGAGCCAAGCCACGCCGGCACACACCGTGATTGTGAGGATGGTGGCGAACCGAACCCCCCCCACCTTTGGGATCAGCCCTACGAGTGGCAAGAGCGGGCTCGACTGCGGGTGGGTACGATCACTTGCTTGCGGAGGGGGTTGGGGGGGTGTGGTCGGCGAAGCAGAAGCCAGAGTGTAGCCGCGGGCGTGACTTTGCCGGACGCCATCTAATGGTGCTACGGTTCGTCTGTCGGTGCTTGGCCTGAACCCCTGATTCCCAGTGTGCACTCCGCGTCGGGATAGCCCATCGAGAACCAGCGTTGTTCTGACACTTGCGGCATTGCGACAGTGCCCGGTCCTCACGAGCTAAATGCAAAATGCTACCGCAAATCCGAGTGGTTCCACCCGACACACGATCGACGTTGTTATCCCGACACGAGATACCCGCGAACTGACTGTCGGGTGTGTGCAGTCCGTGCTCGGCGCGAGCGCTTCTGGTCGTCTCAGCGTGCATTGCATTGTAATCGATAACGCGTCGAGTGATGGCACAGCGGCCATGATTCGCGAGCGGTGGCCTGACGTCGATGTGCTCCGCAATGCACGCGATGTCGGGTACGGGAGCGCGTGTAACCAAGGAGCTCGCCTCGGTAAAGGGACATTCCTCTTGATTCTCAATAGCGATATCGTGGCGCGCTCGGGTGGAATGGAGCGGCTAGTGGAATTCCTAGAGAATGACAGAAGTTACACCGCCGCAGGAGGGCAATTGGTCGATCTCGGCACGAACAAGACTCAGGTGGGGTTCACGCTGCGAGCCTTTCCTCGCCTATCGACTCAGCTGGCGCTCCTCGTTGGGCTTGAGCGTGTCTGGCCTACGAATCCCATATCGCGCCAGCAGCTAATGCTTGACTTCGACTACAGCCGCACGCAAGAAGTGGACGCTCAGCCTGCCGGCGCTTGTCTCATGTGTCGGCGGGAAGACTTCGAGGCGGTCGATGGCTTCGACGAAGGGTTCTTCTATTGGTTCGAAGATGTCGATCTTGTTTGGCGCCTGCGGAGGCGTGGGCGCATTGCCTATGTGCATGACGCCGTGTTCGAGCATCTCGGTGCTGGAACATTTCGTCAGTGGTCTGTCGCGGATGTCGTTGTGAATCGCTATCGAAGCCTTCTCCGCTATTTTCGCAAGCATCAGCCCAAGTCTAAGGTCATAACCTTGCGAGCCGTGGTCGCCGCGCTCGCAGTAATTCGAGCCCTGGGAGCCCTGCCTTCCGACCCGCAACGGAGTCGTGCCTACGCGACCGTATTCGTTCTCGCCGCGAAGGGCGCATAGCCGGTTGAGCGGGGCTTGCCGTCTCGAAGAGGCAAGAGAGAGCTCCGCCTCGTAACCGGTTCAGGTGGCGCGCCGCCTCCCAGCCGCCCGGTAGGACTCGGAGCTCCAGTATGCGCCCTGCGTGCTGACGGCCCGATTGAGCCAGGTAGGCGCCCGGAGGCTCCGCCGGCCGAGGTTGAAGCCTAGCCACTTGGCGCCGAGATGAGCGAGCGCGTACGGGATCAGTGATGGGCTGGAGCATGCGAGCTCTCTGAGCAGGTCGCGGGCGTAGCGCTTGCCGAGGTCCCCATGCGAGCCTCCGAGTGCGAGCGCCTCGCGGTACTCCTCCCGCGCGTAGCCCGCATCGAAGTGACGCTCGAGCTCCTGCCGGAGCCCGTAGCGATGCGAGTGCTCCACGACCGCGTCCGCGACGTACGCGATCGTGTGCCCACGTCCGAGAAGCAGCGCAGCGACAATCGCATCCTCGTGTGAGAGCGTGGCCGGGAAGCCGCCGATCTCGTCGAGCGCGTTGCTCCGGTAGGCCGCGAACGCATTGGAGGAGAAGAAGAGGTAGACGCCGTACCGCGCTCGGTCGGCGATGTTGCGAAGGTGGCTTTCGGCCGGGTAGTTGAAGGAGCGCGAGAAGGCCTCGAATGCGCTGGCCCCGGGATGGGGGATCTGCCGTCCGTAGGCCAGAGAGGCTCTGCCCGTCACGATCGGCTCGACCAGCCGTCCGAGGGCATGCTCGTCGGCCGGATAGGCGTCCGGCGTCACCATTGCGACGATGTCCGTGCCGAGCGCCCGCCGCGCGTGCTCGCGCGTCAGGCCGTGGTTGAACTCTCGTCGCGCGACGACGAGCGTCTCGGCCCCGAGCTCCCGCGCGAGCTCGGGGGTGCCATCGGTCGAGGAGGAGTCGACGACGAGGACGAGCGGTGAGAGAGGCGAGGCGAGGAGCGGAGGCAGCGAGCGAGGGAGGTGCTCTCTCGCATCGAGCGTCAGCACGGCCACGCCGATCGTGGGCCGGCTCGCCGCTCGCGCCGCTTGCGAACCCTCGGAGATCGGTCTCAACCCTCCGGCGCCGGCCGGCGGCTCCACGGGCGCACGCGAAAACGGCGCCGAAGAGCGTCGGACAGAGTGATCGCCCTCGCCGCCGCGGGCAACGGCGGGAGCCGCTCCGGCGGAACGCGTAGACCGGCACGAAAGCCCCTTATGCGCGAGCCGAAGCCGACCGCGGTGCGGTCGAGGAAGAGCTGGCCCGTCGCGATCGCGAGTTCTGCGGTGAGGGCCCGTGCGAAGAGACGCGGCTCTCGGTGCAGGCGGTACTTGCCGAGCGTAAATCCCCGGCCCCATCCCATCAGCTCGTTCTTGCGCCTCGAGCCGGACCCGAGAGTGGCCGAGTGCCGGTGATGGGCGCGGGCGTCGGCCATCAAGCGGCAGCTGCCGCCGGCCGCGATCAGCCGCACGACCAGATCGACGTCCTCGAGGTACGCGAAGAAGTGCTCGTCGAACCCACCCACCGCGTCGAACGCGGCGCGATGAAGCGCTGCCGCCCCCGCACAAGGCCCAACCGGGTCGACGATACCCCGATCCAACCGCTCCACGGGCTGGCCGCGCAGGTAGTCGTAGGCCAGCAAGGTCCGGTCGAATTCAATCCCCGCGCTGTCGATCCGATCAGGTTGTTCGGCCTGGAGCAGGACTCCACCGGCCATGACAATCCCGCGCGCCGGATCGAGGCCGCGACAAATTCGTTCCAGGAATCGCGGCTCGCAGACGACGTCGTTGTTGAGAAAGACGAGCATTGAAGCTCTGCATGCCGCCACACCGCGATTGAGTGCCCGCCCGAAGCCGAGATTCGTCTTGAGCCGGACAACCCGTACCTCGGGGAAGCGCTCGGCGAGGATCTGCGCCGTTGCGTCCGTCGAGCCGTTGTCCACGACGATCACCTCGTGCGCGAGGCTCTGCCGAGAGAGCGAGGTGAGCATTCTTGTGAGGAGCTCGACTCCGTTGTAGGACGGGATGATCACTGCGGGGCGAGTGGGCTCGGTCACATGAGGCCCGGCACGAGGCTTCCAGGGGTTCTCGTCTGTTAGCGCGCTCAACGTTTCCAGCCCGGCTCGAAACTCGCGGCCGTAGCCGGCCCGAGCTTGCCTCGCGAAGGACGATACCAAGCGGAGTTGTGACAGTTCCCCGCTTCAGCAAGACCGAGAGCAAGGCCGCGTCTCGCTTCATCAACGCGGTCAGGTCCGGGCACGGGTGCTGGCGAAAGCAAGGCTCGCCCTGAGAGAACACCCGCGCGCTCAGGGGCTACATTGCGCCTCGTGGGCGCCGAGCACCGAGCTTTCGGCAACACGGTGCGGCGTTACCTACTGTCGCGGGGAGCGACGCTCGCGATTGCGGCCGCGCTCTTCGCCGTCGCCTACGACGGAGGGTCGTACGGACAGGTAGGCCGGAGCTCAGTCGCGATTGCCGTCTGGTGGGCCGTCATCCTGGGCGTCGCTGTCGGAATCTGGCCCACCGCGAGGGTTCCGAGGGGCGCTCTCGTAGCCGGCGGCCTGCTCGCGGGCTTTGCCCTTCTCACCCTCGCGTCAACCGCGTGGGCTGCAAGCGCCGAGGGTGCCTTTGCCGATTTCGACCGCGCGTCGCTGCACCTCGGCGTCTTCGCCGTCGTCGTGCTGGCCGGTCGCCGAAGCGACCTGGATCGCTGGAGCGACGGCGTCGCCCTCGCGACGACGGGGGTAGCGGTCCTCGCCTTGACGAGCCGCCTGCTTCCCGATCTCGTTTCCAGCTCGGACTTTCGGGTCTTGCTTCCCGCCGCGTACTCACGCCTCAGCTATCCGCTCGGCTACTGGAATGCCCTGGCAATCCTCGTTGGCCTCGGAGTTCCCCTCGTGCTGCGCTCGGCGCTCGCCGCGTCGCGCCTCACGATCCGCGGTTTATCGCTCGCTGCCGTTCCACCGATGTCCGCCACGATCTACCTCACGTCGTCCCGAGGAGGCGTGGCTACCGCAATCCTCGCGCTGATCGCGTTTGTCGCGCTCACTTCACGCCGAGTAGATGCCCTGGTAGCGCTCCTCTGCGCGGCTCCCGGCACCGGGCTCGCGATTGCGGTTCTGCTCGACCGCAACGAGCTCGTGAACGACCCAGCGGCTTCCGCCGCCGAGAGCCAGGGATCGAGCGCCGCCCTGACCGTTGCCGTTGCCGCGCTCGTCACCGGCGTGCTGTACGCCGCGGTTTGTCGCCGCTGGCCCAGCGTGCGCCTGCCGCGAACCGCCGGAAGGATCATTGCCGTGGCGGCAATTGGGATTCTGGTCGTCGGCGTGGCAGCAGCTCGACCTCTCGATCGGTTCCGGACGTTCAAGCAGCCGCCGGCAGCTCTGGCCGCTTCGAACCAGGACTACGTTCGGGCTCATCTCCTCAGCGGCAACGGCTCCGGGCGCTGGCAATTCTGGCGATCGGCGGTCAAGGAGTTCGAGTCGAGGCCGCTTTTCGGCCGAGGCGGGGGCTCGTACGAGGCCTGGTGGGCGGAGCACGGCACGCTCAACGCCTACGTCAAGAACGCGCATTCGCTCTACCTCGAAACGCTCGGCGAGCTGGGCGCCGCCGGTTTTCTCCTGCTCTGCGCTGCCTTCGCGGTTGGTCTCATCCTTTCGTTGCGGCGGGTTCTGCGGGCCGCAGAAAATGAGCGGCTGACGGTTGCTGCTCTCGCCGCCGCGTTCGCCGGCTACGTCGTTGCGGCCGGGATCGACTGGATCTGGGAGCTCACCGCCGTCTCGGTGGTCGGTTTCGTCCTGCTTGGGCTGCTGGTCGGCCCCGCTTCGGCGTTTGGCCGACCTCGTTTGGTGCGCGAGGAAGAGAGGGAAGCGCCTTCACGCAGCCGATCGTTCGGGCTCGGTATCGGTGTCGTGGTGGTCGCGTGGCTCCTGATCTGCGCCCACGCGATCCCACTTCTGGCCAACATCAAGCTCCGCGACAGCCAGGCCGCGGCTGCGGCGCGAAACCCGACCAAGGCCGTAGACGACGCTCTCGCCGCCCGGAACATCCAGCCGTGGGCGGCAACCCCCTACCTCCAGCTAGCGCTGGTCACCGAAGCGGCCGGCGCGCGGCCGATCGCCAAGCGTTGGATCGATGAGGCGATCAAGCGCGACCAGACTGACTGGCGGCTCTGGCTCGTCGCCGCCCGACTCGAGACCAACATGGGGAACATCCGTGCGGCTCGCAGAAGCCTCGCGCGCGCGAGACACCTCAACCCTCGTTCCCCGCTGTTTCGGTCACAACCGGGCTGAAATTCGAGCGCGACGTACGAAAACTGGCCGGGCATCTCGAGACTGCAAGCGCCAAGCGGTGTCCCGCATGAGGCCGGGTGAGCTTGCACGAGGCCCGGGTAAGACGGCATGAGGCCCGGGTAAGCTGGCCGGAGCAATGCGTCGTCTTCTCCTCACGGCAATCGCGACCGCCCTGGTTCTCTGTCAGGGAGCGGTCGCGAGCGGGCCGCTGACCACGGCCATCGTGGATGACCCAGCCTTCACCGGCCCGCAGGCAAACACGGCCTTTGCTCGCACGAGAGGGGCCGGAGCGCGGGTGGTTCGCATGGTTCTCAGCTGGCGGCAGGTCGCGCCCGCCGGCGCGCAGCGACCGCAGCCGTTCGACCCTTCGAATCCGGCCGACCCGCTCTACCAGTGGGCCGCGTTCGACAAGGAGGTCCGGCTGGCGAAGGCGCACGGACTCGAGATCATCGCCGAGGTCGACACCGCCCCACAGTGGGCCGAGGGGAAGAAAGCCGGTTCAGGGGCGAACTCAGGCACCGGGTCATATCGGCCCGACCCGGTCGAATTCGGGCGCTTCGCAACGGCGGCCGCGCGGCGATACAGCGGAAGCTTCCAGGGACTTCCCAGGATTCGCTACTGGCAGGCCTGGAATGAGCCAAATGCGAGCAGCTACCTGCTCCCCCAACTCGCCGGGAAGCAGGTCGTCTCCGCCGCCGTGTACCGAGGAATGCTGAACCGGTTCGCCGACGCCGTGCACGCGGTTCGTCGGGACAACAGCGTCATCGTGGGAGGGCTGTCGCCCTTCACGGTCGAGAACTTCAACATTCAAGCCGTGGGGCCGCTTCGCTTCATGCGAGCTCTGCTGTGTCTCTCCGCGGGGCCGCATCCGAAGCCGACATGCAACGAACGGGCTCACTTCGACATCTGGGCGGATCATCCATACACGTCGGGTGGCCCGACACGCTCAGCGTCCAATCCCGACGACGTCTCTCTCGGCGACCTGCCCGAGATGAAGCGGTTGCTGGACGCGGCGGTGAAACAGCACCGGGTGGTGTCGAAGCAGCGAGTTCGGTTCTGGGTCACCGAGTTCAGCTGGGACACCGACCCGCCGGACAACTACTACACCGTTCCGATCCAGCTTCACGCCCGGTGGGTCGCCGAGGCGCTCTACCGGATGTGGACGGCCGGCGTCAGTCTCGTGACGTGGTACCTCCTCCGCGATCAGCCCTATCCGAGCGAGCCTGCGCAATCCGGTCTCTACTTCCGCGGTGGCACGAGTCTCTCGAGTGACCGGGCGAAGCCCGCGCTCGCTGCGTTTCGCTTTCCGTTCGTAGCCTTTCGGGAGCGCAGGGACATCCTGGTGTGGGGCCGGACCCCGACGAGCAATGCCGCGAACGTGGTCGTCGAGCGAGGACAGGGCAAGCGTTGGACACGGCTCGCAGTGCTCCGGGCCGACAGGTACGGCATCTTCACGCGTCGGTTGCCGGTGCGGGCCACCGGTGATCTGGTCCGCGCGAGACTCGCCAACGGGAAGGGAATCTCACTCGGTTTCTCACTGACGCGACCGCGGGATCGCTACGTGCTGCCGTTCGGCGGCGGCGGCGGTCCCCAGCGGTAAGGCGCCACTGCGACGTGGCCAGGCGCCGGGCTCTCATCACGGGCATCAGCGGGCAGGACGGCTCGCTGCTCGCCGAGCATCTTCTGTCGCACGACTACGACGTCTTCGGGGTCGTGCGCAGGGCGCCCTCCGCGAGGTACGAGAACCTCGACGGCATCCGGAAGCGAGTGGAGCTGCTGCAGGCCGATTTGCTCGACCAGCAATCGCTGGTCACTGCACTGAAGGCCTGCCGGCCGCAGGAGGTCTACAACCTCGCCTCGGTCTCGTTCGTGCCGATGTCGTGGCAGCAGCCCGTGCTGACGGCGGAGTTCGCGGCCGTCGGTGTGACGACGATGCTCGAGGCGATTCGGCTCGTCGACTCAGGCATTCGCTTCTACCAGGCGTCGTCGAGCGAGATCTTCGGCGACCCTCGAGAGATGCCTCAGACCGAGCTGACGCCGCTCTCTCCGGCAACCCCCTACGGCGTGGCGAAGGCGTACGGTCACTTCATCGTCGGCAGCTACCGTCGCCGCTACGGACTCCACGCATCGTCCGGCATCCTCTACAACCACGAGTCGCCGCGCCGGCCGCTCGATTTTGTCACCCGCAAGGTGACGCACGCGGCCGCGGCCATCCGGCTCGGCCTCCAGGGCGAGCTCTCGATCGGCGATCTCGACTCCCGTCGGGACTGGGGATACGCCGGGGACTACGTCCAGGCCATGTGGTTGATGCTCCAGCAGGACGAGGGAGGGGACTTCATAGTCGCGAGCGGCGCTCTGCACAGCGTCCTCGAGCTGGTTGAGACCGCGTTCGGGCACGTGGGGCTCGACTGGCGGCAGCATGTGCGGAGCGACGAGGCTCTGCGCCGGGGCAAGGCGGAGCTCCAGAACCTCGTGGGCGATGCGTCGAGAGCTGAAACCGAGCTCGGGTGGCGTCGGACAGTGGACTTCGAGCAACTCGTGCGCCTGATGGTCGACGCCGACCTCGCCGGACTGAGCGAGTCCAGCCACGAGGTAGGGGCGCCGCTGCAATCGCTTCGTACCTCGGGATAGCGGACGCCGCGAAGGATGCTGCTCGGGCACTGGCCCGACGGTTCGGCGTGCAACTCGTGCCGCTCGACGCCGCTCGCTCTTTCGAGCAGGAGCGCCGCAGGATCCTGGAGGAGTGCGGAGTCGACCTGGTTCTCGACGGCGGCGCCAACGAAGGTCAGTACGCGCGGACGATCCGTGCGACCGGCTTTCATGGGCGGATCGTGTCGTTCGAGCCGCTTCCCTCCGCCTATGCGCGACTAGCCGGCCGGAGTGCGTCCGATCCAGCCTGGGATTGCCTGCCGCTCGCCCTGGGGGACGTCGACGGCGCGGCCGAGATCTACGTCGCCCAGAACTCGGTCTCGAGCTCGCTCCGCGCACCGGCCGCGGTGCAGCTCGCGGCCGCGGCCGAGTCGAGGAGCGTTCGAACGGAGCGGGTGCGGGTCACGCGCCTGGACTCCCTCATTCCGGAGCTGATCGAGGCCGGCACGGTCTCATATCTCAAGCTCGACCTCCAGGGCTTTGAGCTGGAGGCGCTCCGCGGAGCGCAAGCCATGCTCGAGCATGCTGTCGCCGTGGAGTGCGAGCTCTCCCTCGCGCCACTGTACGAGGGACAGGCACTCTTCTCGGAGGTCGTGGCGTGGCTGGACGTCTCCGGATTTGCCCTCGTCTCGCTCGAGCGAGCCTTTTCCGACCCCCGCTCGGGCAAGCTCTTGCAGCTCGACGGACTGTTCGTAGGGCAGGACCGCGAGAGGCCCGCAGGCTCGGCTCTACACTAGGCTGGTGAGTCGCGGGGCTGCTGGACTGTGCGCCGCCGTCGCGGCCTTGGTGCTGTGCTCACCTCTTGCTGCGGCCCGGCCGCTGCAGACTGCTGTCGCGGCCGACTCCTCGTTCGGTGGGCCGGAAGCGGCGCTCGCCTTCGAGCGAACGCGAGCGGCAGGGGCGAGTCGAGTTCGGCTGACTCTCAGCTGGGCCGTCGTCGCGAGGCGCAAGCCCACGAACGGGGTGGATCCCGCCGACCCGGCGTACGAGTGGGGGCGCTTCGACACTGAGGTTCGGCTCGCGCTCGCGCACGATCTTCAGCCGATCGTGAGCATCGACAACGCTCCAGGCTGGGCTGAGGACAGGAGCGCGCCGCTCCCCTTCGTGCCTGCTGATCCGGCCCTAAGGGGCCCCATTCGCCCGGATCCGGACGCGCTGGCGCGGTTTGCCAGGGCGGCGTCCACCCGGTACGGCGGCTCGTTCTCGGGGCTTCCCCGCGTCCGCTACTGGCGCGTCTGGAACGAGCCGAACCTCAGCTCGTTCCTGCTGCCGCAGCTCGACGGTAACCGCGCCCTCTCGCCAGATCTGTATCGCCGCATGCTCAACGAGTCCGCGGCCGCCATCCACTCCGTCCATCCCGACAACGTCGTGGTCGGCGGCGGGCTGTCGCCGTACGCCACGTCGACGAAGCTCGTCCAGGCGGTCGCGCCGCTTCGATTCATGCGTCAGCTCCTGTGCATGTCGCGGGGATCGACGCCGCGACCCACGTGCAGCAAGAAGGTGGAGCTCGACGCCTGGGGAGTCCATCCATACACCTCCGGTGGCCCTACGCGGAAGGCGGCGAGCCGCGACGACGTCTCGCTCGGCGACCTCCCGGCTGTTCGGCGGCTGCTCGACGCCGCCGCCCGCGCGGGCCACATCGTCTCGCGCGGGCCCGTCCGCATGTGGGTGACCGAGTTCTCCTGGGACACCAGGCCGCCCGACCTCAACGCGCTCGTCGTGCCGGTCAAGCTGCACGCGCGCTGGGTCTCGGAGGCGCTCTACCAGATGTGGCGCTCGGACGTAACCCTCGCGACGTGGTTCCAGCTCCGCGACGACCCCTATCCGACCGACTTCGCCCAATCGGGCCTGTACTTCCGCGGTGGAGACAGCCTCACCCGCGATGCTCCGAAGCCGGCCCTTGCAGCATTCCGCTTTCCCTTCGTGGCCTACCGTGCACGAGGCGGCGTCGACGTCTGGGGCCGGACCTCCGCCGGCCGGGCGGCGTACGTCCTCGTGGAGGAGAACGCGGGGGACGGCTGGCGGCGGCTGGCGAAGCTCCGCGCGGATCGCTACGGGATCTTCGCCGGGCACATCCGCGCGCTCGCCCGCGTGCCGCTCGGTGCGCGCCGCCCCCTGCCTCCCAGGTCGACCTATCGCCGGGCCGTCCTCCGCGATTCACCCGTGTCCTACTGGGCCCTCGACGAGCAGAACGGGACGACGGCCCGAGATCTCGCTGGGGTGAAAGAAGCGCGGTATGTGGGAGCGAAGCTTGGAGTGCCGGGAGCGTTGCTCGGCACACCCGACCGCGCGGTCAGCCTGGACGGAAAGAACGACGCCGTCTCTCTCGGCCCGATTCGCTCTCCGGCAACGGTGGAGGGGTGGGTGAAGACCGAGACGACGCGTCCGGTCGCCCTGTTCAGCAACCGGGACGGGGCGAGCCGCTACACCTACCTCGGCGTGACCGACCCTGTTCACGCCCTCGCGTATGACACGGGAATGGGGCTGAGGAGCGCGGCCTGGGTCACCGACGGCCGCTGGCACTACCTCGTCTACACGCACGATGGAATCAGTGGTCGCCTCTACGTCGACGGCCGGCTCGACTCGTCGGGAACCTGGCCTCGCGTCGAAGGTACCGCCGCCGCCTCGCTCGGGTACGACGCGACGCTGAAGACGCACTTGCGTGGCGCCGTCGACGAGGTCGCCCTGTACGACTACCCGCTGACCGCCGACCAGGTACGCAGCCACTTTCTCGCGAGTGGTCGCGGGCTCGGCTACGCCGATCAGTTCAACATCATGGGGCACGGCACGTATCTCCGCGCGCGGATCGTCGGCGGGCCGGCAGCATCCCTGCCCTTCTCTCTGGCGCGGCCGCACGACCGCTACGTCCTTCCGTTCGGCGTGTAAGCGAGGGCCGCCGCTAGCTCGGGCCGCCACGCGGCCGCGCTGGCCGGCGAGCGCAATGGGGCCGCCGGCGAGCGAGATGGCCAGGGTGAGCCATTACTCCGGTCCGTTCGAGCGCCGCAGCACGCAGAAGTGCCCGGCGAACGGCAGGGGCAGCTCGAGGCCGAGCTCGCCTGGATGTTCTGCCAAGAACTCCTCGACCGCCGTCTTCGGGCCTGCAGAGAAGAATGCGTAGTCGTCCACCACGACGCGGGCGCCCGCCGTCAGCCGGTCGTGGAGCAGCCGCAGCGCCGTTCGGGTCGGCTCGTAGAGATCCATGTCGAGGTAGGCGAACGCGACGCGGCCGGGAAGCCGGCGGGCCGTCTCAACCTCGTCGAGGAAGCCCGGCACCACCTGGGTTCGCTCGCTCGGAAAGCCGACCTCCCGCAGTCGTTCCAGAACCCGCTCGGGCCCGTACGCCATCCCACCCGCATACGCATCCATCGAGCCGAGGCTGCCGATGTCGTCGAGCAGGACGTCCTCGCTCGTCGGGCTCGACAGCCCCTGAAAGGAGTCGTACAGCCACAGGGATCGACCGGTGTCGCGAATCTCGTTCGCGAGCAGCGCAGAGGTCGCTCCCTGAGCGACTCCGAACTCGCAGACGTCGCCCTCCCCGGCGAGCGCTTGCTGGAGGTGGTAGCAGATGTAGATCGCCTCGCTCGTCTTCGTCCCCAGCAGCCGCGAGAGCAGCTCGACGCGGCCTTCGCGCGGCTGGAGATCCGCGAAAAGCGTGTGGCGGAAGCACTCGTGAAGCTCCCAGACGACCCGCCTCCGCAGCTCGTCGGCCACTTGCCTGCGCGCGACAGTGTCGACGGTGAGCTTCGCCGGCTGGAGGGCCCGGTTGGCCAGGCGGTGGGCACGATATGCGAGTTGCTTCGCAGTTGTCATTCAGAATCGGGTGAAAGCCGCTCGCCTGCACGCACCTCGAGCTTGAGCCGTTCCCCGGCGCGAGCGAGCGGGCGGATCAGCTCGGATCGCATACGCATGAGGGGTTATATCTACGCGGCCCGTCCCTCGCCGCGGGCCAAGAGTCCGTCGAGCCGCACCCGGCGGAGTGCGAGCCGGAAGAACTCGTACTCGGGGCCGCGAAGCGCCGCAGCCAGGCCGGCGAGCGCGATGAGACCACCGGCGAGCGAGACGGCCAGGGTGGCGACGGCGCGCCCGGTTCCCGAACCTCCGGCGAGGAGTGCCCAGCCGCCGTACGAGCCGAGCGCGAAAGCTCCCGCGAGGATGCCCGGAACGAGCAGCCACTCCTTGAGCGCAGTCGCCAGGCGCACTCCCGACCCGGCCCCGAGGGCGAAGGCGAGGATGATGCCGGCGACGAGCGACGAGGCCGAGTAGGCGAGCGCGAGCCCGTTTGTCTGCCAGAGCGCGCGGGCGGGGAACGCGAGCGCGACGTACACGACGACGCCGGCGGTCGTGGTCGCGGCGACCACACGCTGGCGACCGACTCCGTAGAGCGCCTTGCCGGCGATCGTGGCCGCCGAGAGGCCGACGAGAGACAGCGCCAGAAGCGCCGCGAGCGTCGCCGTCGCAAGCGCCTTGTCCGCGTCGAAGTCGCCGCGCTGGAGCACGGCCCGAACGATCTCGCGCCGGCAGATGACGATGTACGTCGTCGAGGCCGATGCCGCGACCAGGCCGAACCGCAGGACGAGCACGTTGAGCCGCGCCAGAGCCTCACGTCCGAACGATCGCTCCCGCTCGGCGGCCGCGGGCAGGATCGCGTTTCCGAGCGCCTGCGCGATCTGCACCGGGATGACCGCGATTCCCCGGGCGTAGGCGATCAGGGTCACGGCTCCTGGGCCGATCCCGCTTGCAAAGAAGCGCTCGATCAGGATCACGATCTGACCACCGATGAGCGTTGCCAGGAAGATCGGCGCCGCGGCCGCCAGCAGCTGCATCATCGCCAAGCGGGGCTGCTCGGGGGACGGCGCCGTCCCGCGGCTACGCGCCCGCAGGGCGAGGAAGGCGAGCGCGGTCAGGTGGCCGCAGGCGATCGCAAGCGCGAACCCGGTGACCGATCGCCAGAAGGGCATGACCGCCGAGACTGCGACGACGGCGAGCGCCGTCGCGAGCGGCACCCTCAGGATCGAGAGCTTGTAGCGGCGTTGGACGAGCAGGCGGGCGGCATAGACTCCGCCGACGCTCGTCGTGAAGAGGATGGGAGCGAAGGCGAGCCAGACGTGGAGCCGGCTTGGAGATGCGACGACGAGTCCGGCCACGTAGAGCACCGCTGCGAGCAAGCTGACCGGGACGGTGACGCGCAGCGCGGCTGCCAGCGAGGGCCGCACGTCGCGCTCGAACATGCGGAGGAGTACGGTGTAGAGGCCCTCCATCAGAACCCCGCCGATCGCGGTCGGGACGATCAGTGCGAGGAAGTACGTGTCCGTGTCGACGTTCGCCCCGTAGAGGGCAGCCAGAGCCGCGATCAGGACGAGGCTCAGCATGCGCTCGAGGCCGAGCGCGGCGAAATTGAGAACGGAGAGCCTTCCGACCGGGTGGCTCTGGAGCGCCGCCTCCGGCGCGCCCGGCCCGGCCGGCGCGCTACTTACGAGTCGTCTCCCGCAGGCTGCGCTGGCGGTACGCGGCCGCAGCCACCGCCACAGCCGTGATCGCAGCGAGCAAGACGACGAGCCCGATCAATCGTCCGTCGCTCCCGTCGGATACAACGTTGACCGCCGCGGACAGCGCCCGCCGCGGGGTCGCGTCACCGCCGATCTGGCCTCTTCCGCGCGCGCCGTCCCCGAAAGGGCTTCCCCGGCCGAACCCACGTCCCTCGCCGCCGATCGTCGTCTTCGGACGCTTGGTGTGAAGGATGTGCTGCGGTGCGCCGTAAGCGGAGGAGGTCGCGACCTGCTGGAGGAGTTGCGCGTCGGAGCCGCCCTCCGTGGTCAGCTTGCGCGAGAGAGACGGAGCGAGCGGCTTCGTCTGCACCTTGCCCACGCCCGTCGCCTGAGACCCGCTGCTCGTCGGGAACTGCTCGACGTACTGCGCGACGGCGGCGGATCCGCCCGGGCGTGGGGGGCGACCCTTTGCCGCGGCTGCGTCGGTCAGTCCGGCGAATACGAGCACACCTGCGAGGACTGTAAGGCTCTTTGAGAACCGGACCTTCACCGTTCGTCGAACCCCCTCGTCGGACCCGGAGCATGGCTCTCCGGGTCATCTAGGCTAGCAAACGGCATGTCGCGCCCAGCCGCAGTTGTTGCGCGTGAGCGCGAGTCGAGCCTGTGGATTGCGCTCGCCCGGCGATACGGGCCGACCACCGCTGTCGCCGCCGTCGTGGCCTGGCTCGCATACGACGGCGGCACCTTTGCGCTGACGACCCGGAACACCGTCGCGATCGGCGTCTGGTGGACGGTGATCGTCGCGCTTGCGCTTACCCTCTGGCCGGTTGCCAGACCGCCACGCGTCGCCATTGCGACGGCCTTGCTCCTCGCAGGCTTCGCGGGCTGGACGCTCGCCTCGGCCGGCTGGGCGGCGAGCGCCGAGGACGCACTCTCCGAGCTCGACCGCTCGTTGCTCTACGTCGGCGTCTTCCTCGTCGCGGTGCTTGCGTTCCGCCGCGGAGACGCCGAGCGCATCGCCGATGGGCTCGCGCTCGGAATTGTCGCAATCTCGGTGCTCGCGCTCGGCAGCCGCCTCTATCCGAATACGTTCCCGAACGACAACGCCCTCGATTTCCTGCCGGCGGCCCAGCGCCGTCTGAGCTTCCCGCTCGACTACTGGAACGGGCTCGGGATCTTCACGGCGCTGGCGTTTCCGCTGCTCCTCAGGGTGGCGCTCACAGCCGAGC
>JBBRYW010000042.1:0-20864 GCA_038237235.1 Gaiellales bacterium
CCGACCGGGTACGTCTTGGCGCGGGCGTGCGCGGAGGCTGGGATCGCATGCACGGTCGCGGCACCGTCGAAGATCCCGCGCGCCTCGGGGGACAAGGTCAAGACTGATCGCCGTGACGCGGAGCGGCTGGCGAGGCTGCTGCGGCTCGGTGAACTCGTGCCGGTGCGAGTGCCCGAGTCGCACGAGGAAGCCGCGCGGGATCTGGTTCGTGCCCGCGAGGATGCGAGGGGAGATCTGATGCGTGCCAGGCACCGGCTCTCGAAGCTGTTGCTGCGACACGGGTCGGTCTACGACGCCACCGCCTGGACGCTCGCGCACGACGGGTGGCTGCGCCGGCAGCGCTTCGAGAGCCGGCCGCTCGCGCTTGCGTTCGACGAGTGCTACGGCGCGGTCTTTCAGGCAAAGACACGCCGCGACGCGCTCGACGCCGCGATCGTCGAACTGGCGACCGAGCCGCCGTTCGCGGCGATCGTCGGTCGACTCTGCTGTTTGCGCGGCGTCTCAACGCTGACCGCGCTCGGCCTGACGGTCGAGCTCGGCGACTGGAGCCGCTTCCGGCCGCAGGCGCTCGGGCCGTTCCTCGGCTTGACCCCGAGCGAGAACTCGACCGGCGAGAAGCGCCAGCTGGGAGCGATCACCAAGACCGGGAACACCCACGCCCGCCGGCTACTGGTCGAAGCGGCCTGGCATCAGCGGCGCCCACTCCGCGCGAGCGCGACGCTCGAGCTACGCCGGAAAGGCCAGCCGGCCGCAGTCCGCGCACGCGCCGATCAGAGCGCCCGACGCCTGCACGCCCGCTGGCACGCGCTCGAGGGACGAGGCAAGCGACGCACGATCGTCGCGGTCGCCGTCGTACGCGAGCTCGCCGGGCACTGCTGGGCGCTGGCCACGATGGAGTAGCCCGACAACCCCCAAACGGCTCGGCGAGGAGAGCGCACCGGCGCACCGACGCGAGGAGCGACCCGCGGTTCAGCTACGAGCCACCCGAACGGGGCGATGCTCGACCTTAGAGAGCGGCACCACTCCTCATCTCGCACACCGGTCATGCGGTCCCGACCCGCGCATATCAGCCGTGACACCACGTCGACAACGGCCGGTGCGCTCCCCCCGCCGCAAAGAAAGGCCCGCGAACCAGCGGGCCTTCAAGCCGTGCGACTTGACAAACCACACTCCATATCAGCTGACCCGGACCGTCAGGCGGAGGACGTGTCCTCGCCGACGGTCTTGATGCCGGCCAGGCGGACCGGCACGCTTCGGACGTTGGAGATGGCTCCCGCACCGTCTGCGCCGTGTTGACGGCGGAGTTCCTCGAGAACCAGCGGAGCATCGGCAACGACCTGAGCACGCCGATGCCGCCGCACCAAACGGCAAGGCCTTGGGACATCGTGCCGAAGATCCTGCAGCGAAGCCCCACCAAGCCCAATACTCACAACTCCTCTCGGGTACTTGGTGTGTTCTCCGCTCTGGGCGGCCGCCTCGCGCCGGTCAGCGTTGGAGCTGCGCCAGCCGCCGTTCGAGGAAGCGCCGCTCGGCGTGCGCAACGAGCCTAAGCGCGCGGTCGCGTGGGACACGCCAACATTCTCCTCGCCACCGCGGCAGCAAGGGAACGCCACACGTTCACTTGCTTATCAGCGTTGGCCGCCAAGTATAGTCTACGCGCAGATCATCTCCGCAACGATTAAGGGGGTCAGCGATGTGGGCGACCGAGCACAGCCTTGAGACGAGCGCGGTGCCGGAGGAAATCTGGCGGCTGTGGGCGGATGTTGCGGGGTGGCCGGAGTGGAACGGCGACATCGAGCGGATTGAGCTGATTGGTCCGTTCGCGGCCGGCGGCACAATCGTGATGACCCCGATCGGGCAGGAGCCGATCGAGCTTCGCATCGCCGAGGCTGTCGAGCCTGAGCTGTTCGTCGACGAGGCCGAGCTGGACGAGATCATGGTGCGGACGATCCACCGTGTCGAGCGTCTCGACCCCGAGCGTGTTCGCATCACCTACCGGATGGAGATCACGGGTCAGGCCGCAAAGACGCTGGGACCGAAGATCAGGCCCGAGATCAGCGCGGACTTTCCGCAGACGCTCGCCGCGCTGGTCGCGCGTGCCGAGGGCTGATGCCGCTTCACCCGAACGACAGCCCCGGATTCCTGCTCTGGCACGCCACTCTGCGCTGGCAGCGTGGCATCGCTCAGGCGTTGGCACCGCTCGACCTCACCCACGTTCAATTCGTGTTGCTTGCCTGCATCTGGTGGCTGAACGATCAGGGCGAGCGTCCGACCCAGATCGCACTGGCCGGGCAGGCAGGCACCGATATCAAGATGACGTCGCAGGTGCTGCGCAGCCTCGAGCGCAAGGGCCTGATCGAACGCGAGATCGACATCGCCGACACCCGGGCGCGCCGGTTGCGCGTGACCAGGCGAGGAGCACGGCTCGCGCCGCGAGCGATCGCGATCGTCGAGGAGGTCGACTCCCGCTTCTTCGCCGACCTCCCGAAATGCGAGGCCTTGCGCTTCCTTCGCCGCCTGGCGCGGCAATCTGATGCCGGTGCCGGCCCCGCAGTCAAGAGGGGCGTCAGCAGCGCCGGTCCGAGCCAGTCGCGCCGCCGGAACTGATGCGGGCGTCGACCCCGTCGGCGGTGCTAGAGCACGGCCGGTCCGGGTCACTCGTTGCTCAGTTCGGCCGCGGTAGCGAGCGTACTCAGAGCGATGAGGGCGGCATCGGGCAGATCGTCCGGCGGAGGAGCGGTGGCGGTCCTCCGCGGCAGGTGCGTGTCAAGATGCCTTGACAAGGGTGGTTCGTCTGTCAACGAGGCGGCTTCGCCAGCGAGGAAGATGCGCGGGCGGCGCTCGGGCGCGCGCTCGACAAGCTGCGGCAGACGAAGGGGCTCGCGACGAACCTGACGCTCGCGGAGCTGGTCGAGCAGTATCTCGCCCAGCACGAGGCGGCGCCGGTGACCCTCGAGAAGCTGCGCTGGCTGCTCAAACGAGCGGTCGGTGCGTTCGGCGACTATCGGCTCGACGAGCTCTACCCGGTCGAGATCGCGGCCTACGGATGACGATCTCGCCCGGCTACCGCTTCGAAGCAACGCAGGCGGGCGGCCGGTGCTCGCCCGCGCGGTCGTCTGGGGGATGCTCGACATCAACCCGGCCAAACAAGGCGTCGAGAACCCCCAGCGGCGACGCACCGAAAAACGCCCCTTCGAATCGTGGCACGAGCTCGAGGCGGTCACCGAGCGACTCGGGCCGCGTCTGGGGCCGATGGTGCTCTTCGCAGCCGCCACCGGAATGCGACCGGGCGGATGGGTCGCGCTCGAACACCGCGACATCGACCGCGACGCATGCGTCGCCTACGTCCGCCGCTCCTTCAGCAAGGGCAGACGCAGGTGCACCAAGACGGAGTCGAGCGTGCGCGCCGTGCCGCTGCAGGCAGTCGCGCTCGCCGCGCTCGGCCAGCTCCCGTCAGGCACGACTCCGGATGACAGTGACGGCGCGCCGTCCGTTCAGGCCGGCTGGACTGGGATGAGCTGCTCCCGGAGTCGATCGGCGAGCGACTCCGGGGTGAGGTTGCCGCTGAGGGCGATGATCCAGTCGGCAAGCTCCGGGTCGGTGGCATCGACGTGGTAGCCATTCGCTTCCAGGAAGGTCAGCATTGCGACGAGCGCGAGTCGCTTGTTGCCGTCGAGAAACGGCTGTCCTTCGGCGATCCCGTGCGCGAGCACTGCCGCTTGGATGGCGAGGTCTGCACCTTGATAGTGGGCGTAGCTTCGAGGGCGTGCGAGTGCGCCTTCGAGTGCCGGTGAGGGGCGGAGGACGTTGACGGCGTCCGCCGTTGTTCCGCCGGTGGCTGCCGCGTAGAGCTCGAGGGCATCCTGCAGGGTGAGATAGACGATCTCGACGTCGTCGGCCGCCACGGCTCACCCGGTTATTGCTGCGTTGCGCCGGCGTCCGGGTCGTGCTCGGCAAGGATTCGGAGTGCTTCTTCGTGATCGGTGACCACGCGTTGACCGATCTCCTTGATGCGCTCCCGGAGCTTCTCGGTTGGCAGGAGGCGGAGCTCGCCGCTGGGAAGTTCCTCGACGAGCACCGAGGAGCCGGGCGCGTAGCCGCGTGCTTCGAACTCGCGTGGGATCGAGACGACGTTGCTGTTGCCGACGCGGCGTACTTTGACGATCTTCATAGGGTGAGTATATACGCGGATAGCCAATCTGTGGCGGCCAGGATCGACTCGAAACCTGTGGTGAGGGCCGCCTCGACCGCACGCATCCCGCGGCCGCACCACAAGGCGGCGCGGGTTACGGTTACTGGTAGTACGCGTGTGCTGTCCGCTCAGGCAGCGGCCGCTGTGAGGATCTGCTGCTCGCGCGTGAATCCGAGCGTCGAACCCATCCCCAGAATCTCACAGACACTGCTCCAAATCGAGGAGTACGACCTAGTCATCATTTGCCCCGCTCCCCGGTCCTGCGTTGACAGATAGCGCTTCCGGTGAGTCCATGATGTCTCCGCTACACGCCCTTAACCACCAGAAGCTTCGGCCGTAATCATCGTCCAGCTGCGCACGCCGCGTGGCGCAACGCGCGCCCACGACGGGCTCGAAGCCGGCGCATGCGGACGGGGCTGGGTTAGACGGAGGGTCGAACCAGACGTACTTGCAGGAGATCACCGAGAGTGGCGGCCGCGCCGATTGACTCGTCAGTCCAAATCGGTTGCTGCGACTGGGTTTGAGACCCGTTTGGAGCGGAGATGAGGGTCGGCATCCGGCCACTTCTTCCATCTCGGAGGTACAGGATGTTTGGTTTGGCTCGCAGGCGCGGGACGTTGCTCGCGCTCTTCGCCTTCCTGGCTGTTGCGGTTCCCACGGTCGCCTTCGGCGACACCGAAGTTCCCGTACTCCTTCCCGGCACAGGGGTCTTGCTCGACCAGTCGAGCGCGACGACTTCGAGCGGCACAGGCGCCACCAGTTCCACGTCCACGATGACGAACATCTTCGCTCCACCGGCTTATGTCGACTACAAACGGGCCGGCACCGAGCCGGTTGTCACGGTCGACCGTTACCCGTTCACCAGTGGCACCTACAAGGGCAAGAGCTGCAGCATCATCACGCCCTGCTACAAGGACGCCGTCTACGTCGACTCGACCGAAGGGTTCGGCTATCCCGCTTACGACTTCTTCTGGTCGTCGCAGAACCTCGGGCAGAGCTTCCACCTGGCGCACAACGACCCCACCCTCGGCGGCCGTGCGATCGCGCAGGGCCGCGGCGGCGGCGACGGCTACCAGGCAGTCGGCGACGTGTCACATGCCGTCTTCTTCATCGATCTGCCCGCGACAGGCGTGACGATGAACGTTTCACGAGATGGCGGCGGCACCTTCACGCCCGACGAGTTCGGCGCGGGGCTGAACAGCGGCTTCGACGACCGCCAGTGGGACGCGACGGACGAGACGGCCCCGCTCGGCCCGAGCGTCTACATGAACGTCAACGACGATCTCGACCTGGTGGCGCCGACGATCGTGCTCAACCGCAGCCTGACCGACGGGGCGCCCGGCAGCTTCGTCGACCCGGTGCAGTCGCCGTGCAACAAGGCATCGGCGATCGCGGACAATCCGACGCTCGGCTCCGGCGGGCCGGTGAGCGATGCGAAGCCGACGTCGTGCCCCGACCCGATCGACCCAACCCTGTCCGTCGCCGGCCCGATCGTGGTCGACAAGTCGACGATCGCGGGCCCGTCGGCACACCCGCACCGTCTCTACATCCCGTTCCTCCGTTGTACCGGCGACACCTTGACCGGCGGGCTCGTCAGTTGCGGCGCGCCCTACCGGCTCTACATTGCCCGCTCTGACGACGGCGGCACGACCTGGACCCGTCAGCAGGTGGCGCTGCTCGGCCCGACCGCATATCCGCGGAACATTTTCGTTCAGATGGCGGTCGACAACGGCGGCAACCTCTACTACGACTGGGCACAGTCGCAGGTCGACTCGAACGGCACGACGTTCGGCGAGACGGACATCTACTACGCCTACTCGACGACCGGAGGCGACACCTGGTCGTCGCCGATCGACCTGACCCAGGAGCCCGGGGATTCAGCCGTCTTTCCGTGGATGGTTGCCGGCGATCCGGGCCAGGTCGACCTTGTCTACTACAAGGCCAACACCGGCGACTACCCGGCGAAGGCGACCGGCGCCGTCTGGAACGTCTACTTCTCCCAGTCTCAGAATGCGCTCAACTCCGGCCCGAACTTCAAGAGCGTCCAGATCTCCGATCATCCGAATCACGTCGGTCCGATCTGCACGTCGGGTCTGGGCTGTAGCGGTGGCAGGACGCTCGGCGACTTCTTCACGATGGACATCGACCATCTCGGCGCAGCCAGCGTGGTCTGGGCAGACGACAACAACTTCCGCCATAGGTCGTTCATCAAGTTCGGCCGCCAGCTGGCGGGCAACAGCGTGTTCAAGAGCACGCCGCTCAACCTGATGAACGACTGGCCGATCCATGACCATGCGGCGACCGACCCGGCCGGTGACACGATCACGCCCGCCGCCTTCCCCGGAACATCACCGTCATGCTCGAGTCTCGACATCCTGAAAATGAGCTCCGATCGTTCGGGTGATCTGCTGACCGTGAATCTGACGCTGGCGGCACCACCGTCGGCGGTTGCGGCGACGACGTGCGACGCGACCTCGACGCCGAACCTTCCGTCGGTGGTCGACGGCGGGCTCTGGGGGGCGGAGTGGTGGTCGTCGGCAGGGGCGGACATCGCCGGCAACGTCGGCAACGAGAACTTCTACCTCGGCTACGTCGACCAGCCGGGTAGCACGCCGCGCGTCGAGGCCGGTCGTCTCAACCGCAGCTCCTTCCCGAGCCTGACCGGCAACGAGCCGCGCTTCGTCGAGCAGGGAACGCTGGGCGGCAACTGCACCGGCGCGCTCGCGCCGTCGCCGTGCACGCTGACCCTGACGGCGTCACTGAGCGGGCTCGGGATCAAGTCCGGCGGGGGCCTCTATTCGCTCTCGGGCGAGGCGCTCTCGATCACCGGGCGCGCGAGCGGGATCCCGTTCACGAACGTGGAGCAGGGCTACACTTCGCTGGACGACACCACCGCCGCGATCGACTACAACGGCACCGGCACGACACCGTAGGTGCGTTCTCGAAAAGGGGCGCCGTTCCGGCGCCCCTTTTTCACGCGGACGACTGAAAGGAGCATTTGTGCACCGTCACCGACTCTTCACGGCTCTCGCGGGCGTCGTGCTCGCGCTTGGGCTCGCCACCGCCGCCGTGGGCGGAGATCTACTCGGGTTTACGGAGGAGGTCTCGCCCGCGGCCCAGACGAACGCGACGGAGCCCTCGGTCGCGGTCGACCGTGCCGACGGCACGGTCTACGCTGCGTGGCAGGCGACCGGCAGCAAGTTCGCACGCTCGGACGACGGCGGCCGAACGTTCGTCCAGCGGCCTACCACCGCGGACGATCCGTTCGGCCGCGACCTCGGCGACGTCCACGTACGCGTCGGTGGTCCCACGCCGTGCTCGACGCCGGAGCCGAAGTGCACGCCGCGATCGCATCGCGTCTACGTCGTCTCGCTCGAGCGACTCCCGCTCGTCCTGCAGGTGCAGCTCGCCTACAGCGACGACCGCGGCGACCACTTCACGATCAACAAGATCGCGGCCGTCAATCCCTCCTTGATCGACCGTCCGTGGCTTGCCGTCTATCCAAGCAAGACCTCAGCGAACCGCGATCAGGTTTACATCAGCTACCACGACTTCTCCGCGAGCCAGATCAACGTCGCCGCTTCGAACGACGGCGGACAGACCTTCGGCCCGTCGGTCGACGTCCTGGCGCAGAACGGGATCGCGTTCGCGAACTCGTTCTGCAACACCGTCCCGAGCGACATCGAGGTCGACCCGCAGACGGGTGAGGTGTACGTGCAGTGGATCACTGCGGATCCGGTAGCCAACACGACCGGAGGATGCAATCTGACCCAGCTCCAGAACTTCCACCAGGTCTGGGTCGCTCACTCACCACCGGCGGTCGGCGTCGGAGCCGCAACAGCCACGAGTTGGGACGCGCACCTCGTCTTCGACGGTGGGCCATCGACGAACACCGACGAGATCTTCGCGACTCTCGCGGTGGACGACTCCGGGAATCCGGCCGTCGGCGGCAACGTCTACTCGGTCTTTCCCGACAACCTCCAGAGCAACGAGCCGAACGTCTTCCACGTGTACCTCGCTCACTCGAGCGACAAGTCACAGACGTGGGCGAAACCGGCTCGCGTCGACGGCGACAAGGGCCAGCACTACTTCCCGTGGATCGCGGCGGGCTCGACGGGACGGGTCGACTTCATCTGGCTCAACTCACCGGACGAGACTCCGACGGATGCGGAGCAGTCACCGTGGTACGTCACCTTCGCGCAGACGACGAACGGGACATCCGCGACGCCGAAGTTCAACCAGACCTCCGCCTCGAGCAGCGTCATGCACGTCGGCGGGATCTGCACGAACGGGATCTTCTGCACGTTGAACGACGGCAACCGGGATCTCGCAGACTCGATCTCGGTCGCGATCGACAAGGGCGGAAGCGCCGCGCTCATGTGGACAGATCAGGGTCGTGTCCTCCATGGCCCTACTCACGTCACCTACGGCTGCAACACCTCGCAACAGTCCGCCTACGTCGGCGCCCGCCCGGGCGAAAGCTGCAAAGGCCCGGCCGGGCCGTAGAGCCCGCGATTTACCAAAGGGGGAGGGCGTCCCCAAAGCCCTCCCCCTGAAGGGAAAGATCCCCGTTTCCGAGGTCTGCTCTCCGTCAATGCGGCTTTGGCCCAGTCCTCGAGGCCGAAGTCGATCGAACACACGGTTCGTCGCCGACTGTCTCGGCGTGGTGGCCCGGGTGAAGTGCAAACACCTCGCTGGGGCCGATCTCCGCCTGCGTACCGTCGCTCGCGAAGCGCAACTCGCGCAGCCAGACGATCAGCTGCTCCCGCTCCGCAGGACGCGTCACAGCTTTGTCCGAACGCTTATGGGTCGGAGGATGGAGGGGACGAATGAGTACACCCGGTACGGGCCCCACAAGCTCGTCGGGTTCCGGGCGACCTCCGGCGGGCGGCCTTTGGAAGCGTCGTACGTCGTGGAACCGGCAGGCTCTGACTGCGCCCACCTCACCTCCCGGATCGAGCTGCAGGCGAAGGGCCTCTTGCGCTTCGCGGAGCCCTCATCGCCGCAGGCTTGCGACGAGACGTCGACGCAAGCCTCCGCGTCCTGAAAAGTCTCCTCGAAGGCGAGCACGAACGAGCGCGTACGGGGAAAATGGTGGTGTGACCTAAAGGGCTCCATACCCACCGCAAACTGGGCGACCTGCAAGTCGATCGAAAACGAAACCCCGCACCGGCGGGGCTCTTGCAGAGCCCTCTGACGGACTCGAACCGTCGACCCCCTCCTTACCATGAGGTCCCCAGGCGGTGTTGGCGGGCACGGGAGGCCACTCGCGATCATGTTTCTCCTGCAAGTCGAGCCTTCACGGCATGCCTGCCATGCCCGCGCGTGTCCGCGCCTGCCCAAGCTGGTGTACCCGTCTGGTACCCGCGAGGTGCTGCCTGTTTGTAAAACGGACAACAACCCACGGGTCGCGCCAGCTCCCCGACCCGACTGCATGGCCGAACGGAAGCGGTCAGCGACTGTGGCAGGAGGCCAGCCGTGCACGGATCGCGCGACTGCGCGGCGTGGACGGTGCTCGCACGCGCGGACGTTGCCCCCGATTCCCCCGGCCTGCGCGAAGGTCGCTGGCATCCGGATTCCACGCGCCCGATAGGATCCCGCGAGCCATCCTGTGGGTATGCGGCGTCTCATAGGATGCGCGCCGCGTCACTCGATCGACGGAGAGGAGATGTCATGGCGACGGTCACCAAGGGGCTCTGGGTGCCACTCGAGGCGAAGCCCGGCAAAGAAGCAGACGTGGCGAGGTTCCTCGAGGGCGGACGCTCGCTCGTCGAGGACGAACCGGACACGACCGCGTGGTTCGCGGTCCGGCTCGGCGACTCCCAGTTCGCAATCTTCGACGTCTTCCCAGACGACTCGGGCCGCCAGGCACACCTGTCGGGACGTGTGGCCGAGGCGCTGATGGCCCAGGCGGACGAGCTGCTCGCACGGCCTCCGGACATCCAGCAGGCGGACGTGATCGCGTCCAAGCTGCCGGCGTAGAATCGGCGGGCAGCTCGCGCTGCCGACGCGCCGGCAAGCGACGCGCTCGTCGTGTACCTGCGACGAGATCGCGTTCCGAGAGTGACGGCGGACTCTCTTTGGGCGTGGTTGCCCGACGCCTGCCGCGTAGGAGATGATCTCTGCATGGAGTCCATTCTCGAGGCGATCGGGAACACGCCGCTGGTTCGCGTCCGCACTTGTGCACCGGCCAACGGAGCCGAGCTCTGGCTGAAGCTCGAGTACCGCAACCCGACGGGCTCGATGAAGGATCGGATGGCGCTCGCGATGATCGAGGGCGCGGAACGCGACGGTCTGATCTTTCCCGGCGACACCGTTGTGGAGTACACGGGCGGCAGCACCGGCCCCGCGCTCGCGCTCGTCTGTCGCGCGAAGCGGTATCGCGCGCTGATCGTGATGGCCGACTGCTTCACGGAGGAGCGGTTCCAGCTGATGCGCGCGCTCGGAGCGGAGATCGACGTCGTCGCCTCGGTCGCAGGTCGGCCGAAGGTGACGGCGCAGGACATCCACAACATGGTCGCGCGCGCGGCGGAGCTGGCGACGGAGCCCGGCCACTACGCGACCGACCAGTTCAACAACCCCTACATCATCCCGGGCCACCGCGACGGTCTCGGGCGCGAGATCTGGGAGCAGACCGGCGGACGAGTCACGGGTTTTTGCCAGGGCATAGGGACGGGCAGCTCGCTAATAGGTGTGTCCGACGCCTTGAAGCGCCACGGCGTCTTCATCCGGCTCACGAGCCTGCAGGGTCGGCGGCGATCAGCGGCGGTAGCAGCGGACCGTTCCTCATCCAGGGCTGGACGGGCTTCGTCGTGCCGCACTGGCACGCGGAGAAGGTCGACCACGTCGAGTCGATCGGCGACGACGAAGCGATCGAGATGACACGCCGGCTCTCGAGCGATGAGGGGATCTTTGCCGGCATCTCGACGGGGGCGAACGTGGTGGGCGCGCACCGCCTCGCCGAGCGCCTCGGCCCGGACGCGCTGATCGTGACGCTGGCGGTCGACACCGGCTTCAAGTACATGAGCGTCAGCCCGTTTGCCGACATGTAGCTGCTCCAAAGCGATCTCGAACGCCTTGGCCGCCGACAAGGGCGCTGCTGCGCCCGGTGCCTGAGTGGGAGTGGCTGATTCGAACCCGCGAGGAGACGTGACAGACCGGCGTTCCAGGAAGGAGAAGAGTGGACCCTTTGACCTCCTCTCTAGCGAAGGAGGTCGTCACTCTCGCGCCAACCCGGACAACACTCGCCGTTGGCTTGCACGCACTTTCCGAATTGAGGGTCAGCGAGATCCCGTCTTGAGAAACTGATGGGCGGGTCGCGCTGGGTCGCGGATGCCCGCGAGTGCCCGCTCGTCCGAAAATGTACCTGTCTGGTACCCCCGAAGCGTCTGAACTTCGTCCGCACAGCCAACACCGGCGCCGATTTGCAGGGCTTTTTCGAAGCCCTCTGACGGACTCGAACCGTCGACCCCCTCCTTACCATTCAGGTTCGCGGGAGGAAAGCGCGGGTACGGGCGGGCCTCGTAGACCACGAAAGCCCCGAAAGTTGAAGAGATCTGACGGCGACGAATGACCCGGGCGTGGACGCGCGTGGACTGGCTGATGTTCGCATCACGTTCGCACGACGCTCAGGACCGTAAACCTCTTATCGCCGAATTGCGGAAGGAGCCTCGGCTCGAATCAGTGTTCCAACTCCCGGCGGACTGTCGATCTCGATCGTGCCACCAGCTGCTCGAGCGCGCTCTTTGAGCTTCCTGAGGCCGGTTGCACCGCCGACGCCGTCGTCTTCGATCTCCGTTACGACGCGTTGTTCCTTCATCCAGACCTTGACCTTCACGTTGGTCGCGTGAGCATGCTTGGCAGCGTTCGCGATTGATTCATCGAGCGACGGGCACGCAGTTGCGCGAGTGTTCAGGAGTGCTCCCAGGGGGCTGGCGTCAGGCAGAGTGTCCGTGCATGACCCGCCCGGCGAACGTCCTGAGGTCGCTGCTGAAACGCCCTGGGTCTTCCCAGCGCGGGGTGTGTCCGACGCCCTTGTAGACGAGGATCTCAGCACTGGGCATCAAGCGTGCGAGGCGGTCCTGCATCTCTCGCGAAACCAACGAATCGGCGTCACCCCAAACCAGGAGCGTCGGCGCCTCTATGAGCGGAAGCTCGACGACGTCGTCGTACCGAAGGAGCCCCGCGAACGTTTCCTTCCAGACGTGCGCCGGGACCTTGAGCAGTTCCTCCGCGAGTTGGTCGACCACGGCAGAAGGGACGTTCTCGGACGACGTACCGGTGACGACTGACCGAGCGAAGTCCGGGCTGATCGGGTCCTCCAGTTTGGAGAGGATGGTTTCGACGAAACTGAGCAACTGCGCGTCGTCACGAAGCGTCGTGGGAGACGCTTCGAGGATCAGGCCGGCGACCCGATCCGCATGATCAAGCGCAACCCTCCTCGCAACCAGACACGAGCCCGAGTGGCCCGCCAGGACTGCCCGTTCGATGCCGAACGCGTCGAGCAGCGGAACCACGTCGGCCGCGAAGTCCTCGACGCCGTATCCCGTACCAGGCTTGTCGGACTCGCCATGCCCGCGTTGAGACACGGAGATGGCGCGTATCTCCTCCGGTAGGAGATCGAGGACGGGCTCATAGGAGCGCCACGAGTCCGTCGGCCCAGGGAGCAGCAACACGGCCGGCCCGGACGCATCACCCCTCTCCGCGTACGACAACGTCAAGCCGGACGCGAGGGTGACCCTCTTCATCCCACGACTGTACGTGCGCGGTGCCCAAGGAGACGACACTCGCATGCCCGAGCGTGCAGGAATGTCTCTTGAACGACGTGCGACGTGAGAGAAGCCCAGGGTGTAGGGGTTCGGAAATCGTGATGCGTCGTGTTAGCGGGTTCGGAGCCAGCGTTCGAGGTCGCTGCGGTGGACGATGCCGAGGACGAGGAGAACGCGGTCGTCGGGGATGAGGTCGTACATGACGGGGTAGTCGCCGACGCGCAGTCGGTGGAAGGTGTCCGCGTGGCCGCGGATCGTCTTTACCTTCTTGCCGCGGATGCGGCCGGTTCCTGCTGCGGCTTTGGCGAGTTGTGCGAGGCTAGTGCGGATCCGCTCCCGCAGCGGCGCCGGCAGCTTCTTGAAGTCGCGCGCGGCGGTGGGCGCGAGCCGGACCTCGTAGGGGCTGCTCAGGCGATGTCTCGGAGCGGTTTGGAGCGGCCGCGGCGGTAGGCCTCGCGGGCGCGGCGGCGCATGCTGATGAACTCCTCCGCGTTCGCGAGCACGAGATCCTCAGCCTCCTCGACGGGCATCAGCACCGCGGTCGGCTGCCCCCGCTTGGTGATGACGTAGCTGCGCCCGGCGGCGACCTCGTCGACGACGCGGGACGCGCCGCTCTTCAGCTCCTTGATCCCGATCTCCGCCATTTCTCTCCTCGCTCTCAGGTGGTCTCTACGGTGGTCACTTTACCACGACGTCGGTTGCGGGCAATCCCTAGGATCGGGCGTGGTGATTCCTTCATTGTGCATCTGCTCCTGCTGCTGCTTGTTCGACTCATCCCGAGCCGCTCGGCCGTCGCCGCGCTGGAGCTGGAGAACGCAGTGCTGCGGCACCAGCTCCGTGTACTTCGCCGGAGCGTGAAGCGGCCGGAGCTGCGACAGCGCGACCGGGTCGTGTTGGCCGCGGCGTGCCGGTTTCTTCCGCGCGAGCGCTGGTCGGCGTTCGTGGTTTCCCCGCAGACGCTTGTGCGTTGGCAGCGAGAGTTGGTGCGGCGGAAGTGGACGTATCGGCATCGCCGCGTCGGGAGGCCGCCGCTCGACCGGCAGCGCCGCGAGCTGATCCTGCGGCTGGCGCGGGAGAACCCGAGTTGGGGTTGCGTCCGGATCCAGGGTGAGTTGCGCAAGCTCGGGATCGGGGTCGGCGCGACCACGATCCGCGCGCTCCTCCGGCAGCAAGGGCTTGGCCCAGCGCCGCGGCGAACCGGCCCGTCCTGGGCCGACTTTCTCCGTGCTCAGGCGCACGGGATCTTGGCCTGCGATTTCTTTACCGTCGAGACCGTCTGGCTGCGCACGCTGTATGTGCTGTTCTGGATCAAGCACGGCTCGCGGCGCGTCCACCTCGTCGGCGTGACCGCGAACCCGGACTGCGCCTGGGTGACACAGCAGGCGCGGAATCTGGCGATCGAGGAGCGGCTCGGGAACGTGCGCTTCCTGATCCACGACCGGGACAGGAAGTTCTGCGGGTCGTTCGACGCGATCGTCCGCTCAGAAGGTGTGCGCGTGATCGAGACGCCGCTGCAAGCGCCAAAGGCCAACGCGATCGCCGAGCGCTGGGTCCGCACCGTCCGTAACGAGTGCCTCGACCACCTGCTGATCGTCGGCCGCCGCCACCTCGAACAGGTCCTCCGCGCCTACCTGGCGCATTACAACGGTCAGCGGCCGCATCGGTCGTTGCGCTCGCAACTCCGACCGGTCAGCCGCCCCCGGCCCGCGGCTCGCCCGCCCGCACATGTCTGCCGCCGCGACCTATTGGGCGGGGTGATCCACGAGTACTACGCTGCCGCCGCGTGAGCGGTGAGGTCACGAGCAGCCTGTTCGTCATTGCGCACAACCCGCAAGAAGGCAGCCGGCTGCCCTACCTCGTCCGGCTGCCGCTCGACGACGGCCTGGTGCTAAAGGCGCGAGCGCCGTGGCCGGCGACAGCGCGCGTCTACTGCCACCGCTTCGAAGAACCGTGGCCAGACGATGCAGACATCGTCGACGAGGCAGCCGTGCTCGTCTGCCGCCGTCGCGGGCCGGCGGTCGATCTCGTCCTCGACCGGCCCCGGCAGGCGCGCTCCCAGTTCGTCTTCACCGAGGTCAAAGGGCGGGAGGCGATCTTCTGGCAGACGCAGAAGACCGCCCGCGCCGCCAACCCCGGCGGCCGCGTCCCGCGGCGACGCGCCCTCGCCGAGCCGGTCACGATCACGGTCGATACCCGCGAGCGCTATCCCTACCGCTTCGCCGAGCAAGGCGCCGCCACGGTGCGCGCGGCCGTTCCCGCTGGCGACTACGCGATTCACAGCCGTGACGGGCAGCTGCTCGCCGCCGTCGAGCGCAAGAGCCTCGACAACCTCGCCGCCACGCTCTCCGACGGCAGCCTCGCCTTCCAGCTACAACGGCTCGCCGAACTCCCGCTCGCCGCGATCGTCGTCGAATCCCGCTACAGCGCCTTGTTCAAGCTCGAGCACGTCAACGGCAACTGGCTCGCCGACCAACTCACCCGCCTCCAGGTCCGCTACCCGGGCATCCCGATCGTCGTCGCAGACACACGCCGCCACGCCGAAGACTGGACCCACCGCTTCCTCACCACCGCCCTCACCGACACCCCCGACCCGAGCTGACGCCGGCGACCGCAGCCAACTCACGATTCCCGACCCCTACAGGCTACGGTGGCTACAACCAAGACCACGAATTCTTCGGCTCCCGGCAGTCGATCTAGCGGCGTCGCCGCCTCGCGCCACTAGGACGAATGCCTACCTAGCTAACAGGTAATTGGGGATACTCCCGGGCAGGCGAGCACGCCTCTGTCGATCGGGAGCACCGCGAGAGGCCGTTTTAGACCACTTCAAGGAGGAGCGTGAAACACTGGCACTTACCATTGCTCGAGGGGTCGTCTGACAAGCAGGTCGAGCGCGAGCCCGGAGCCGACGCGCTGCGCGCACCTTCGGTCGGTCGCCAGAAGCCGCGAGTGCTGTTCTCGTCGCCCGAATGCCGGCTCGTGGTCATCGACCTGCAAAGCGGAGAGGGCATGGCCGATCACCGCGTGCGCGAGCGCGCCGTCGTGGAGGTGATCTCCGGCCGGGTCTCGATCGAGGCCGGCGACGAGACCGTGGAATGCGACGCCGGCACGCTGGTCACGTGCGACCCCGGCGAGCGCCATGCCGTGCATGGCCTCGAGGACGCGCGACTGCTGCTCATGCTCGCGCCCTGGCCGGCGAAGGGACACAACCAGGCATCGGAGGCACCCCACAATCAGCATCTGCCCGCAAACGCAACCATCGAACCGATCGAGGACGTCGTCAGCGAGCACAAGCGCATCCTTCTCGTCGTCGACCCCACTATCAGCGACGTCAGGGTCGTCCGCCCCTCCGTCCGTGCGGTCGTCGAGCGCCATCCGGACGAGGTCTACGTGATTGCGCCGATCTTCACCACCCATCTCGCCTGGGCCACAAACGACGACGCAGCCGCCATCGCCGACGCTGAGCAGCGCCTGGCCGCCACGCTCCAGCAACTCTACGACCGGGACGTCGAGGCCGACGGCATCGTCGGCGGCGACGACGATGCTCTGACCGCCATCGGCGACGCGCTCGCTCAGTTTCCCGCTGACGAGATCATCATTGCCGTCCACACCGACCACGACCGGCACTGGCGCGAACTAAACCTGGCCGCCAAGATCCGCAGCCACCACCCTCAACCCCTCACCGAGTTGCTCGTCGAGGCGGACGGCACCGCGTCGGCCCGAACCTGACAGCTTGCGAGAACAAGACCGGACGCCGGTTCAGCGCGCTCCGCGGTCTCGAGTCGAGTGCTTGCCCGGTCGAGCAGCAGAGGGCGCTTCTCCCCCTTTCGTTTATTTCGGAAGCGACGAACGGCGGCGGACGTCTTGTGTTGTCAAGACACGGAACCCAAGGGTGGTTGCTGCTATGGACGGCGAGTTCGGTTCGCCGCCGCGTTCTCTGTCGCGACACGGGAGAGAAATCACCGACCCTTCCTGGGTAGAGAAGGGGTCATACACGCCTATTCAGGCAACACAGATAGCAGATTTGCAGGTATTTCAAGCCCTCTGACGGACTCGAACCGTCGACCCCCTCCTTGTAGAGAGGTAGTCCCCGTCTCCTCTCGCTGCGTGGTTTTGTTCTTCGATCCGGGTCCCGATCGAGGAGGTTCGTCATGGCGCAGCAGGGTCAGGTTTTCCCGTGAGGTCGAACGGGCCGAGTGGAGGCCCGCGTTGGGGGTACAGGTACCGGACGGGTGGGCGCGGGTCGCGGCGCGTGCAGCACGGCGGGTTCGTGTCGGAGCGGGACGCGGGGGAGGCGCTCGAGCGGGCTCTGGAGCGGGTGCGGCGGGCGAACGGCACAGGGAGCACGCTTACGCTCGCGCAGCTTGTCGATGAATACCTGGCCCAGCACGACGCGCAGCCCGAGACGATCACGAAGCTGCAGTGGCTGCTGTCGAAAGCGGTGCGGGAGTTCGGCGATCAGCGTCTGAGACAGCTTCGTTCGCAGGAGATCGCGGCCTGGCGGATGACGATCCCGGCCGGGCACCGCTTCGAGGCCACCCAGGCATTACGGCAGGTGCTAAGCCGCGCAGTCGAGTGGAGAATGATCGACGTCAACCCCGCCAAGCACGGCGTTGCGAACCCGCAGCGGCGGCGCACCGAAAAGCGGCCGTTCGAATCATGGGAGCAACTCGCCAACGTCGCGTCCCGGCTTGGGAAGCGCGACAGAGCGCTGGTGATGTTCGCGGCAGCGACCGGCCTACGTCCGGGGGAGTGGATCGCGCTCGAACAGCGCGACATCGACCGGGACGCCCGAGTCGTCTACGTACGACGAGCGTTTCGGAACGGGCGAATCAAGTGCCCGAAGACCGAGGCCAGCGTCCGCGCCGTGCCGCTCCAAGCGATCGCGCTCGAGGCGCTCGAACAACTCCCGGCGGGAGCAGGCACAGATCTGCTGTTTCCATCACCTCGCGGCGCCTACTTCGATCTGCACAACTTCCGCACCCGCGAGTGGAAGCCTGCCCAACTCGCGGCCGGGATCACGCCGATCCGCCGCGTCTACGATCTCCGACACAGCTCCGCGATCTTCGCACTGCGTGCCGGCATCTCAACCTTCGACCTCTCCCGCTACATGGGCGCCAGCCTGACGATGATCGACCGCCACTACTGGCACCTCGCCCGCGATGGACGCGACCATGCGATCAACCTGCTCGACGGATACACGGAGGCCGAAAAGCCCGCTGTCCACCGTGTGGACGTCGCGTGGACACTTCAGCAGCAAGCCGTCGCCACGGCAGCCAACAGAAACGCCTCATAGCAGGAGAGAATCAGAAGCCCTCTGACGGACTCGAACCGTCGACCCCCTCCTTACCATCGCGATTGGAGGGGGTCTACGGTTCGGCTTTTTGGCTCAACCAAGCCGAACTCGCCGTGTCGCTGATGCCCGGAAAAACCCGCGTTTTGCGGGGCCGTGCTACCTGGGTGCTACCTCAAGGCGACCCTTAGCTGCTCATGCAACGGCTAGTCACAGGAGCGGAGAGCTAGCTCTTGATCGACCGACTGCCCGGTTGTAGATGGTGTCGGATCCTCGTTCCACCGTCGTGGCACGGAAGCCTCCGCGGAGCTTTCGTTCAAGTCGCAGGTCCAGACGCGCCACCCGCGGCTCTGCACAGACCGTCGTTGACGAGATCAGCGTTGCCTAACTGGCGACGTTCAACGGCAAGTTCTCCTCCACGAAGCGGACGCCGAGAGGGGAGAGATGCACCACGCGCGCGGCGATGTCGTACTCGACCAGCTTCGCCTTGTGCAGGGGTCGCAGAACGTCCTTGCGGTAGTCGGTCAGCTTTGGGTGCTCCACCCACGACGCGAGGTCCTGCTCGGCCACCGCGGCCGGCCGGCCGTAGAGCAGCAATAGCGTCTTGTCTTTGCGCGAGGCCGACGTGCTCAAAACGCGGCGCACGCCACCGATGTGCCAGATAATCGGAATCTCGCGATCGACCAGCGCGTCCACGACCGCAGTCGCCGTCGCCGTGTCGACGTTGTGGAAAAGTCGGACGAGCTCCGACACGATCCACTTCGCCATGTAGAGCACTGCGACCGCGTCCATGTGGTTCGGCTCGACGTCGCCGCCGACGTGCCCAACACCACGATTGTTGCGAATCTCGTAAAGGGCGATCAGCATCCGCGGAATTTGGATGCGCACCGAGCGCGAGAACGTGTCCGGCGACTGTTCGAGGTTGCGGCACGCATCGACCATGTTCTTTGGCTTTGACGGCTTCGATGGGTAGGAGCCATCGACATGTCCGCGCAATGTGGTGTACGCAACCTCGCAGAGTTTCCCGCCGTTCAATTCAGAGGGCTCCCATCTGTTCTGCCGGTAGTTCTTGACGATCTCGCTGAGGGCATCAAGCAGCGGCTTCCGCAGGCCAGCTGGGAGAGAGCCGAGGACTGCCGAAGCTGGCGGCGAAGCCGGACTCACTCGGCGTCCCCGGAACTGTTGGTGCCGTTCATCATCGCCCGCACCGCTGAAACGCCCGCGGTCGTCAGCTTGTACTTCTTGCGCGCCTGCTGTGCACGCCCGCTCTTCGCGACCTGGCGCACGAGTGCCGGCTTCCGGCTCTGAAGGCTTGAAAGCGCGTTCGTAATGTTGCCGACTCCGTGTCCGACGTCCTTGAGAGCGTTGTTTACCGCTTGCCCCACGAAGTCCGCCTGGTTTTGCAACACCTGGAACCAATAGCCAGCCACGAGCGCTCGATCAGCATCGGCTTTCGGGTTTGCAGCATCGAAAAGGTCTGCAAACACCTCAAAATCAGACTCCACCGTTTCGTTGCCGACTTCGGAATTGTCGCCATAATCGCTTCGCGTTGATCCATCCGAAGAGCCGCGACTCTGCGCGATCTTCACGTTGTATCGTTTGGATGCCCATTCGATAACTCGTATCCTTGCAGCGTCATCAAGTTCGGCTAGCGACGACGCTACTTTCCCCATTACGGCGATTTCCAGGTCTTCCTCGCTCATCGCAGTCTCCTTGTTAGAGAAATTATCGTGTAGCATCATGTCCATACAACGGACATTCATGCATCATGCCACACGAACAGGAAGACTGGAGTCGGCACTACCTACGACCGCGTCGCGGAGGGATCGCTCAAGAGCGCCCTCTCGCGGACGGTTCGCGATGGCGCGCTTATGTGGTGTTTTGACGTGCGATCGGCCGGAGCCGACCGTAGTGAGCGCGGCTGGCAGTAGGGAAGCCGAGGTGCCTAGCCTAGATGCCGTGGTCAGCGCGGTTTGATCGCAGGCTCTCGGTGATTGCTGCGAACTCGCTCAGAGCGGCCTCGAGATCCTCGACGATCTCCTGTGCGATCACATCTGGCGGCGGCAGGTTGTCCATGTCCTCGAGCGAGTCGTCTCGGAGCCAGATGAGGTCGAGGCTGACCTTGTCGCGCTGGATCAGCTCGTCGTAGCCGAAGCGCTTGAAGCGCTCCGACTCGACCCGGTCGCGGCGGTTCTCCGGCTTGTACGCCTCCACGAAGTCCTGGAGATGCTCGTAGCGGAGCGGGTTCTGCTTGAGCGTGAAGTGCATGTTCGTGCGCAGGTCGTAGACCCACAGCTCGCGCGTCCACGGTGCCTCCGCTGCCGGCTTGCGGTCGAAGAAGAGCACGTTCGCCTTCACGCCTTGCGCGTAGAAGATCCCGGTCGGCAGTCGCAACAGCGTGTGGACATCGCACTCCTGGAGGAGCTTGCGGCGCACGGTCTCGCCGGCGCCGCCTTCGAAGAGGACGTTGTCGGGGACGACCACGGCGGCGCGGCCGTTGATCGCCAGCAGCGTCTTGACGTGCTGGACGAAGTTGAGCTGCTTGTTCGAGGTCGAGGCCCAGAAGTCGTCGCGGACGATCACGAGCTGCTCGCGCTCGCTCTCGCCCTCGGCG
>JBBRYW010000043.1:0-20631 GCA_038237235.1 Gaiellales bacterium
GGCCTCGCCTCGAGCACCACGCTCGCGGCGCGGCACGCCCTGGAGTGCCGTCTGGAGCCGCAGGTGCTCGCGGCCGGTCAGCATGGGATCGAGGGCCGCCTCCTGCAGCGCCGCACCGATCGAGCCTCGTACCTGCGGGCCTTGGCGGACGACGTCGAAGCCGGCCACGCGCGCCGTCCCCGAGGTGGGCGGCAGCAACGTCGTGAGCACGTGAACCGTCGTGGACTTCCCGGCGCCGTTCGGGCCGAGAAAGCCGTAGATCTCGCCGGGCGAGACCTGGAGGTCGATCCCGTCGACCGCGCGAGGGCCCTTCTTGTACTCCCGCACGAGGCCTTCGACCTGAATGCCGTGTTGATCCGCCATCCTTCGATGCTACCGGAAGAAGCTTGAGGTTTGTCACCTTCGATCAGGTCGAGTAACCTGAGAGGCGTGACCGTGCCGTCTCCCCCTCGCCGCGCGGCACGCAACCCCGGCGCCGAGGCGTGGGCCCTGCTTTCCGACCTGCTTCGGGTGCAACGGACACGCTACGCGGCAATCGCCGGCGACCTCGGGCTCGCACCCTCGCAGGCATTCGCACTCAAGCAGCTCCAGCCCGGTACGCCGCTGCCGATGAGCGCTCTTGCGGAGGCGCTCGGATGCGACGCCTCCAATGTGACCGGGATCGTCGACCGGCTGGAGGCACGCGGCCTGATCGAGCGGCGCGGAGCTGAGCACGACCGCCGCGTGAAAATGCTGGCCGTTACGCAGAAGGGCGCCGACATCCGCGGCACGCTGCTCGCCCGCCTGCACGAGGCGCCTCCCGAGATCGCGGGGCTCTCCCGCACGGATCAGCGAGAGCTGCGTGACATTCTCCGCCGCGCCCTCGACGCGAAGGCGGCCGGCGAGAGCAGCCGCCGCTGATGCAGTCGCGACGCGACGAGCTCGGCTTTCGCAGGCGAGAAGCCAATGGCCGGCCCGAGGGGCTCCTCGTGCTGCTGCACGGCCGGGGCGCCGACGAGAACGACCTGTTCCCGCTGCTCGACATGCTCGACCCCGACGGGCGGCTGCTGGGCGTGACGCCGCGGGCGCCGCTCCACCTCCCGCCCGGAGGAGCTCACTGGTACGAGCTCGGCGAGCTCGGCTACCCGAACCCTGAAACCTTTGGCCCCACCTATGCGCAACTGTCCGGTTGGCTCGATGCCTTCTCGGCCGAGACCGGCATCGAGGCCGGCCGGACAGTCATCGGCGGCTTCTCGCAGGGAGCGGTCATGACCTACGCGCTGGCGCTCGGACTGGGGCGGCCAAAGCCTGCAGCGGCCCTCGCTTTCAGCGGCTTCATCCCGATCGTGGACGGATTCCAGCTCGATCTGGCCCAGCCGCTGCCGCCGATCGCGATCGGGCATGGCTCGCACGACCCCGTGATCGGGGCCGAGTGGGGACGGCGCGCCCGCGGCGTGCTCGAGGCCGCCGGAGCGTCCGTCTTCTATCGGGAATCGGCCCTGCCGCACACTCTCGATCCGCAGTTCCTGATCGAGTTGCGGCCGTGGTTGCAGGATGCGCTCGCGAGCTCGCCGAGCGGCTTCACGCCCGCCGGGTGAGAACGGCGTAGTCGCGCTCGCCGGTCGCGTGAGATCCGGCCGGCTCGAACCCGAGCGCGGCAGCCACGCGCTGCGCGCGCTGGTTGAACGCGGCGATCACGACGCGGAACGCGGCGGGCTCGAACAGCTCGCGTCCGAGCTCGCAGCTCGCGCGCAGGAATCCGCCGCCGAGCCCGATCCCGGTCAGGTCCGGGCGCAGCCCGCCGCCGACATCGAGAACTCCTTCCTCCTCGGGCAGGCCGGAGACGCGAGCGTCCTCGCCGAAGCAGCAGTAGCCGATCAGCTCGCCGTCCCCGCCGAAGGCGGAGTAGTAGTTGTAGGCGGGCTCGAGCAGGCTCGCGGCACTGTTCGTCGTCAGGTCGTAGAGCGCGTACTCGGAGGGGTAGCGCCACTCGGCGATCGCCCGCGCATCAGCCTCCGTCAACGGCCGGAACGCGAGGCCCGTTGGCGGCTCCGCGCGTCTCATCGGCTCGTTGAAGGCCTTAGAGGCCTGTCCGGACAGTGGTCGCGGTGGATGAGCCGCGTAGCGCCTATCAGGCGCGCTGGTTGACTTTCCGGACAGGCCCTTGAGCCGAGGGCTGCCGACCCCGGCAGCCCTCGGGCAGAAAGGCGGAGAGGGCGGGATTCGAACCCGCGACCCACCTTCCGGCAGGTACGCGATTTCCAGTCGCGCTCCTTAGGCCAACTCGGACACCTCTCCGCGCGCGCGACGGGACGAGCCGTCCCGGGTCGCCGGCGAGGATAGCGCCCTTCGGTCGACTCGGTGGAGTGCTCGCTCAGGTGACCGTGAGCTTCACATCCATCCCGAGCTGCTTGTGCCCGGGCACGGAGCAGTAGAGCTCGTAGCTTCCGCTCGAGAGGTTGACCTTGAGCGACGCGGTCTTTCCGGGTGCGATCGTCGGCGTCGAGGTGTCCTTCACGCCCGGCCCCTTCACGACGAGGTTGTGCTGGGACTGCCCCTCGTTCTTGAGGCTGAACGTGTAGCTGCCCGCTTTCATGCTCGTGCTCGAAAGCTCGAACTTGAAGTCCTTGGCCGAGACCTGCACGATCCGTCCCGCGCTCGACGTGGTACCACTCGCCTCGCTCGGTGCCGCTTTCTCCTCTGACTCCTTCCCGAAGACCGTGACCGCGCCCATCATGCTCACGAAGAACGCGAGCGTGACAAGGATGAAGAGGCGCAGGCCCTGCCGGCCCGGGAAATCAGGCTGGAGGCGCGGGAACAGGAACGCCGAGGACAGTGCGAACAAGATGAATGCAAGGCCAACCGCCGCCAACCCGATCTTGTGTCCGGCCGAGAGCCCTAGGAGCAGCACGCCCGGAAGCTACCACGGTCGGCGAACGCCGAGGCGATCTGGTGCCCCGTTCTAGAAGTGTCAGCGGCAGAAGGTGCCGGCGTCGGTGCCCGACTCGGATGTGTCGGAGCAGCCACTGGACGTGAGCGTCGCCGGATCGACGCGAATCTCGGCTCTCGCCCAGTTGTTCGCCCTGTTCGGGTCGACGATCAGCGAGCTGACCGAGGCCGAGTTCGTGAGGTAGCCGACAGCCGTTGGGATCACCTTGAGCACGAGGGTCGCGGCAGCGAGCGGCTGGAGCGATCCGAGCGCACACGACAACTCGACTCCCACGCTCGTGGGCGTGGCGCTGCACGTGCCCTGACTGGCAACCGCCGAAAGCAGATTCCCGCCGAAGCCAACCGGATCGACGATCGTGACACCCTCGGCGGTGCTCGGACCGTTGTTCACGACCGTCAAGGTAAACGTCGCATTCCCGCCGTAGCTGACCGGGCCGGACTGACCGATTTCCGTGAGCACCAGGTCGGCAGCGGCCGCGATGGGAGGCGGTGTGGGCGCAGGCGGCGGGGGCGGGGGCGATGGAGGCGCGACGGGAGGAGGCGGCGTGACCGGCGGCGGCGCTACGGGAGGCGGCGGGGGCGGGGGCGATGGAGGCGCGACGGGAGGAGGCGGCGGTGGTGGTGGCGGTGGTGGTGGTGCTACCGGCGGCGGCGGGGCCGGGGGTGGCGGAGGAGTGGATGTTCCGAGGCCTGGTACGACAGTCGTCACGGCGGTCGCCGAGTTGTTCGCTCGATTGGGATCGGCCGGAGCGGTGACTGACGCGACGTTCACGACATCGCCGACGGCGCCCACGTGCACCCTGAGATCGATCGTGGCGCTCGCCCCTGGCATGAGCGACCCGAGCGTGCAGGTGATGCCCGTCCCCGTGGTGCATGTGCCCTGACTGGCTAGGACAGAGCCGAGTGTGGTCGCCAAGCCGAGTGGATCCGATACCGAAACGCCGTTTGCCGCTTCCGGGCCGTTGTTCGTGACGGTGATCGCGTAGACGATGTCACTGCCGTAGCCGACTGGATCAGCCGCGTCGACCTTCGTGATCGAGACGTCCGAGCCGGACGCATACGTGGGCGGCGGTGGGGCGACCGGCGGTGGTGGCGGTGGCGCGACCGGAGGCGGCGGTGGGCTCACCGGCGGTGGCGGAGGAGGCGGAGGAGGCGGAGGAGGAGGAGGCGGAGGCGGAGGAGGCGGCGTGGTGCCGGGCGGGGGCATCGTGCCGGAGTCCGGCGTGTTGCCGAATTCCTGCGCCCAGTAGACAGCGCCGCCCACATCGGTGGCAACGCCGACGCCCGTGACTTGCCACGGAGGGTTCTCGATGTTGGCCTTGTGCCCCGGCGAGCTCAGCCACGCCGAGAAGACCGACTCCGGCGTCGAGTATCCGTACGCGATGTTCTCGCCGAACGACCAGAAGTAGCCGCACGCGATCTCTCGCTCGGTCGTCGGTCGCGCGATGGGGGGAGCCGGATCGTAATGCTGGAGGTACCGGTACTGCGCCATGTGGCGTGCTTTCCACACCGCCGAGGCTGTCAGCGCCGGCGAGATTTGGAGCTCGCTCAGACCTAGCCCCTTGCGGTAGTCGTTGACGAGCGTGACGACGCGCGCCGCGAGATCGGGCCGGTTGGCAGGCCATGACGGATCGGGGGTGCAATCGCCGAGTACGGCTCCGGCGGGGCTCGCGAGCGTTCCGGCGCCCAGCAGGCAGCCCAGGAGAAGCGCGAGCAGGAGGGAGAGTCGTCGCATCGCTCGGCCTCTTTCGGCGGTGGGGCGAGCGTTCCTGCGCGAGCACATCCGTGCCCACGTCCGATGCGACGGCGACACTCGGCCCGTGGAGGTCATGCGTGACGAGGTCAATCGCCTCACCACGGTGGAGGAGCGTCACCGAAGGCTATTCGCTCGGCTCGCCGTGATCGTCGCGGCAACGGCCGTCGTGGACGGCGTGGGAACGGTTGCCGTCTACTTCCTCGAGCGTCACGCGAAGGGCACCGAGGTCAGGACGCTCGGCGACGCGCTGTTCTTCACGACGGTCCAGCTCCTGACAGTCTCTTCGCAGGTCAGGAACCCGCTGACAGCCGGGGGTCGGATAGTCGACGTTCTGCTCGAGCTCTGGGGAGTGATCGTGGTCGCAGGCTCGGCAGGAGCTGTCGCAACATTCTTTGGCAGCGCCGAGTCGTAGCGCGAGTCCCGCAAGGAGGCGAGGCGATGACCGAGATGGCGAAGGCGATTGAAGGCCAGCCTCAGGATCTGCGCCGCGTCCTCGCCGACTGGGCGCCTGTCGAAGCTGGCACGGCGCGCATCGCCGGGCGGCGCGTGTTCGTCGTTGGCACCGGCACGAGCTGGCATGCCGCCAACCAGGGCGCCTATTTCCTGCGGCTTGCCGGCGCCGACGCCTGGGCGGTATCGGCATCGGACTGCGCGCTCTGGGGGCCGCGGCCGACGCCGGCGGACGCGCTTGTTCTCCTCAGCCACCGAGGCACGAAGCGCTACACGAGTCAGGTGCTCGAGCGGGCTCGCGGCGAGGGCATCCCGACGGTGGCAATAGGCGGCGAGGGCGCGCCCGGCGTCGACATCGAGACGGTCGCGCAGGAGACGTCGGGGACCTTCACCGCCAGCCATCTCGGGGCGCTGGCCCGCCTCGCCCAGCTCGCCGTCACCTTGGGTGCAGAGCTCGGCGATCTCGACGCGGTTCCGGCTGCGGTCGCCGCCGCCCTTGACGCGCCCAGTGCGTCGGTCGAGTTGCCCCAGCGCGGGCTCGAATTCGTCGGTGCAGGCCCGAACCAATGGACGGCGGCCGAGGGTGCACTCAAGGTGCGCGAGGCAGCGCACCTGTTCACCGCGGGGTTGGCGCTCGAGCAGTTCCTCCATGGCCCGGCCTTCGCGCTCGGGCCGCGCGACGCGCTTATCTGCCTCGACGGCGGCGGGCCCGGCGCCGCGCGTCTGGCCGAGGTCGCCAACGCGGTCGAAGCCCGCGGCGCCCACGTCTACCGCTTCGCCGCCTCCGAACAGGGGGAGGCACTTTCCGTCTTTCCGCTCACCGTCACCATCCAGCGCATCGCGCTCGAATTCGCCGCCCAGCTCGGCACCGACCCGGACGACGTCCGCCCCCAAGAATGGGGAGCGATCGAACTCTAGGGCCGTCGCGACCTACCGGCCTCGTCACATCCACGGTTTGCGCACTGCCCGAAAGTGGGCGGAACTTGGCGTTGAGCCGGATCAGGTTCGGCGGGGAAGTGCGCAAGAAGTTCGCAAGCCTAGGTGGCCCAGATTCCGGGCACAGCAGGCGCGTCACGACGACCGCGGGGAAGCCGATCGCGGCGCGGACGAGCTCTCCGACTCGCTCGGGCTCGAGGTCATAGAACGACTCGAGAACGTAGACGACCTCGGCGACGATCAGGTTCGGTACGAGCAGGTAGCAGCGGCGATTGCGCCAGTCGGGGAGCGCGATGAGGTGCCGGTGAGGCTGAGGAAGAGAAGCTGGTCGCGGTTGCGACCTCAGCCAGCGCGGGCCGAAAAGAGCGCGACCGTGCCGACGACTTCGGCCTCAACCGCGGAGAGTTCGGCCGTGAGTGCGCGCTCGAGCCCTTCCCGATCGTCGTCGAGGTTGGAGAAAACGCCCCTCCTGTTGTAGGGCCGCATCAGGGCGCCGCCGACGGCGTTGTGGTGCACCCCCCGTCCGAGGATCGTGCTGCCGAAGACGACGGCGCCCGGCGCCAGATGGGGTTTCACGCCCTGGACGACTGCTCGGGTCTTCTGCTCGATCGGCCCCGGTAGGCAATGGAGCAGGAAGTTCAGGCCGACCGAATCGAAACGCTCTTCGCGGAGTGGAAGCGGCTCGAGAGCGCTCGCCTGGACCGTCCGCGGCGCGTAGCGCCGGATCCGCCTAGCCGCCGCTGCAAGCGAGCTCGAATTCAGGTCGAGCAACGTGATCTCCGGCCGGTCGACCGGCCAACGGCAGCGGTCGAGGAAGAAGCCAGTTCCGACGCCGATGTCCAGATGGCGCGCGCCGACGTGCTGATCATAGGCTTCGAGCAGGCGCGTCCAGGGACAGCGCCAGGCGAATCGGTTCGAGAAGCGGAGCACCAAAAGGTCATAGCCAGCGAGCAGCAGTGGGCTGTAGACCTGCTGCCCGGCCTCGACTTGCGTCGCGGTCGGGGCCTCCGTCGGCACACGCTGAGCCTACGCCCACGCAGGAGATTGCGCAACCTGGCCTAGCGACCTCCAACGCCCCCGCTCGGGAGGCTCGCCGCCAGCGCCGTGTTTCCAAGTTGTTTCCATCGTGGCCGCCCGCCCCGAGAAAGGACAACGTCCAGCAAAAGAAACCCGCCGTTTCCAGCGGGTTTCCCTGTGGGCGTGGCTGGGATCGAACCAGCGACCTCCCGCGTGTGAGGCGGGCGCTCTCCCGCTGAGCTACACGCCCTCGGCGACGAGGAGCGTACCGCGAGGGCGTCGGCTCCGCTACCATCGATCCGCCCGGTCGCGCTAGGTGGGGAGCTAGCGGTTCCCTGAACCCGTAACCCGCTCTAGCGGGACCGAACGCCGCCCGAGGGGCGGGTTTTTCGGGGCCTGGGACCGCGCACGCGGCGTTGACGGTCAGGTTCCGCGCACTGGGAGCATCCGAACCGCGTCAGGTCCGGAAGGAAGCAGCGCTAAGGATTTCCTCTCAGGTGCCGCGGCTCTGCCTGACCCGAGCAAGCGACGCAGGTCACTTCCCGGGGGACCGTCTCGACGGCGGAGCGCGCGGCCGGGCTAACCACTCTCGCGGATCGCGAGAGTGGTTAGGAGAGCGCTCGGCGGAGTGCCTCCGCACGGCGGATACCGATGCCGGGAACTTCGAGCCAGGCTTCGAACCCAGCGACGGCCACAGCGCGCACGCTGCCGAATCGCCGCAACAGCGCACGGGCACCGTTGACCGAGATCCCCGGTACGGCCGCCAGCATGGCTTCCCTGACCTGATCCTGGGCGGGTTTGAGCCGCTGAGCGTATGCAGGCCGATCGCGGCCCGGACGCAACCCGCCAGCTCGCTGGGCCAGCAAGTGCAACCAGAGCGCCGAGTCCTGGGCGTCGCGGCTCCAGAGCAGGTTGACACCCTGCCCTGCGACCGCCAGGCAGGCGCCTCGGATCGCCGCGGCGCCGATGGAGCCCGCATCGAGGCTACGCCCCTCGACCAGGAGGTACGGCAAGCGAGACGCGGCTCTAAGCTTCCCAATTTGATGCCACAGCCGGCCGCGTTCAAGGGAGAGATGAAGATCGACCACAGTCTTGCGCTCGACGAGCGCGCCCCATCCAAGCCGGTAATCACCGGCCGGAAGGGAATGAACCTCTACGTCGGCTCCCAAGGCGAGCAGTGCTTCCACGACCCCGGAAGGTCTTTCGAAGACATCGGCGACGATTTGACACATGAACTCGCGCAGCCAGCGCGAGCGTATGGCAGGATCGGGAGCGATGTGGAGCCGGTTCCACTTTCCTAACCATCTTTCGACGGAACGGCGAAAGATGGCATGACTGCGCTCTACCGCAAGTACCGCCCGCAGGACTTCGACGAGGTCGTCGGTCAAGAGCCGATCGTCCGCACGCTCAGGAACGCGATCGCAGCCGACCAGGTGCGTCAGGCCTACCTCTTCGCCGGCCCGCGCGGAACCGGCAAGACGTCGCTCGCGCGCATCCTGGCGAAGGCGCTCAACTGCGCGCAGGGCCCGACGCCGACGCCCGACAAGGTCTGCCACGCCTGCCAGGCGATCGCTAGCGGCACATCGCTCGACGTGATCGAGATGGACGCAGCCTCGCAGCGGGGAATTGACGACATCCGAGAGATCCGCGACCGGGTCGTCCTGCAGCCAGCCGAGGGTCGGTACAAGGTCTACATCCTGGACGAGGCGCACCAGCTCACGGACGCCGCCTTCAACGCGCTACTCAAGCTGATCGAGGAGCCTCCACCCCACCTCGTCTTCGTCTTCTGCACGACCGATCTGGGGAAAATGCTCGGGACCGTCCGCTCCCGCTGCCAGACGTTCGTCTTCGGGCGCCCCCGGCTACCCGAGCTCGTCCGGCTGCTCCGCCAGATCGCTGACGGCGAGGGGATCGACGTGCCCGACTCCGCGCTCGCCCTGATCGCGCGGGGCGCCCGCGGGTCGTTCCGCGATGCCGTCTCGACCCTCGATCAGCTGAGCTCGGCGAGCGAGGGGGAGATCAGCGTCCAGACGGTTCTACAGCTGCTCGGTGTCGTCGAGGAGGAGTCGCTCTTCCGGATGACCGACCTTGTGATCGACGGCGATGCGGCCGGCGCGCTTCGCTTCATCGAGGAGCTCTCCGAGCAGGGGCAGGATCTCGGCCGGCTCGTGACCGATCTGCTCGAGCACCTGCGGCACATTCTCCTCGTGCAGAACATCGGCGAGGTGCCGGCGACGCTGCCGCTGACGGAAGAAGCCGCCGAGCGCCTACGCGAGCAGGCGAATCAACTCGGTGAAGCGGCGGTCTTGCGCCTCTGCGATCTGCTCGCAGTCGCGGTCGAGGACATGCGGCAGGGTGCGGATCCACGCCTTCCGCTGGAGCTCGCTTTGGTCAAGGTCACGCGACCGTCGGCGGATCTGTCTCTCGAGTCGATCGCCTACCGCCTCGAGCAGCTGGAGCACGGTCGTGCTGCCCGAGCCGAGGCGAGGCCGTCTCCGGTGCTCGGGACGTCGCGGCGGCCGGAGGAGGATACGCCGGACAACTTGCCGGCGGAGCCGCGCCCCCTGGCGCTCGAGCAGCTCTCAGATGCCTGGCAGAGGAGCGTGGTGCCCGCGCTCGAGGAGAAGTCGATCCCCGCTGCGTCGGTCTTCCGGGAGGCCAGGCCGACCGAGCTCGACGAAGAATCGTTGACGCTCGAGTTCCCCGCGTCGGCGGCATTCCACCGCGGCCTGGCCGAGGAGCCGAGGAACACGACCCTTCTCGCTGACACGCTCTACCAGGTAACGGGCCGACGCCTGCGGCTCGCATTCGTCGTCAGCGAAGGCGGTGACGAGACCGACGACGAAGACGAGCCGGTCGGCGAGCAGGATCTCGTGGAGCTCGTGAAGCAGACGTTCGACGCACGCGAGATCGACGAGTAACGGCCCGCCCGCAGTGATCCGAAGGCCCAACGCGGCCCTCGGGGCGATGCCTGTACGCTGCCGCCGTGGCGATGGACATGAACAAGATGATGCAGCAGGTTCAGCAGATGCAGGAGCAGATGGCAAAGGCCCAGGAGGAGCTTGCGGGCGAAACCGTGGAGGCCTCAGCCGGCGGCGGGATGGTCACCGTGAAGGCGAGTGGCGCCCTGGAGATCACCGAGATCAAGATCGACCCCCGGGCGATCGACCCCGACGACCCGGAATTACTTGCCGACATGGTGCTCGCCGCGGTGAACGAGGCGCTCCGCTCCGCCCAGGGCCTCGTCGAGTCGCGTCTCGGTGGCGCGCTCGGCGGCCAGCTCGGCGGCCTCGGCCTGCCCGGCTTCTAGCCGGCTCCCCTCACAACCGATCGCCCGCAAAAACCCGGGGGCCACCCCACGCCTCCTCCCACTTTCAGCGTAACGGGGAAATCCGCACACATGGGTGACGAGGCCGTGGCGAAAGCGTGACTTCCGGCGAGCCTGGCTACCCTGCACCAGGTGTTCTCTCCAACAGTTGAGAACCTGGTCGCGCAACTCACGCGGCTGCCCGGGATCGGAACGCGCACAGCGCAGCGTCTCGCCTTCCACCTGCTCTCCGTGTCGAAGGAGGAGGCGGGAGCGCTCGGGGCGGCGATCCAGGAGATGAAGGAGCGCATCCGCTTCTGCCGCGAGTGCGGCAACCTCACCGAGGAGGAGCTGTGCGAGATCTGCCGCGATGCCCGCCGCGACCATTCGGTCGTCTGCGTTGTCGAGCAGCCCGTCGACCTGATCTCGCTCGAGCGGACACACGAGTTCCGCGGCCTGTACCACGTGCTCGGGGGTGCGCTCTCTCCGCTCGACGGAGTCGAGCCGCAGCATCTCCGGATCGACGAGCTGCTCCGGCGGGTCGACCGCAACGGGGTCGACGAGGTCGTTCTCGCCATGAACCCGAACATGACGGGCGAAGCGACCGCCGCGTTTCTCGCCGAGCGGCTGCGAAGCCGCGTTCGGGTGACGCGACTCGCGAGCGGCCTCCCGGTCGGCGGCGATCTCGAGTACGCGGACGAGGTCACGCTCGGCCGCGCGCTCACCGGCCGCCGCGAGATGTAGAAGCACCGCGACGGCTCCTACACTGTCGCCATGGCGACCACCGAGTACGAGGCCGTTCCAGCCGTCGCCGGCGATGCAAGGGCGCACGTCGGCACGGTCGTGATGAAGTTCGGCGGCACCTCCGTCGCTGACACGGACCGCCTCAAGGGGGTTGCCGCCCGGCTCGTCGAGGCGCGCGAGGCCGGCAACCGCGTTGTGGCGGTGCTTTCCGCCATGGGCGATACGACCGATCACCTGCATGAGCTCGCCCGCCAGATCTCCGAGCGGCCCAACCCGCGCGAGCTCGACATGCTCGTGTCCGTCGGCGAGCGTATCTCCTGCGCGCTCGCGGCTATGGCGATCAACGATCTCGGTCACCAGGCGATCTCGCTGACCGGATCGCAGGCGGGGATCGTGACCGACACGGTTCATGGCAAAGCAAAGATCGTCGAAGTCCGAGCGCGCCGCATCCACGAGGCGCTCGACGGGGGCGAGATCGTCCTGGTCGCCGGCTTCCAGGGTGTCTCGACGCAGCTCGACATCACGACCCTCGGTCGCGGCGGCTCGGACACGACGGCCGTCGCGCTGGCCGCCGCGCTCGGGGCGGACGCCTGTGAGATCTACACCGACGTCGAAGGCGTGTACACGGCCGACCCGCGCGTCGTCGGTTCCGCCCGCAAGCTCCATGCGGTCACCTACGAGGAGATGCTCGAGATGGCGGCATCCGGCGCCAAAGTGCTGCAGCTACGCTCGGTCGAGTTCGCCCGCAACCACGGCGTGAAGCTGCACGTGCGCTCGACGTTCACCGGCGAGGACGGCACGTGGGTCAGCGAGGAGGATGAGCGGATGCTCGAGAAGGCGATGATCTCCGGAGTCACCCACACGCTCGAGGAGGCCGTCTACCGCGTGCGCGGCGTCGGGCCGGCGGAGCTCTTCGGCTCGCTCGCCGCTGCCGCGGTAAACGTCGACACGATCATCCAGATCGGTGACGAGATCGTGTTCTCCGCCCCCTTCGACGACCGCCACGAGGCGGCCGCCGCGCTTGATCGACTGGGCGCGCGTTGGAGCGAGAGCTCGGATCTCGGCAAGGTGAGCATCATCGGCGCCGGCATGAAGAGCCATCCCGGTGTGGCCGCGCGAACGTTCGCGACCCTGCGCGATCTGGAGATCCAGCCACAGTTCGTCTCGACGTCGCCGATCAAGATCTCCTTTTACGTGCCCCAGGCCGATGTCGAGCGAACGGTCACGACGCTGCACGACACGTTCGACCTCTCGCTCGCGAGTGCCGAGCGCCAGGGTGGCTGAGCCGAGACTCGGAGTCGTCGGTGCGACCGGCGCAGTGGGCGCGGTGACGCTCGAGCTGCTTGCCCAGCGCGGCTACGCGAAGGTGCGGCTGTTCGCCTCGGTGCGGTCGGCCGGAACGCGGCTCCGCTACGGCGACCGGGACCTACTCGTCGAGGAAGCGACTCCGGAGGCGCTCTCCGGCGGAGACCTCGACGTCTGCCTGTTCTCGGTCGGTACGTCCGCCAGCCGCGAACTGGTTCCGCACGCGGTTCGCGGCGGGGCTGTGGCGGTCGACAAATCGTCCGCCTACCGGCTTGTCGACGGCGTTCCCCTCGTCGTGCCGGAGGTGAACGGCGGCCGCGCGCTCGAGCACGAAGGGATCGTGGCGAATCCGAACTGCTCCACGATCCAGCTGGTCTGCGCACTCAAGCCGCTGCACGACGCGGCGGGCCTCGCGCGGGTGCGACTCGCGACGTACCAGGCCGCGTCCGGCGCCGGCCGGCAGTCCATGGAGAGGCTGCGGGCGCTCGCTCCAGCCGAGGGCAACGTCACGATGGACTGGGACTTCGAGGGGGACGAGTCCGACGAGGAGTCGAAGCTGCGAGCCGAGACGCGCAAGATTCTCGAGTTGCCTGACCTGCCGCTGCAGGCCACGTGCGTGCGCGTACCGGTTCTCGTCGGCCACTCGCAGGCCGTCTGGGTCGAGACGGCCGAGCCGCTCTCGCCGGAACGGGCTCGCAGTTTGCTCGCCGCCGCGCCCGGAGTGCGCGTCGTGGAGCCGTATCCGACCCCGCGCGATGCTGTCGGGAGCGACGACGTGCTCGTCGGTCGAATCCGCCGGGACTCGACGGAGCCCCACGGGCTCGCCATCTTCGTCGTGTGCGACAACCTGCGCAAGGGCGCGGCGCTGAACGCGCTGCAGATCGCGGAGACCGTCCTCGCCGGGCAGGCACTGGCGGCCTAACCTCTGTTCTCTGGCCTTCGCGGTCGGCCTCGCCACCCGGTAGCCGGACCTTACTGCTAGCGCGCGAGCCTACGGCCGTTGCGGCACCGGGGCCGGCACGAGCGCCTCCTTGACGATGCGGAGCAACCGTTCGCGCCTGCCCTCGGCCACCGGCTGCAAGCCACCGAGATCGAGCCGCGCGAGCTCGACCCGGCCCGCGGAGCGCATCGTCCGGAAGCCGAAGTCGGCGAGGAAGTCGCACGGAAAGATCGTCTTGTGTACCTCGAATCGCTCGAGTGCCGACTCGCCCTCCGCATAGCGGAACGCAAAGGTCTCGAGCGCTTTCGCACCCCGGTCCCTCGCATCGCCGATCGCGGTGAGGAAGAGCGACTGGAGTACCCACGGGCTGGATCGATCGACGAGATATGCGCACGTGACGAGAGCCGCGTCCTCGGAAGGCGGCCCGGCCGGGAGCTCCGCGGCGCGCGGAAAGAGCGATGCCGGCCCGTACTGCATCGAGCCCAGCACGCGGCCGTCATCGTCGCGGTAGACGGCCCCCCAGGCGCCCCAGCCGTCCTCGGCCTTCTCGATCCAGCGCTGCTTGTCGGCCGTGCGGTGAGAGCGGGACTGCCACCAGACACATGCATGGCAGACGGACGGAGATCGCTCGAGCGTCACCCCTGTGAGCCCCACGATGCGCTGCGTCACCGCCCGGGAAGTCGCCGGAGCGACAGCTTCCACTCCACCTCCTCGTGAACCTGCCCCGTCGCATCGCCAGCAAGCTGAACGAGGCGAGTGACGCTGCCCCTGACGGTCAGCGTCCTTACGGCGATCGCGAAGAGCCTGCGCTCGTCGAGCGAGCCGGTGACCGCGCCGAGCGGCGCGTCCTCGGAGCCCGTCGCCTCCGCGGGGATGCAACGAAGCGTCACCTCGCCTTCGTGCTTGAACCCGCTCAGCGCCAGGCGGCCGGGCGCGACGCGTTGCAGCTTGAGGCGCCCGTCCTCGAAGCTGAACCCCGGGCCGAGACAGTCGGCGATTTGCGCTGAGGGACTGCAATCGCTCGGATCCCGCATAGTGCTTCCCGCGCTCGTGAACTCACCCGCGAGCTTGCCCACGACGCCCGAGAAGACCGGCCCCTTGCTTGTCCGCGTCACCCGGACCGTGATCGCGTGGCGACTCCGAAATACGAGCTGTTCGGTGCCCGAGCTCCGCTCGGTCGTCGAGCACCCGTTCTCGAGATTCGTTCCCCTGGCGATCCAAGCTCGCTTGACCGTTGCCGAGACGATTGCACCGAACCGCGCCGTTTTCGCGTGCGGCGTCGCGCTTACGGCCGCGGCCGGCACCGCCCCGAGCGTGGCTGCGAGCAAACAGGCGACGGTGGCCTTTGGCACGGTTGACGCAGGTTACTCGGAGAAAGGGCACCTCCCGCAGCGGGAGTAGCCCTTCGGGCTCTGCATCGACCCATCTTCCCGGCGGTTCACCACCGCGCGCAATCCGAGAAGCCGTATGTGCGAGCGGCCTCGTGCGCCTTGTTGATCAGTGCGCTCGCTCGCCTGACATTGGCGTTGTAGGAGGCGCCGTTGCCGGACTTGGCCGCCTCGATCACGCCCGCGATCCCCTTGTTGATCGCGATGTCGGCGAGATGGATGGCGTTGGCGATGGTGGCTCGATCGGACGCCGGGGGAGCCAACCGCCGCACGGCGGCGAGTGCACGCCGGTCGATCGCCAGCCACTTGTCGCCGATCGACGCAACCTTCGCGCGCGAGCTCGCTCTCCCGAGCTTGCGAACCTGCGCAGACGCGGACGAGCAGATCGCGTCGGCCTTCCCGATGTACTGGTGCTTGGTGAGCTGCGGGCTTGCGGCCGCTGAGCCGACCGCGATCGCCGCGGCGGCGAGAACCAAGCCGAGTGCGAGGAACGTGGTGCGCATCATCTGCCTCCTTGTGTCGATTTCCACCTTCGTCGAGTGTGAGCTCCTGACGCCCAGACCGCTTCGGGGAAACCCCTAGCTGGCGCCGCGCGCGGGGCGAAGCAGCGGGGAGCGCGCCGCGCAGACGGCAACATCATCGGCCCTTATCAATCAGTCACCTTGATCGCCCGGTCTGGAAGACGACGTACTCGACGGCGACGAGCCGCAGCCGGCCGCCCGGCTCGGGCTCGTAGACCAGCGCCTCGGGTGTGCTCGCATCAACGGCGCCGTCGCCGACAAGGGGCACCGTCGACATAGTGGATGCCCATCGCGCCGACGCCAGGATTGTCGATAACACGCGATTCCTTCCGCGTCGGTGATACGCCTGAGGCGTGCCGCCCAATCACCTGAGATAGACCTTGCACTAAGCTGCGGAGCCGGCAGGCCGCGCAATGCCTCCGCCCGTACGCTCGGACTCGCGGCCGATGATGCGCGCGCTCGGCTCTCTGCGTTTCTCCTGCACTGCCCCGCTCCCAATCTCGGACCTCGCCAGACTCTCCATAACAGAGTTCAGAAGCACCCGCAAGCGCTCTCGGCGATCCTCTACCCGTCAATCCGGTCTCTCCAGCACGAGCTCGGTAGCCTCGGGCCGCGCGAAGAAACGGAACGGGACGAACGTCGTCCCGAGCCCTGCGGAGACGTGAAGCACGCCGCCCGGCACGCGGTAGAGCCCACGCCAGTAGGCCGGCCCGAAATGCGCGAGCCGAAGCTTTCCACCCGGGTAGGGCAGAGCGATCTGCCCGTCGTGCATATGCCCGGCGAGAATCAGGTCGAACGCGTTCGGCGGCAGTCGCCGCGCCTCCCTGGGATAGTGGAGCAGCAGGATTCGAAGGTCGGCGTCCAGGCTCCCCAGCTCCTCGGGTTGCGTGCGTCGCCGCCGAAACCGAGCTCTCGGGTCGGAACCGGCGATGTAGACCCGCCTGCCTCGCAGCTGCAGCGTTACGCCCTCGTCTGCCAAGAGGGTGGCGCCTTCGAGGTCGTGAAGGGCCGTTCGCTGCGAGAACGGGTCCCGGCTGATCGCAAAGTCATGGTTTCCGAGGATCGCGTAGCAGTGCGGCAGCCGCGCCAGCAGCTCGCGCAGGCGCCGCTCACCTCGCCGGCGGGACAGCAGGTCGCCCGTGACGACCACGAGGTCAGGCGCCCGCTCGACCGCCCACTCGACCGCGCGCTCGACCGCGCGTGTTCCACGCGATGCGGCGCCGAGGTGGAAGTCCGACAGGTGGACGATCCGTAAGCCCTCGAGTTCCGGCGACAGGCCCGGGAGTCGCACGCGGACCGAGTCCAACCGCACCCAGCCCGCCTCGAACCAGCCCCAGGCGACGGCAGCGGCCGCCGCGAGCCCGAGGCCGACCGCGACCCGTGCGCGGGTAGAGGCGTGTCCGGAGAGTGGCCGCGGTGGATGACGCGCGATACGCGCCGCGCAGCGCATGTCAGGCGCCCTGGTCGACTTTTCGGTCAGGTCCTTAAATGACGTCGAGCTTCTCGAGCACGGGCCGGACCGAGACGACGTGCCGCTTGAACTTCAGCTCCGACTCCTCGATTCCCGCCGCAACACCGATCAGCTGGGAGAGGTGCAGGATCGGCATCGCGAAATCCTTGCCGGTCGTATCCCGCAGCTTCGACTGCCACGCATCGAGCGAAAGATGGCAGAGCGGGCACGGCGTCACCATCACGTCGGCGCCGGCCTCCATCGCCTGCTCAATTGGCTGGATCAGCTCACCGAGGGCCGTCTCCTCGCGGGCCTGGATGATCGGGAAGCCGCAGCACTTGATCTTTGCCGGATAGTCGATTGCCTCGCCGCCGCAGGCCTCGATGATCGCCTCGAGCGACCAGGGCCGATCGGGATCCTCGAAGCCGAGGAGCTTCGACGGCCGCAGGATCTGGCAGCCGTAGAACGGCGCGACCCGGAGGCCCTTGAGCCCGCGGTGGGCCGTCTCCTTCAGCCGCTCGTAGCCGTCGCCCTCCGCGATCAGCCACAGCAGGTGCTTGACCTCGACGCCGCCGTCGTAGGCCGGCACGCCGACGGTCTCGAGGTTCCGGTTGACGCGCGCGCGCAACGCGTCGTCGTTCTGCAGCTGGAAGTTCGCCTGCCGGAGGTTGAGGGTGCAGACGTTGCAGACCGTCATCAGCGTGTCGGCGCCCGTCGCCTCGGCGTAGGCGAGGATGCGAGCGTTCAGGTGGAGGTAGTAATCCGGCTCTGCCTCGTGGATGTCTCCGGCACCGCAGCACGTGACCGACTCGAGCTCCTCGAGCTCGAGTCCGACGCGCGGCGCGAGCGCCTGGGTCGACGTGTCCAGCTCCTTCGCCGAGAGCGAGGCGAGGCAGCCTTTGTAGTACGCGACCTTCTGCATCAGTGGCCCGCGGGCGCCGGTTCCTCGCCCGGCGTGATCTCGGCGATGTCGCGCTTCGCGCCGCCCGCATCGGTGCGTTCGATACGCGCGAGCGCGCGCTCGCCCTGGACGATCCCGGCCGCGCCGCTCAAGCCCTGGTCGGCGATCACGCTGCGGAGTGCGCGAGCCTCGCCCACGTTCTCGGCCACGTGCGGCGGGACCGGAATCGGCACCTTGCCACGGCGTGCCAGCCCCAGCGCGAACTTCGTCTGCTTGATCGCAGAGACCACGCCCTGGGTCTTCGGCACGAGCTCCGTCTCCCGCAGCCAGCCCGTCGTCATGGCGGAGCGCACGAACCACTTCGCGTGCTTCGCGCCGAGGTCGTGGTCGACGCCACGCTTCATCGACTCCGCCCCGAGCTTGGCGATCGAGTCGCGCGGATCCACCCCCTTCGGGCAGCGTTCGTTGCAGAAGTAGCAGCGGGTGCAATCCCAGATGCCGTGCTCGCCGTTGTACTCGTTCAGGCGCTCGATGTCCGCACCGTCTCGCGGGTCACCAACGAAGCGGAAGCCCTTCGCGAGCGCGGCCGGTCCGAGGAAGTCGGGGTCAGACTCCATCGAGTTGCACTCGGAGACGCAGCAGCCGCACATGATGCAGAGCGCCTCCTTGTGGATCGGGTTCATCTGCTCCTGCGAGAAGCGGAACTCCTTCTCGGGCACCTCCTGGTAGCCCGGCTGGAGCCACGGCTTCATCGCTCGGATCTTGCCCCAGAAGGGGTCCATGTCCACCACTAGGTCCTTGACGATCGGCAGATTCCCCATCGCCGAGATGACGGGCACGTGCCCGGACTTGACGATGTCGTACATGCGCGTCTTGCAGGCGAGCACCGCGGCGCCGTCCATCCGCATCCCGCACGAGCCGCAGATCATCATCCGGCAGCTCTTGCGGTACGAGAGCGTGCCGTCGACCCTGTCCTTGATCATGTCGAGGACGTCGAGCAGGGTCACCCAGTCGGGCGCCTGCACCTCGTACTCCTTCAGCGCACGCTCGCCCGTCTGCGAGTCGTAGCGCCAGATCTTGAGCTTGACGTCCATCGTCTCGCTTCCGGGACGCGGCGCCAGGTGCTGCATCGAGGACATCAGTGCCCCTTCCGGTTTCGTTCGTGAGTTTCTGGCGCGCGAAAGGCAAGCCAGGCTAGGACGCAGGGAGCATGCATACCTGAACGATATGTATGCGACTGAGGACGACGCATGGCGCCGCCTTGCAGCCGCCAGAAGCCACGAAACGGGGCCGGGAGGGGCACTAACTAATACTTCCTCTCCTGGGGTTGCCATTTGGTCATCGTCACGGGCGCCCACGAGAGCTCCGGCTGGCCGTCTCGCCAGCTCACGAGGGTGTGCCGCATGAAGTTCGCGTCGTCGCGGCTCGGATAGTCCTCGGGTCGCGCGTGCGCGCCGCGGCTCTCCCTGCGCTCGATACCGGCGGGAATCATGCAGGCGGCGAGCTCGAGCAGGAACCCGAGCTCGAGTGCCTGCGTCAGGTCGGTGTTGAAGAGCTCGCCCTTGTCCTCGACCACGACGCGCTCGTAGCGTTCCCGCAGTCCGGCGATGATGTCGCCCTGACGGCGCATCTGGTCGTCGCGGCGGAAGACGCCGAAGTTCTCGTGCATCGTCGAGGCGAGCTCGTCTCGAATCGTCCAAGGGCGCTCGCCCTCGGTGCGATCGAGCACCCGGCCGAGCTCGCGCTCCGCATCGGCCTCCTGCGAGCGAGGAACCTCGACCGTCGTGTGCGAGAGCGCCCACTCGGCGGCGTGCGCGCCTGCTCGCTTGCCGAAGGTGATCGTCTCCATCAGCGCATTGCCGCCAAGGCGGTTCGCACCGTGGACGGAGATGCACGCGCACTCGCCGGCTGCATAGAGCCCCGTGAGGCTCGTCAGTCCCCAGACGTCCGTGTCGACGCCGCCCATGTGGTAGTGGGCGCCGGGGCGAACCGGAATCGGCTCGTGGATCGGGTCGACGCCCGCGAAGACCATCGAGAGCTCTCGCGTTCCGTGCAGGCGGTCGATGATCTTGTCGGCGCCCAGGTGTCGAAGATCGAGCAGGACGTTGCCGTCCACCCCGCGCCCCTCGTCGATCTCGGTCTGCTCGGCCCGCGAGATGACGTCGCGGCTCGCCAGCTCCATCGTGTTCGGGGCGTAGCGCTTGAGGAAGCGGTCGCCCTCGGAATTCAGCAGATAGGCGCCCTCGCCGCGGCAGCCTTCCGTGATGAGAACGCCGGTGGGTGCAAGGGTTGTCGGGTGGAACTGCATCATCTCCATGTCCTTGAGCGGCACGCCGACGCGAAGGCCCATCGCCATCCCGTCCCCGGTGCACGCGTAGGCGTTCGTCGTTCCGGTGTAGAGGCGGCCGGCCCCACCGGTCGCGAGAATGACCGCCTTCGCGCCGATCGACTTGAGGCCGCCGTTCAAGAGGTCCCAGGCGATCACGCCCTGGCACCGGTCATCGTTTACCACGAGCTTCCAGGCGAAGAACTCCTCGTAGGTCTGCAGCTCTCGCCTCATCATCTGCTCGTACAGGACGTGCACAAGGACGTGGCCTGTGATGTCGGCGGCATACGCGGTGCGCGGCTCGCCGGCAGCGCCGAACGGCCGTTGAGCGATGCGGCCGTCCTCGGTACGCGAGAAGACGGCGCCCCAGCGCTCGAGCTGGTAGACGTCCTCCGGCGCCTCGTCGCAGAGGATCTGAATCGCGTCCTGGTCTCCCAGGAAGTCGGCGCCCTTCACCGTGTCGAACGCGTGCTTCTCGGGATCGTCCTCCGACGCGTTGCCGAGAGCGGCATTGATCCCACCCTCCGCCGCGCCCGAGTGGCTACGGACCGGGTGGATCTTCGAGATGAGCGCGACGTCGGCGCCCGCGTCGTGGGCCTCGATCGCCGCGCGCATGCCCGCGCAGCCGGCCCCGACGACGAGTACGTCGTGCTTCGCTTCCA
>JBBRYW010000044.1:0-20315 GCA_038237235.1 Gaiellales bacterium
CGCGAGGTAGCGGTCCATCTCCCACTGCGAGAGCTGGACACGGTAGTCGTCCCACTCCGCGCGCTTGATCTCGACGTAGCGGTCGAAGATATGCGGTCCGAGGGCCTTCCGCGCCAGGTCGGACTGAGCCAGCTCGTCGATCGCCTCGCCGAGTGTCTCGGGCAGGGAGACGATTCCGCGCTCGCGCCGCTGCTCGGGTGTCAAGTGGTAGAGGTTCGTCTCCATCGGGTCCGGCAGCTCGTAGCCTTTCTCGACCCCCTCCAGGCCCGCCTGCAGCAGGCAGGCGAACGTGAGGTACGGGTTGCAGGCCGGATCTGGGCAGCGGATCTCCGCACGGGTCGCACCCTCGGAGCCGGGCTTGTAGAGCGGGATCCGGATCAGAGCGGAGCGGTTCCGCTGTGACCAAGCGACGTAGACCGGCGCCTCGTAGCCCGGCACGAGCCGCTTGTACGAGTTGACCCACTGCGCGAACACGGCCGCGATCTCGCGAGCGTGGTGAAGCTGTCCCGCGATGAACGCCTTGCCGACGTCCGAGAGGTGCCACTTGTCCTCGGCATCGAAGAACGCGTTGTTCCCGTCCGTGAAGAGCGACTGGTGCGTGTGCATGCCCGAGCCGTTCTCGCCGAACATCGGCTTCGGCATGAAGGTCGCATGGAAGCCGGCCTTCTTCGCGATCTCCTTGACGATCAGCCGGTACGTCATCGTGTGGTCGGCCATCGAGAGCGCGTCCGCAAAGCGCATGTCGATCTCGTGCTGCGAGGGGCCTACCTCGTGATGGACGTACTCGATCGGGATCCCCATCGACTCGAGCGCGCCAACGGTGTCCTGACGCAGCTCGGACGCGGCGTCCAGGGTCGTCATCGCGAAATAGCCGCCCTCGTCGAGCGTCTCCGTGCCCTTGTCGTCTTTGAACAGGAAGTACTCGAGCTCCGGGCCAACGTTGAACGTCTCGAAGCCCATCGTGCGCATGCGCTCCAACGCGCGGCGGAGCACGTAGCGCGGATCGCCCTCATAGGGCTGCCCGTCCGGGGTGACGACGTCGCAGATCATGCGGGCTACCTTCGTCTCCCCCTCCTTCCAGGGCATCAGCTGGAACGTGCCCGGGTCCGGGATCGCGACCATGTCCGACTCCTCGATCGCGTTGAAGCCCGTGATCGACGAGCCGTCGAACCCCATCCCGTCGTCGAGCGCATCGCTCAGCTCGCTCGGCGTCACCGCAAAGCTTTTCAGATGTCCCTCGAGGTCCGTGAACCACAGCAGGACGAACTGGACGCCCTCCTTTTCGACCCGCCCGAGTACGTCCTTGCGGGCCTCCTCACTGGATGTCGCGCGGTTGCCGATCTCCACCTGCGTCATGTCCTCCCTCCCTTTTAAACGCAAAAAACCCCAGGCGCTCTACCAGCGCCTGAGGCCTCGTCGCCTCCGACGCGGGCAGCCTACCATGCTCAGCTGATGGAGCCGGGCGAGCGGGCCGAGCTGGACCGCGATGCGCGACTTTTTCCTGGCGTGCCCTCCCGAGAATGGCGCGTGCACTCGCGAGGTGGGGACGGCGCTTGCGCTGCGGTGGCCGGCGGCGCCCGATGCGATCGAGGTAAACCGGATCCTAGGCCTCGGGACGATCGAGGAGCTCGACGAGCTGGCGTCGTTGTACGAGGGCGCCCGCTTCTGGGTGTCGCTCGACCCGACGGCAGCTCTCGACGACGCGCTGCTCGCACGCGGGTTCGTACCCGCCCACGCCTGGCAGAAGTTCGAGCGCGGCGTCGAGCCCGTCGTAGCCCGAACCGATCTCCGCGTCGTGGACGCCCTGAGCCGCCGGGATTTCGGGGCGACGTTCGCCCCCGGCTACGGGGTCGCGGCCGCGCTGGGGTCTTGGGCTGGTCGGCTCGTGAGCCGACCAGCCTGGCATTGCTTCGTCGCCTACGACGGACGGGCCCCCGTGGCGGCCGGTGCGCTGTTCGCGCTGCGCGAGGCCGGCTGGCTCGGGTTCGCGGCCACGCTTGCCTCCCATCGCGGCCGGGGAGCGCAGGGGGCGATTCTCCCGGCCCGGGTGGCGCAGGCCTGCGAGCTCGGCCTGGGCGTCCTGATCACCGAGACGGGCGTGCCTCGTGAGGGCGGCACGGGCCAGTCCTACCGCAACGTCCTCCGCAGCGGCTTCCGGCCGACCTACGTCCGCCCGAACTACGCCTCGGCCAGCTGAGGCAAGTCGATCAGCTCCGGCTCCTTGCCGCCGTTCCGCATCGCCCGGCCGTAGAGCGCCAGCGCCGGCGTCAGCACGAGCCCCGACGCCACGAGTGCAGCGCGCAGACCGAAACTCGAGCCGATCGCACCCACGCCAGGCCCGCCCGCCACCTGACCGAGAGCGTCTGCCTGACCAGTGATCGAGATCACGGTCGCGCGCACGCTCGAATCGTCGATCGACTGGTTGAGCCAGGTCATGTAGACCGGGTAGACGAGCGACCGCGCGAGCCCCGCCGCCCAGTAGGCGGCCACGGCGACGGCAAATCCGGTCGCCAGACCGAACGCGATCAGCGTCACGATCTGAAGGGCGCTGATCGCGAAGAGGGCGCGCGTCATGCCCGTCTGGGAGACAGCCGTGAGCCGCTTGGCGAGGAGACCCGATGCCACGAGGCCCAAGACGAGACCGCCGCTGCCAAGGATCGAGAACCACCACAGCTCGCTCAGTCCACCGAAGGCCGGCAAGCCGATCACCCGGACGAAGTACGCCTCCTTGAGCCGGTCGAACCCTTCCGTGTGTGCACCGGCGAAGAGGGCCGTGCAGAGAAGCAGGAGGAGAACCGGGCGGGCGCGGACGAGTCGTGCGCCCGCGGCCGCCGTCGTCAACATGGCGCGGCGATGCTTGACGCCGTCCTCGCGCGGGGCCGGCCTGAACCCGGTCTCGGGCATCAGCGCCAGCGAGACGACCGCGACGGCGATCGTCAGCGCGCCGTTCACGATCACGGCCACCTGGAGGCTCGTCGCCGTCGCGATCCCGATGAACAGCGGCATCCCGACCAGAGCGCTCGCGTAGCTGACCCGCACGCCCCGGGCAAACACGGGGCCGACCTTGTCAGCGCCGACCTCATCGGTGATCCACGCCTCGTACGCGCCGCTCATGAACGTGTAGCCGAAGCCCCAGAGCGCCCAACCGGCAAGCGCAGCCCAGTACTGCGGCACCGCGCCGACGAGCACGATCGCGGCACCTTGGATCGTCCACGAGATCAGCATCGACCGCCGCCGGCCGAACGTATCTGCGACGACGCCGGTGGGCACCTCGCTGACGAGGACCGCGGTTTCCATGACGGTTCCGACCAGAACGAGCTGGAGCGGGTCGAGCCCGACCGTCTTGACGAAGTAGAGGGCGACAACGAGAAAGGGAGCAAGCGAGAGCGCCCCTTCGAGGAAGAGGAAGTACGGATACGCGGACAGCCTTCTCATCTCTTGCACGCTCCAGTCACGTGAGAACTACAGGACCCAGAAACGGAGCAGGCCGGCGCTCAGGGATCCGTACCGGACCCCTCGCCAAACCCGCTATCTAGGTCGTGGCTGGCACTGCGCCGCCGAGCGTAGCACCACCCTGGTCCTGGGCGAGGGGAGTATTCACCGGCAACGTCGCGTGCATCGTGAGAGTCTCGCTAACGAGCTCGTAGCCGAGCCGCTCGTTGAGCGCGCGCATCGCCTCGTTGCCCCGCTGGGTCCACGTGACCAGTCGGCACACCCCGTTGTCCTCGGCCCAGGCGAGTTGAGTCCGCTTGAGCAGCGTCCCGACGCCGCGTCGGCGCCAGGCACGCCGCACCGCCGTCAGGCCGTGCTCCGCGGCGTCGGCGGAGTCGCCGTGCTCCATCAGTCCCGCATCAGGCGCTCGGCCACGCTGACCACCTCCACGCCCGGCAAGGGCTCCGGCGGCGGCTCGCGGCCGATCTCGCGCACCTGCCCGACCTCCCGATCTACCTCCCGGAAGCCGAAGCGCTCCGCGAAAGCGCGAGACGCGGGGTCGCGGCCGTCGACATGAGCCCCGACCGTTCGTAGCCCGAGACGTGCCACGTGAGAGAGGAGCGGCTCGAGCAGCGCGCTGCCGACGCCGCGACAGCGGAGCCCGGGCAGGACACGCGGAGCGACGAAGCCGCGCCTCGGGTCGTCCGAGCGGTCCGCAATGCCGCAGGCGGCAAGCTCGCCGTCGAGCTCGGCCAGCATGAGCAGCCGGTCGCGCGCCGGCGAGCGGCACAACTGCTCGGCCGTCACCGGCTCGTCCGGCACCACGGCGCACTTCACGGCAACCCACTCCTGCAGATCAGCGTCGCTCGCGACAGGACGAACGGTGATCATCCCGACCGCTTGAGCTTCCCGTGTCGCTTCGCGTGCAGCTCGCCGCGACGGAAGACCTCGAGCCCGAGGGGGATCGAGATGACGCCGATGATGATGAGCGGCCAGATCTCGTCCCACATCGCCCCCATGCCCCCGCCGTCCAGCAACGCCTCGCGCATGCCGCGCAGCGTGTAGGTCGCCGGCGAGATGACCGAAAGCCACTGCATCCAGCCCGGAAGGACATCCACGCTGTAGTAGACGCCCGAGATCACGAGCAAGGTTCCCTGTGCGATGTAGCCCATCTGCATGCCCTTCTCGGGCGAGATGAGCGGTAGGACGGCGGTCATGATTCCGATCCCGATGAAGGACACCGACGCGATCGAGAGCACGACCATTGCCGCGAAGAAGTTCGCAACCGGGAAGTTGACGTCGAAGAAGAGCGTGATGGCTCCGAAGAGCAGTGCGCTGCGAACGAGGCCGTAGAGGACCGCGAAGAAGCCCGTCCCGAAGAGGTGAACGGGCCGCGCTAGGGGCGACATGAACGTGTACTCGATCGTGCCCTCCCAGCGCTCCCAGGCGACCGTCTCGATCAAGAGCTCGAACACGATCCCGAGGTAGGACCAGATGACCGCTCCGATCAGCAGCGTCGCGGTCAGCCTGTTCACGTCGATCCGGCCGCCCGCGTGCTGGACGCCCTTCGCGATGAAGATGATGGACAGCGTGTTGGCGAGCGACCAGAGGAAGAACGCGAGCTCCCACCACGCATAGCGCTTGACGAGGTACGCGTTCCGCTCGATCACCCCGCTGAGCCCGATCAGCTCGTGACGAAGAGTTGCTGCGGCGCCGGTCATCAGCTCTCGCCTCCTTCCGTTTGATCTTCGCCTTCATCGTCGCCCTGCTCTTCCTCGAAGGAGCGCCCCGTGGCCGCGAAGAACGCTTCCTCGAGCGTGGCCGAGTCGTAGCGGCGTTTGAGCTCGTCGGGGGGCTCCAGACAGAGAAGCTCACCGCGGTCGAGGATGCCGACACGCTCGGAGAGCGCCTCCGCCTCAGCGAGATCGTGCGTACAGAGCAAGATCGTCGAGTCGTGGGTTTGCCGGATCTCGCGGATGAAGTCCTGCACCTCGAGCTTGGAGCGGGGATCGAGACCCGTTGTCGGCTCATCCAGCAGCAGCAGGACCGGCGAGGTCAGAAGAGCGCGCGCGAGGGAGACCTTCTGCTGCATACCGCGCGAAAGCGCCTCCATCGGCTCGGAGCGCCGCTTGGAGGGGAATCCGACGCGTTCCAGGATCTCGGGAACGCTTTCGCGCGTCTGCGACGGCGGAATGCCGTAGAAGCGGGCCGCGTAGCTCAGGTTCTCTGAGGACGACATCTTCTTGAAGAACGACGCCTCCACCGAGACCCGGTTTACGAGCCGCTTTACCGCCCGCGGGTCGGCGAAGACGTCATGTCCGAACACCCGGGCGCTGCCGCCGTCGTGCAGGAGTAGCGTCGCGAGCAGGCGGACGAGCGTCGACTTCCCTGAGCCGTTCTGGCCCAGGATGGCGACGGTCTCGCCGCGCTCCAGGCGAAACGAGACGCCCTTGAGAGCGGGCACGCGGCGGCGGCGCTTGAAGCGGCTCAGCCGCCCCTTGCGCTTGTCGCGCCGGATGAACTCCTTGCGCAGGTCGACGACCTCGACGGCGGGCACGCCGTCAGGCACGCGCGGCGCGGCGCGGGTAATTGGTTCGGCAGTCTGGGTCATACGGTCGCTCCTTCGAAGAGATCAGGTGAGTACGGGCACACGGAGAGAAGCCGCGCCCCACCGGTGGGGCGCGCGGTGCCGTCGAGACTCAGCCGAGGAGCAACATCGCGCCCGTCACCCTAGCAGCACCGTCCGCCAAGCTCAAATCCTCCGCGGCGTGCTACAAGGGGCCAGCTGTGTGCTATCGTTTGTGCGTGAGAGTGCACATAAATCTCGACGACGAGCTTGTCGCCGCGCTCGATCAGCGAGCCGGCGCACGCGGACGCAGCGCTCTCGTCGCTCGGATCATTCGGCAGGCACTCGAGGATCAGCAGCGATGGGACGAGATCCTGGCCTCACTCGGATCCATTGACGCGGATCACGAATGGGACGCGAATCCAGGGGCCTGGGTTCGTGCTCAGCGTCAGCGCGACGTCCGCCGTGTCGGGTGAGCCGGGCTTCAGGACGTGGCTCTGCTCCTGCTCGACACCACGGTCCTGATCGATGCTCTTCGCGGCCGACCTGCGGCCGACCGTATTGGTGAGCTGAGCCGGACCGATCGACCTCCGTGCATCTCCGCAATCAACGTCGAGGAGATCTGGCGCGGCGCCCGGCCGGCCGAAGAAGCGACGATCCGGCGGCTGCTCGCGGGGCTCCGCCTCGCGCCGATCGCGCGCCGTGAAGGTGAGCTGGCCGGACGTTGGCGACAGCAATTTGCCGCGCGCGGAACGACCCTTAGCCAGGCAGACTGCCTCGTTGCCGCCGCCGCGGTGGGCCTGGGCGCTCGCCTTGCGACGGGGAATCCCGACGACTTTCCGATGGCCGAGCTCACCGTCGAGCACTGGCCCGTAGGGTGCTGACCTCGACTCCCGTGCGCTACCAGTTCGTCGACTGCCGCTGGGACATCGCCGACGGGACGCGCGGCCGTGAGCTCTACCTGGCGGGCCACATTCCCGGCGCGTCGTTTCTCGACGTCGATGCAGACCTCTCGGACTTGTCGGTCGAGAGCGCTGGTCGCCACCCGCTGCCCGGTGCTGGTCGCTTCGCTCTCGCGGCCGGCAGGGCCGGCATCGGCACCGGCGTCTTCGTCGTCGCCTACGGCAACATGGGTGGGGCAGAACGCCTCTGGTGGCTCCTCCGTCACTTTGGACATGAAGAGACGGCGATCCTTGCGGGCGGGCTCGCCACCTGGCTCGGACCGCTGCGCTCGGGCGAGGAGACCATCGAGCCGGCACGGCTCCAGCCACACGAGCGCAGGGACGACACGATCGAGGCGGCCGAGCTGGCCGACCGGCTCGGCGAGGAGGGGCTGATCGTCCTCGACGCACGCCAGCCGGCCCGCTTTCGGGGCGAGGCGAATTCGATCGACCACCCGCCCGGCCGCATCCCCGGCGCCCGCAACCTCCCGTACACCACGCCGGCCGAACTTCCGGCTGACGTGCTCGCCGCCCGGGAGATCGTCGTCTACTGCGGCTCGGGCGTCACCGCCTGCGCAGACCTGCTCGCGCTCGCCGGCGCGGGCCGGCCCGACGCGAGGTTGTACGCCGGCTCCTACGGCGACTGGTCGGCGCGCGGCCTCCCGATCGAGGTCGGCGCAGCGCCTACGAGGTCGCGAAGGTGACGGTGATCGTGGCGGTCACCTCGCGCGTTCCGGGCTGAATCGGGGGTGAAGGGGCCGAGGTCACGGAGGCCGGAACGCCGGCGGCGGCGGAGTCCCCGTACGGGACGGGCGCGCCGAGCTCGGAGATCGCGACCGGGGGGCCGAGGACGAGGCCGGCCCGCTCCGCGAGCGCCTGTGCCTTCTCGCGCGCACGATCGAGTGCGGCTGCCAGCGCCTGGTCGTAGAGCTTGTCGCTCTCGGCCCGGGACAGTCCGGGACCGTAGACCTGGTTTGCCCCGGCCGTTACTGCGGCGTCGATGACGCCTCCAGCACGCGCGACGTCCAAAGTGACGTGAATGCTGTTCGAGGCGGCGTAACCCGTGATCCCCCCGTTGTCGGACCTCGGCGAGAGCGAGACTTGCTCGGTCGTCAGGTCCGCGTCGGGTACGCCCGCGCGCTTGACGGCTGCGATGACCTTGCCGGTCGCGGTGGAATTCGCTCCGAGCGTCGCCTTGGCGCTCTTCCCCGTGGTGAGGACGCCAAAGGTCCAGTCGCTCTTGTCCGGAACCGTCCGAACCGATCCCTGGGCGCTGACGGTGATGCGGTTGTCGCCGCCGGGCGAGGCCGCGGAGGCGGGTAGCGCCACGACGGCCAGCACGACCGCGACGAGAGCGAAGAGCTGGGGCCGTCGAGCGTTCATCCTACGCGGCGGTCGCCGCCCGCTCGAGCCGTGAGAGGTAGGGGCGCCAGCCCGTCGGAATCGTCGGCGCTGCCAGCTTGATGAAGAGGACCGGCGTCGGGGGTCGCGGCGGTGAGCTGAGCGTCATCGCAACCTCGTCCAGCAACCGATTGCCCTTGCGGAGGTTGCAGGGGGCGCACGAAGTGACGACGTTCTCCCAGGCCGAGTTACCGCCGCGACTCCGTGGGACGACGTGGTCGAGTGTGAGACGGCCGCTCTCGCCGCAGTAGACACAACGCCAGCCGTCGCGGGCGAAGAGCGCACGGCGCGAGATCTTCCTCTGGACGACGCGAGCGACGCGCACGTAGGTGACGAGCCGGATCACGTGCGGCCACGCGTACGTGTCGGTCGCCGACCGGAGGGGTCGGGCGAGCTGCTCGATCACCTCGGCCTTCCCCTTGAACACGAGCACGTGGGCGCGCCGAACGGAAGTGACGTTCAGCGGCTCGTAGCTCGCGTTCAGGACGAGAACCTGCTCCACGTAGCGGGAATTTAGCAACCGGGCGTCCCGACGCCGACCACTGCAGCCGGGTCACCGGGACGTGACCCCCGGCTATCTCGCCATTGCTCGTTCCACGGCCTCCTGCTCCTCGGGCGATAGGGCGACCGAGGGCTTACCGCGATCAAGCTCCTTCATGTAGATGCGGGCGTAGTCCCGCCCCTGGATCGCGCTCACGATGATGCCCGAGCGTGCCGCATCGAGGAACGCGAGGGACGCGGACTGGTGTCCGCCCGTGTCCGTGAATGCGTCGTAGCGGACAATCGACGTGTTCGTGAGGCAGTCGTCGACGCGACGGTCGACGCGGGCCAGCCCGGCTGCGACCTCGTCGACCGCCCGGTGCAGGTCGTCGATCCGCCCCTGGAGCGAGACCGCGAAGTCGACGAGGTCTCCCGTGCCGCCACCGAGTAAGACGAGTTGACCAGCACGAATACGCCGCAGCTCACGCCAGAGAAGGATGAGCACGGCCAGCGCAAGAACTGCGACGGCAAAGGCGGCCATCGCGATCCAGCCGGCGCTCGACGCGGAGAGGCTCATCCCGACCGCCATCCTAGACACGCTCCGCCCGGGCGAGCCAGTGCTCCGTTCCAGAAGCTCGGTGATGATCCCGGCGCGCGAAAAGCAAGCCGGGCAAGGACGCAGGGAGCGTTCATATGGGTCATCTGGGCGCGACCGAGCACGCCGCCCGGCGCCGCTTTACGAGGTGCCGGGGCGCGCCGCACTTCTGGAACGGGGCGCTAAGGGTTCGTAAACGAGAAGAAGACGGGGTACTCGGCCGAGTTGTTCTCCTTGCTCTTCTCGTTCGGCAGCGCCTTGACGTCGATCGCGACCGACGTCTTGTTGCCGAACGGTGGCTGGCCGAGATCGCGGAAAGTGACCACCTTCGTCTCCCCGGGGTTGATGAAGTCGATCTTCTCGGCCCGGACGATCGGCCTCGGCGTCTTCTGAATGGTCAGCGTGACCGGGATCGAGACCTCCTGAGAGTCGCCGGAGTTCTTCACGGCCACCTCGAAGGCAAGGTCGGGCTTCACGACGATCGTCGTCGAGGAGCCCGCCGTCAACTCCTGGCCCGAGGGGAGCACCTTCACCGATTCGATACCCGTTCCATGGACCCCTCCGGATGTCGGTTTCGCCACGCCTGATCCGCGAATCCGCTCCCACACCGCCTTCATGGAGGCGGCTGTTGCAAGCTCCGGGTTCTTGACGAAGTTCGAGTCGGGCACACGCACGCCGCCGATGTTCTCTGCGTGGAGTACGTCCTTGGCCGGATCCTTGAAGCGATCGTCCCAGACGACGTCACTCGTGTCGAGCCGCTTCGCCTGGGCAGCGAGCAGCTTGCCCGCCATGTCGGCGTCCTTGAGCGTCGCAGTGCGCTGGAAGGCGTCCGCGAGCCCGCGCACGCCGCTGACGCGAAACTGCAGCGCCTCGACGAGATCCTGGTGCTGCGAGCGTAGACGCCCCGGCGGGTCGATCGACTCGGCGGTGTTCACGATCTGCTGCTGCTGCTGGGCAAGCCCGTTGAGCCTGGTCTGGAGGTCGACCTGCTTCAGGCCCCTGGTCGTCAGCAGCGTGTTCAGCTGCTTGCCGATGCTGGCCGAGTCGGCGGCCACACTGCTTGCGCGATCCATGTAGCTCGAGTACGTGCTCTTCTTGCTCGCTCCCCGGCAGCTCTGGACCCAGAAGACGAGCAGGACGACGAGCAAGATCGCGAACGCGATCAGCCCGACGAGCCGAAGGAGGGGGGTGATGCCTGACGGGGGACCGGTCGGCCGTCGAGGGCCGCGGCGCGCCGCGGGGCGCTCGACGGCGGCCGACTCCCGCGTCGAAGGCTCCTCGAAAAAATCGAACTCGATATCTTTATCGCTCACGTCGTCCTCAAGGGGCAGGCGGCGCGCTCACTGTATCGCCTTACTCGGCCGGCGCTGGCGGACGGGCCTCACGGGAGCAGCGGCTAGGTGATCGAGGACCGACCCACCTCGAGCCGCGCTCAGGTTTCCCTCACGCGGAGGATTCCGCCCGCCGGCGGCAAACAGGAAGGGTCAATGGCGGTCGCCGCAGACGCTCTCTCCTCGCATGGGCGCGTGCTCGACCGCTATCGCCCGCTGCGCCCGCTCGGAAGTGGCGGATCGGGCTCGGTCTGGCTCGCGCACGATGAGGTCGGTGACCGCGAGGTCGCGCTCAAGATCGTCGCGCGCGACGGTAAGGCGGGGCCCCGAGCGGAGCGAGAGGCGGCGGCGGCGGTGCGGCTTCGCCACGTGCGCTGCCAAAGGGCGCTCGAGCTCGCGAGCGACGACGGGCACGTCTATATCGCCTACGAGTACGTGCCTGGGCGCACACTGCGGGACGCGATGCGTCGCGGCGAGCTGTCGGAGCCGGAGGCGGTTGAAGCCGCGGCCCAGGTTCTGGACGGACTCGCTCACGCCCACGCGAAGGGAATCGTCCACCGCGACGTGAAGCCGGCGAACGTCCTGCTCGCTGAGGGATCCGGCGTCTCCGTGCGACTGCTCGACTTCGGCCTGGCGCAGCTTTCGGACGCGGAGGCTTTGACCGCCACCGGCGACGTGCCGGGCACACTGGCGTACATCGCGCCCGAGCGGCTGAAGGGCGACCCCGGCTCGGCCGCGAGCGACGTGTGGTCAGTCGGCGTCATGCTGTGGGAAGCGCTCGCCGGACGGCACCCGTTCGCAGGAGGCTCGCTCGTCGAGACGGCCAGGCGGATCGCGTCCGGGGCCCCGCCACTGGCGACGGCCCGACCTGACTTGCCGCGGCGCATCATCGCGGCGGTCGATCGAGCCCTCACGCGCGACCCCGCTCGTCGCCCAACCGCCATCGGGCTCGCCCGGGCGCTCCGTCAGCCAAAGGCGCGCGCCCAGCCCCGCGACGTCTCGGCAGCTCCCTGGCGGATCGACCTCACCCGACTGGCGGGAACAGTTCCCTTCCGGCCACTCGCCGCGCGGCTCGCGCCCTCCCTCCTCGTGGCGATCCTCGCCGGCTTCGGAGCCTCTGCGCTGCCGTTCTACCCCGCCGGCTGGCCAGCGCTTCTCGCCGCCTGCGCCGCAGCCCTCGCGCTGATCACGCCCGGCACCGGTCTCGCGTTCGCCCTGGCGGTCCCTTTCCTTCCGCTTGGAAACGTCTCCGCCGGCCTCGCGCTCGTCTATGCGTTGATCGCGGGAGCCTGGCTTGGGCTCTTCTTCCGTGATCCCCGCTCGGGGCCGGCCTTCGTCGTCGGGCCGCTTCTCGGGGCTGTATTCGCGCTTGGGCTCGTTCCGATCGTGCTGCTGCGCGTCGGAAGCATGGTGCGGCGGTTCGCACTCGGCGCGACAGCCGTTGTCGCAGGCGGAGTGGTGAGCGCCTTCCAACAAGGCTCGCTACCGTTGACCGGCGAGGCCGCGCCGCGCCGGCTCGACCTGCACGCAACCGGAGATCCGCTGACCGCCGCGTCGGCCCTGCTGCACGCTGCAGCCCTCCATCCCGCTTTTGCCTGCAAAGCGCTTGTGGTCGGCGCGGTGGCCGCGGCCCTCCCCTTCCTACGCCGGCGCGCGCTCTGGGCGAGCGTCCTCGCCGGCGGAGCGCTCGCCGTCACCGCACTGCTCCCCGCACCGCACCCTGTGGGTCTTCCGTTGGCCATAGCGGGGCTCCTGACCGGGCTCGCGCTCGAGGTCGAGCGGCGGGATCTCCTGGCAGGGCCGTAAGCCTCCGGCGTTACACTCGGACGCAGGAGGGAAAGCGCCCTGCATGAGCGTCCTTCGAAACATCGAGCAGAAGATCGAAGGCCTGTTTGAAGGTGTGTTCGGACGCGCCTTTCGGACACACGTCCAGCCGGTCGAGCTCGCGCGCAGGCTGGCCAACGAAATGGACGACCACAAGACGATCTCGGTGTCCCGCGTCTATGTGCCGAACGAGTACAGCGTCTACCTCTCGCCTTCTGATCGCGAGCAATTCTCGGGCTACGAGGACTCGCTCATCAGCGAGCTCGAGGAGTACCTCGGCGAGCACGCTCGCCGAGAGAGTTACGCGATTCTCTCCGCGCCCAAGGTCGTGTTGAACGATGACGCCGACCTCGGCAAAGGCGAATTCGGGATCGCAACGCGGATGGTGCGAACGGAGCGCCCGGAACGAGAACCCGACGAGCCGCGCTCGCAGCTGGAGCCCGGCGCCACGATGATCTACAAGCCGAAGCCAGCGGCGACCGAGGCCATCTCGCCCGAGGAGCTCGGCATGGAGCGTGAGGTCGTGACGCTGAGCGTGGACGGAGCCGCGCACGAGCTGGACAAGCGGCGCGCGGTGATCGGACGCTCGAAGGACTGCGACATCCAGCTCTCCGATCCGAACGTCTCGCGGCGCCATGCGGAGGTCCGCCAGGAAGGGGCGACCTACTGGCTGGTCGACCTCGACTCGACGAACGGGATGGAGGTGAACGGGCGCAAGCTGAAGCGCGCGAAGCTGCAGCCAGGTGACACCATCGTGATCGGGGCGAGCGAGCTGACGTTCAACCGGGAAGTGCCCGGGTGAGCGCGACCGCCATAGCGCTCGTGGGGCACCGCTGGCAAAGGGGGCAAGGAGGGACAGTGCGAACAGCACGGTCATTCCGAAATGGGCTCGAGGCCACGCTACGCGTCCGGGATCGCCGGAGCGACAACCGCGGTCGTCGGTCGCCCGCTCCGCATGAGCCTCACGAGGTTGCCCTATGAGCTCGGTCTCGGTCGAAGAAGCCCTGCTCGTGCTCAAGATCGCCTTTCTCGTTCTCCTCTACCTCTTCATCTGGCGGATCGTGCGAACGGCGAGCCGGGACGTTCGCCTGCCCCAGGAGAGCTTCGTGCTCGCGCCCCACCAGCCGGGCCGCCGGTCGGAGGAGGGCCGGTCCGGGCGCCTCGTCGTGACGCGGAGCCCCACGCTCGCGTCCGGACGTGAGGAACTCCTGAACGCCACGCCGCTCACCGTCGGGCGCAGCTCCGAGAACGACATCGAGCTCGTCGAGGACGGCTTCGTCTCAGCCCGTCACGCACGCTTTCAGCCACGACGCGACGGCGTGTGGATCGAGGACGCCGGCTCGACGAACGGCACCTTCGTGAATGGCGCGAAGGTGACCCGCCCGCGCAAGCTAGCGAAGGGTGACCTCGTCCGGATCGGCGAGACCGAGCTTCGGTTCGACCGATGAGGCTCGGACGGGTCGCGGGGGTCTCGGACACCGGGCGCAGGCGGCGGAACAACGAGGACGCCTACGTCTGCAAGCCGCCGCTCTTCGCCGTCGCCGACGGGGTCGGCGGCGCGCTGGCAGGTGAGCTCGCATCACGCCTCGCAGCCGCCCCGCTGCGTGAGGAACCGGCCTCGAGCCCACAGCCGGCCGAGGAGCGCGTCGTCCGACTGATCCAGGAGGCGAACCGGCGGGTCTACGCTCGCTCGAGCCAGGACGAGGCCGTGTCGGGAATGGGCACGACGATGACAGTGGCTATCGTCGAGAACGGCCTGGTTTCGATCGGCCACGTCGGCGACTCGCGCGCGTACCTCGTCCGAGACGGTCAACTCGACCAGGTCACGCAGGATCACTCGCTCGTCGCCGAGCTGATGCGAGACGGCAAGCTCTCGCCGGAGGAGGCCGAGTCGCACCCGCAGCGCTCGCTGATAACGCGTGCTGTCGGGACCGATCCCGACGTCGACGTCGACACCTTTTCGGTCGAGGCGCGCTCGGGCGATGTCTTCCTGCTCGCGACGGACGGGCTGACCGACATGGTCAGCGATGGCGAGATCCTGGAGATCGTGCAGGAGAATCGCCGCGACCTGAACGCGGCCGCCGAGGCGCTGGTGCGTGCGGCAAACCAGGGCGGTGGCACGGACAACATCACCGTCGTCGCCTTCGAGATCACGGGCGCCGAAAGCGCGGGGACGACTGTCGTCGACGTCACGTCGACACTCCGGGACGAAGATGCCCGGGACGAGGTCGACGAGGACACCTTGACCGAGTCCGACGACATTCCGGCTCTCGACGGAGTGCCGGCTGCCTCGCGTGTTCGCGGTCGCCGGCGTCGCCGCGGCTCGCTGCTCGTGCTCGCAGCGCTCCTCGTGCTAGCCGCCGTCGCCGTCGCGGGTATCTGGGGCCTCTCGCGCGCGCACTTCATCGGCGCCGACAAGAGCGGGCATGTCGCCGTCTACCAGGGCCTTCCTTACGACATTGCGCGCGGGATCCGCCTCTACCGGGCCGTCTACGTGAGCCCGCTGCTCGCGGCGCAGCTGACGCGCGCCGAGCGACGGCGTCTGTTCGACCACCATCTTCGAAGCAACGGCTCAGCGCTGGCGACGCTCAAGGCCTACGAGCAGCAGGTCGTCCGGTGAGCTCGCCCGCGGCGGCAGCGCAGCCCGGCCGGCTTTCACTGCGCAACCGCGAGCTCCTGAGCCTCGTCGTCGTCGGGGTCCTGACCGCCATGGGCTTCGCGAGCGTCTACATCGCGAAGAAGGCGGAGGTCTCGACGGGATCGCTCTCGTACGCCGCGATCTTCTTCGCGCTCTACCTGTTCGCGCACGTCGTCGCGCGCCTCTACGTGCGCTCGGCCGACCCGTACCTCCTGCCGATCGCCGGCCTGCTGAGCGCCGTAGGCGTCACGGAGATCTACAACCTCGGCCAGCGCGACGCGTTCCGCCAGGGCATGTGGGTCGTCGTCGGCGTCGCCCTCTTCGGCGTCGCCCTCTTCGCGCTGCGCTGGGACTACCGGCGGCTCGAGAACTACAAATACCTGCTTGGTGTCTCGGCCATCGGCCTGCTCCTGCTGCCGGCGCTGCCGGGCGTCGGCACGACGGTGAACGGCGCCCGCCTCTGGGTGCGCTTCGGCCCCATCCAGTTCCAGCCGGGGGAGATCGCGAAGATCATGCTCATCGTCTTCCTCGCGGGCTACCTGCGCGAGAAGCGGGAGCTGCTGGCGCAGGGCCGACCGAAGGACCTCGGTCCGCTGCTCTTGATCTGGGGCGGCGCGATGCTCGTGCTCGTCGAGACGAACGACCTCGGCAGCGGCCTGCTCTACTTCGCGGTCTTCCTCGCGATGCTGTACGTGGCGACCGGACGGCTTGCCTACGTCGCCGCGGGCCTCGCGCTCTTCGCGGCCGGCGCGGCCGGCGTCTACCACATCTCGGCGCACGTGCGCGACCGGGTCACGATCTGGCTGCACCCGTGGACGACGGCGAAGGTCTTCTGTCCGCTCGACGGACGCCTGCACGTCCGCCAGGAGTGTCAGAGCCTCCAGCTCGTGAAGTCCTTCTACTCGATCGCGAACGGTCACTTCGGCGGTACCGGTCTCGGCCGCGGCACCTTCACCACGACCGACGGACACCAGCTGATCCCCTACCTCAATACCGACTTCATCTACTCGGCGCTCGCGCAGGAGCTCGGTCTGATCGGCGCGGCGGCGCTGCTCCTGCTCTACATGGTGTTCGTCATCCGGGGTTTCCGAATCGCGCTCCTGATCGACGACGGCTTCTCGAAGCTGCTTGCCACCGGACTCACGTTCGCCTTCGCCCTGCAGACCTTCATCATCGTCGGCGGGATCCTGCGCCTGATTCCCCTGACCGGCATCACGCTCCCGTTCGTCAGCTACGGGGGGTCGAGCGTTGTCGCGAACTTCATCCTGCTTGCGCTCCTGCTGCTCGTATCGAGCCGGGCGAACGAGGAACGGGCTTGAACCCGCAGATCTCCCGCCTCTCGCTAGCCGCGCTGGCCCTCCTCGTCTCACTCGTCGCGGCGACGACGTACTGGCAGACCTGGGCGGTCGCCGGCCTCGAGGACAAGCAGGACAATGCGATCCAGCGGGTGGCGCAGTTCAGCATCCGGCGCGGCAGGATCTACGCCGGGGACGGCAAGACGCTGCTCGCCGCGAACGTCCGCAAGCGCGTCAAGGGCAACACGCTCTACTTTCGCCGCTACCCCTCGCACGGCCTCGCCGCCCACATCGTGGGCTACTCGACCCAGGTTCGCTCGCGCGCGGGACTCGAGCAGTCGTTGAACGACTACTTGACGGGAGCGAACTCGAACCTGAGCACCGTGGTCTCCACCGCCGTGGACAAGCTCAAGGGCACGACCGTCAAGGGCAACAACGTCATCCTGACGGTCAACCCACACGCGCAACGCGTGGCGCAACGCGCGCTCGGGTCGAACTGTGGCGCCGTCGTGGCGCTACAGCCGCGGACTGGACGATTACTCGTCGCCGCCTCGTCGCCGACGTACGACCCGAACCTGATCGAGCGTCACTTCAACCAGGCAGCGGCTGCGGGAGGGCGTTGCGGCGCCCTCGTCAACCGGGCGATCAGTGGCCACTACGTGCCCGGCTCGACATTCAAGGTGGTCACCGCTGCGGCTGCGCTGGATACGGGGAAGTTCACGCCCGGCTCGAGCTTCAACGACCCCGGCTACTGCGTCGAGTACGGCAAGCACGTGTCCAACTACGCTGACCAGAACGGCCCGGAGAAGTTCGGCACCGTCAACTTCACGACCGCACTGCAGCACTCGATCAACGCCGTCTTCTGCGACATCGGCAAGCAGCTCGGGCCGCTGGTCATCCTCGACTATGCGAAGCGCTTCGGCTTCTACTCGAAGCCGCCACTCGAGACTCCACCCGAGGAGCGCGCGACGAGCGGCCTCTACCGGAATAACCGCCTCTTCTACCCAAAGACCCCCTTCCAGGTGGATCCCGGCCGGCTCGCCTTCGGGCAAGAGCATCTTCAGGTGACCCCGCTGCAGATGGCGATGGTCGCGGCGGCGGTGGCGAACGGGGGCGTCGTGATGAGGCCCCACGTGGTCGAGCGGATCGAGTCCCCCGGAGGCGGTACCGTGACGAGAACGAAGCCGGAGGAGCTGGATCGCGCGATCAAGCCGGAGACGGCGACGGAGCTGACCCAGATGATGGAGGCCGTAGTCACGGGTGGCACCGGCACCGCTGCGCAGATCCCGGGTGTTCGGATAGCGGGCAAGACCGGCACGGGCGAGACGGGGGTGCCGGGAATCAACGAGACCTCGTTCATCGCGTTCGCGCCGGCGGATCATCCCCGCGTCGCGATCGCGGTCATGCTCGAGAACCAGCGCGGGGGCGCGACGGGCGGCACCACGGCCGCTCCGATCGCCAAGACCGTCATGGAGGCCCTGCTAGGGGTGGGGTCGAACTCCGGGCGATAATGGCAGCCACCGACACGTTGCTGAACACGCTGCTGCACGGGCGCTACCGGGTGCTGCGCAAGCTCGGCAGCGGAGGGATGGCCGACGTCTACCTCGCCGAGGACCAGGAGCTGGGGCGTCGGGTCGCGATCAAGATCCTGAACGAGCGCCACGCGGACGACGAGCTGTTCGTCGAGCGGTTCCGGCGCGAGGCGAAGAACGCGGCCAGCCTCTCTCACCCGAATGTCGTCTCGATCTACGACCGAGGCGAGACGCAGGGCACCTACTACATCGCCATGGAGTTCATGGACGGCCGCTCCCTCAAGGAGCTGATCGTCCGGGACACGCTCCCGGTACCGATTGCGATCTCCTACGCGCGTCAGATCCTCGCCGCCCTGCGCTACGCGCACCGGCACGGCATCGTCCACCGCGACATCAAGCCGCACAACCTGCTGGTCGGCCCGGAGGGGCGCCTCAAAGTGACCGACTTCGGCATCGCGCGCGCCGGCCCGAGCCAGATGACCGAGGCCGGAGCGATCATCGGCACGGCGCAGTATCTCTCGCCCGAGCAGGCACGGGGCGCCGACGTCGATCAGCGGTCCGACATCTACTCGCTGGGCATCGTCCTGTACGAGCTCTTGACCGGCGTCGTCCCCTTCTCGGGCGGCACCCCGGTCGAGGTCGCGATGAAGCACCTCTCGGCCATTCCCGAGCCACCCTCCCGGAAGCGGCCCGACGTGCCGCGTGAGCTCGACCTCGTGGTGCTGCGGGCTCTCGCGAAGACCGCTGACGAGCGCTACGGCTCGGCGGACGAGATGGACGCCGACCTCGCACGGGTCGAGCGTGGACTCATGGTGAGCGAGGAGACCGCCGACGCCGCGACCGCCGTCCTCTCGGGGGCCGGAATCGAAGCGACCACGATCTCCCGGGCTCCCGTGGTGGGTAAACAGTCGTACCCGGCCTCCACCTATTACGAATACGAGGCACCGGTGCGCCGGCGCCGGCGGCCCTTCTGGCCGTGGCTCCTCGCGCTCCTGCTCCTGGCCGCGGCCGGCCTCGTCGGCTGGTACGCGTATCAGCAGCTGCAGCATCAGCTGAACCAGACGAAGCCCGTCTCGGTTCCACTCCTCGTCAGCCTCCCAGGGCCGACGGCCGTCCAGAAGCTCAAGGATCTTGGCCTGAAGCCCGTCGTCGTACGGCAGTTCAACAGCGAGACCCAGCGGGGGATCGTGTTCGACCAGAGGCCCGAGGCGGGTGAGCGGACGAACAAGGGAAACCGGGTCACGATCTACCTCTCGAAGGGGAAACCGAGATCCGAGGTTCCCGACCTCGTCGGAGAGTCGTTGGCGACCGCCCAGTCGCTCCTCGCCGACAAGCATCTGAAGGCGAACGTGGTCGACGTGTTCTCCGACAAGCCGCGAGACACTGTGGTCGGCCAGCATCCGCAGGCGGGCGAGACGGTCCTGCAGGGCATCGCTGTTCGCATCAACGTATCGAAGGGCACCAAGCCCGTCGTCGTTCCGCCGGTGATCGGGCAGTCGTTCGAGTCGGGGAGTGCGGAGCTCGCTGCGGCAGGGTTTGCGGTTCTGCGCAAGGACGTCGACTCGGGGCAGCTACAGGGGATCGTCGTCGGGCAGAGTCCTGGCGGCAACACGCTGCAGCCGCGGGGCGCGACCGTCGTTCTCGAAGTGTCGAAGGGAGCCAAGACGACAACGGTGCCCGACGTCACCGGGCTCGACCAGGACACCGCGCAGGCGACGCTCGAGAACTCTGGCTTCAGGGCGCGGATTCAACGTCAAGACACGACCGACCCGGCGCAGGACGGCATCGTCGTGGATCAGACTCCCTTCGGCGGGAGTCAGGCGAAGCCGGGCGCCCCCGTGACCATCATCGTCGCGCGGCTGAGCGGGAAGACGCCGCCGCCTTCGCCACCGCCGACGACCTCGACGGCGGTGCCGCCTCCCTCTCCTAGGCCCCAGCCATCACCTCCTGCGACTCCACCCCCGCCGGCGCCGCCGCCGGCCCGCCCGCCGACGGCGCCACCAACCTCGCCTCCGACTCCGCCGCCACCGCCGCCCGGCACGCCATGACGAAGCGCGCTCCGCGCCCGGGATGGCCGCAGGGACGCTTACTTCGTCGGGCGCCTGCTCCGCCTGAGCTGCGGGTGGCCGCCCGATGACGGATCGAGTCCGTGTCGCCATCTTGATGGGCGGCCGCTCGAGCGAGCGCGCTCCGCGCCCGGGATGGCCGCAGGGGCGCCCACTTTGACTTGCGCCCGCTCCGCAGCAGCTTCGGGTGGCCGCCCAATGAATCATCGAATCC
>JBBRYW010000045.1:0-20110 GCA_038237235.1 Gaiellales bacterium
CGATGGGCCGCTCGATCACGAACGTCCTGTTCGGAGCGTTCGGATCGGCGGTGCTCGCGCCGGAAGCGCTCGCGGCCGCCGATGGTGAAGTTCGCTCGGCGACGGCGGAGGACGTCGCCGTCATGCTCGCCTACGCGCGCCGCGTGATCGTCGTGCCCGGGTACGGGATGGCGGTAGCCCAGGCTCAGCACGACGTGCGCAAGCTCGCGGACGAGCTGCAGCGGCGCGGCGTCGAGGTCAGCTACGCGATCCATCCGGTCGCCGGCCGGATGCCCGGGCACATGAACGTGCTGCTCGCCGAGGCGAACGTCCCGTACGACCAGCTGTTCGAGATGGAGCAGATCAACCCCGACTTCCCCCAGGCCGACGTCGCCCTCGTGATCGGGGCGAACGACGTGACGAACCCGGCCGCGCGCAACCAGGCCGGCAGCCCGATCTACGGGATGCCGATCTTGGACGTCGACCGCGCGCAGAACGTCGTCGTGATCAAGCGCAGCATGAGCCCCGGCTTCGCCGGCATCGACAACCCGCTCTACCGCGACCCGAAAACGGCGATGCTCTTCGCCGACGCTCGCGACGGGGTGGCGCGGCTCGTCGAGGGCGTCAAGGCCCTGTAGGACGCGGCGTGAACGTTCCGTTCTTCGGCCGGCGCGACGTGGAGGCGGCCGTCTCGCCTGCGAGAGCGGTCGAGGCCGTGCGCGAGGCGTTCCTTGCGTACGCTCGCGGGGAGTGGCAGATGCCGCCCAAGGTCTACGTATCGGCCTACCCAGCCGGGGACTTTCGGGCGATGCCGGCGCTCGGCGGCGGGCACGCTCTGCTCAAGTGGGTCACATCGTTCCCCGCCAACCCCGAGCGCGGCCTGCCAACCGTGATGGGGCTCGTACTCGTGTCCGACGCCTCGAACGGAGTGCCGCGCGCCATCCTCGACGCGGCGGCCGTGACCGCGCTCCGGACGGGAGCGGCCGCGGTTCTCGCGGCCGAGACTCTGGCCCGGCCGGACGCGGGCCCGGCCGCGGTGATCGGGGCAGGCGTGAACGGAAGGGCCACCGCGCGGACATTCCTGGCCCGCGGCCGAGACGTCGCTCTCTGGGACGTTGACGCAGGTCGCGCGCAGGCAGCAGCCGACGAGCTCGGCGCAACCGTTGCCTCGAGCCGGGAAGAGGCGCTCGCAGCGGACGTGGTGGCGACCGTCACCCCCGGCCACGAGCTCGTCTTCGAGGCTGGCTCGCTGCGACCCGGCCAACACGTCAGCCTGATGGGCGCCGACGGGCCGGGGAAAGCCGAGATCGCGGTCGCAGAGCTCGAGCGCATCCGCGTCTTCTGCGATGACTGGGAGCAGGCGAGCCATAATGGCGAGCTCGTCCACGCCGTGCAGGCCGGCGTCCTCGGCCGCGAGGACGTCGCCGAGCTTGGCCACGTTCTCGCCGGCGAAGCAGCCGGCCGGACGAGCGACGCCGAGATCACCGGCTTCGACTCGACCGGCCTCGCGATCCAGGATCTCGCAGTCGCCCTCGCCGCACTCGAGGGGGTCGACGAGCGGCGCGACCTACCCCGGCTCGAGCTGTAGCCGCGCCGTGCGCGTCCTCACCTACAACATCCGGGAGGGCGGTGCCGGACGCCTGCAGAAGCTTGCGGCCGTCATTCGCCCTCAGGATCTTGACATCGTCGTGCTCGCCGAGGCGAGCGATCCAGACAACGCGGCGGTGCTCGCCGAGCGGCTTGGCTTGAGACTCGTCATCGGCGAGGCGAACAATGGGTTCCACCTCGCCTGCCTCAGCCGGCTTCCAGTCGTGCGCTGGGAGAACCACCGGCTCCCGACACTGGCGAAGACACTGCTCGAGGTCGAGGTTCGCTTGAGGCGGTCCCGGGTCACAGTGTTCTCGACCCACCTCGCGTCGAGCCACGACGGGTGGCACCCGGTCGACGAGGTTCCATCGGTTCTCAGTGTTCTCCGCGAGTGCGCCGGCCGGCCGCATGTTCTCGCCGGCGACCTCAACGCTCTTGGCCCGGGTGACCCGGTCGGCCAGCCGCCAGCTGGTGAATCACTGCGCGGCGACGCGGTCGACGGCTCTGCGCGACGCACGGTCGGACTGATTCTCGAAGCCGGTTACGTCGACTGCTACCGCACGGCGCATCCCGCCAAGCCCGGCTTCACCTACCGCTCAGCCGCGCCGTTCCTGCGGCTCGATTACGTCTTCTCGTCTCCGGAGCTTGCCGTCGGTCTTCGCGGCTGCGACGTCGTCGCAACGGCGAGAACGCGGGCGGCCTCAGACCACTTTCCGGTCTGGGCTGACTTCGCCGAGTAGCCGGCCGGGATCGAACAGCTCGAGCTCGGGCGCGGAACGGCCGAGGATCGCCTCGGCGACGAGCTCGCCGCACGCAAGCCCTAGCACGTTGCCGTGGCCCGAGTACCCGCAGGCGACCCAGACGCGCTCGTCGCCAGGCCACCTTCCGGCGAGCGGCAGGCGGTCGTCGGTGCCGCCGAAGATGCCCGCCCAGCGATGGGTGATCCGCGGCGCGAAGCCGAGCAGGTCCCGGGCGAACGCCTCGATTCTCCCCTGAACCACGGGCGTGACGGCCTCCTCGGCCGTGTACTCGGCTTCGACGTTCGCGTCACGCCAACCTCCGAGCACGAGCCGTCCGTCGGGTGTCTGCTGCCAGTAGTCATACCCCCTGCGGGCGTAGTGCGGGCACCCGAACAGGCGCCGGGGCAGCGGCTCGGTTGCGACGACCTGACCCCGGGTCGGGCGAACCGCAGCGTCGAGCTCCGGAATGAGGCCGGCCGTGTATCCGTCGGTCGCGATCAGGATCTTCGGGGCGGTCAAGTCGGAAAGACGCTCCACCCGGCTGAGCTCGACGATCTCGACTCCCTCCCTCGCAGCGAGCGCTCCGAGCCGGCGGACCCAGCGTCCAGGCTGAAGCGACCCGTCGCCCGGATGGCGCATCGCTCCGAAGAAACGGTTCGCCAGAGGCCCGTCGAGGCGCGAGAACCACGCGACCGCGAACCCGTCGCCGCGGAGCGCCTCGTACTCGGCCTCCAGCTCGGTGCGCTCGCGCTCGTCTGCGGCCAGGCGCAGGCTGCCCGTGCGCCGAAAGGCGTCGCCCGCGAGCTCTTGCATGCGCACGAGAGAACGCTGCGTCAGCAGCCAGAGCGATCGGGCCTCGTGTGCGCCGAGCTCGCGGCGGGCCACGTCGTACGGCATCGCACCTCCGCGTAGGGCGAAGCCGCCGTTCCGGCCGCTCGCCCCGCTCGCGACCGTCCGCGCTTCGTGGAGGCGCACGCGGAGGCCGCCGCGTGCCAGTGCGAGCGCAGCTGCGCATCCCGTAACGCCGCCGCCGATCACCACCACGTCCGGCTCGCCGGCGAGCCCTACCCGACCCGGCGACTCATGCCGCTCGTCCAGCCAGAATGGTGCCGTCATCGCTCGGGATGCTACGTCGCCTACCCGACCGCGCGGTACACCCCCTCGCCCTGGCACGCGACCCCCGCAAGCTCCAGCTCGGTCAGTGCTGCGCTCAGCTCGGCTGCCCCCAGGCCGGTCGAGCGAGCCAGCGCGTCGGCGCTTGCAGGCGCGTCGCGGAGCGCCGCGAGCACGCCGACGGCCGCGGCTCCCACGTCGATGGGCACCGGCTCGCGCCTGCCGAGGCCGAAGAGCTCCAGCACGTCCTCGGCCCTCGTCAACGGGGCGGCGCCCAGCTGAAGCAAGCGGTTCGTCCCGGCCGAAAGCGCGGAGGTGATCTCGCCCGGAACCGCGAACACGTCTCTTCCCTCCTCCAGCGCGAAGTCGGCGGTGATCAGCGCGCCGCTCCGCTCTCGGGCTTCGACCACGACGGCGGCCTCGGCGAGGCCCGCGATGATCCGGTTGCGGGCCGGAAACCTCCATGGAGCCGGCTCGACCCCCCGGGCGTACTCGGACACGACCGCGCCGCTCTTCGCGACGTCCGCGGCCAGCCGCGCATGCGAGGCCGGGTAGTCACGGTCGACTCCGCAGCCGAGGACGGCGACCGTCGCCCCGCTCGCCTCGAGGGCCCCCCTGTGAGCCTCACCGTCGATGCCGCGGGCGAGACCGCTCACGATCACGAGCCCGGCAGCGGCGAGCTCGCGTCCGAGCATGCGGGCCACGTGTGCCCCGTAGGTCGAGCAAGAGCGGGCTCCCACGATCGCGACCGCGGGACGCGAGAGAAGGTCGATCGGCGCCGAGCCGCGCACGAACAGTCCAACCGGCGGGTCATGGACGGCGCGTAGCAGCGGCGGAAAGTCAGCACTGGAGCGCGCCAGAAAGCGAAGGCCAGCCCGTTCGAGGGATGCCGAGTACGAGCGGCCATCGAACTCTCTGCGGAAGCGGGCGAATGCTTCTCCCCGTGGCTCCGCCACGACGTGCGAGCCGGTCTCGGCTGCGAACGCCGCCAGGCGAAGCTCGTTCACCGTGCCTCCAGTTCCCGAGGGGAGCGATAGGCGAGGGCTTCTGAGATGTGCTCCGGAGACACACGGTCCGCTCCGGCCAGCGCGGCGGCAGTCCGCGCTACACGCGCGACGCGCGCCCGGCCTCGACCCGAGAGAGGAAGCCGCTCCACGGCTCTGTCGAGCAGCAGGCTCGCTTCGTCCGAGCGCGCGAGTGAGCTAGCGCGAAGGCGCGCGCAAGCCGCCTCCACCCGACCGCGCACGGGCGCGGACCCCTCGCCCGGAAGGGCCGAGAGCTCGGACGCCCGCGGGCGCGGCACCGTCACCACGAGGTCGAAGCGGTCGAGCAGCGCGTGCGAGAGCTTGTCCCGAAAGGCCGCCAGACGCTGGTGGGAGCAGGAACACTCACGCGACGGATCGCCACGCGCGCCGCATGGGCACAGGTTCATGGCTGCGACGAGCTGGAAGCGCGCGGGAAACAGGGCCTGCCCGCTGGCACGCGCGATGCTGACGACTCCGTCCTCGACAGGCTGCCGGAGGGCCTCGAGAGCCGGGCGAGCGAACTCCGCCATCTCGTCGAGAAAGAGCACGCCGTGGTGGGCGAGGCTCGCCTCGCCGGGACGCGGGCCTGTTCCTCCCCCCACGACGGCAGCCGTCGATGCGCTGTGGTGGGGTGCCCGGAACGGCGGGCGAGAGACGAGTGGCCGCTCAGGGTGAAGCAGTCCGGCAACGGAGTGGATCCGGGTCACTTCCAGGGCCTGTGCCTCCTCGAGATCTGGCAGGAGGCCAGGCAGCCGCCTTGCGAGCATTGTCTTTCCAGTGCCGGGTGGACCGGCGAGCAGGAGGTTGTGCCGGCCAGCCGCGGCCAGCTCGAGCGCCCTGCGGGCACGCTCCTGACCGCGCACGTCGGCCAGGTCCGGTCCGTCAGCCTGCGGGGGATGGCCGTCTCGCGGGATGTATTCGGGCGGCGCCCGCTCACCGCGGAGGCAGGCGACGGCCTCCGCCAGATGCTTGAGAGGCACGGGCTCTATTCCGGCGAGGGCTGCTTCGGCAGCACTCTCCTCGGGACAGAGCAGCCTCGTGAGACCAGCCTTCCTCGCGCCCTCGGCAACCGCAAGCGTTCCCCCGGTGGGCCGCAGCCGCCCGTCGAGGGCCAGCTCGCCGGTAACGGCGTGCTCCGCGAGCCGTTCTCGGGCCAGCTGGCGCGAGGCCGCCAGAATCGCGAGCGCGATGGGTAGGTCGAAGGCAGACCCCTCCTTCCGGAGCCCGGCCGGAGCGAGGTTGACCGTGATGCGCCGCTTTGGCCATTCGAGCTCGGCGGAGATGATCCCGCTGCGGACGCGATGTTTCGCCTCCTGACACGCACGGTCGGCCAGCCCGACGATCGTGAAGCCGGGTACTCCGTTCTGGAGGTGCGCCTCGACCTCCACCTTCCTCGGCTCGAGCCCTACGAGTGTGTGCGTAACCACGCGTGCCAGCACGATTCGACGGTAGCCCTCCCGGAATCACATGTCTGTGCCAGGACAGTGCCAAGTGGCGCCGGCCGGGCTAGAAGGCATCCGCGACGAGCTCTACAAGCCCGCCCCGGACAGCGACGACGTCGAAGCGAACCTCGAGCCCGGCCGCCTCGGGGTGCGCCGCTAGCCACCGCCGAGCCGCCCGGCGCACGCGCCGCTGCTTCTCGAGATCCACCATCTCGAGCGGGTCGCCGAAGCGCTCCTGCCGCTTCGCCTTCACCTCGCAGAAGACGATGGTGCGCCCGCGGCGCACCACGAGATCCAGCTCGTTCGGCCCTACCCGGACATTTGCCGCGAGCACGCGGTAGCCCCGCAGGCGGTAATGGCGACGGGCCGCTCGCTCGGCCTTCGCGCCCACCGCCCTCGTGCTCTCGCGCTCCTCAGGCTGGGACTGCTGCCGTCCCCAGCTCGTCTTCACGCAGGTAGCAAAGCGCCTGAAAGGAGCGCCGGTGGATCTCGGAGGGTCCGCGCCGACGGACGACTGCGGAGTGCCCGGGGGTGATGTAGCCGACGTGCGACGCGAACCCGTAGTGCGGGTAGAGCGCGTCCATTCGCCTCATGGTGCGATCTCTAACGACCTTCGCGACGATGGAGGCAGCGGCGATGGCGGCGCTCTTCGTGTCGCCGTCCACGACCGCAGTGTGCGGAGGCGCGGTCGGCCCGAGCCGGAACCCGTCCACGAGGCACGCCTCCGCCGGCGGAGCGAGCGCGGAGAGTGCCGAGCGCAGTCCCGCGAGATTCGAGCGATGGAGCCCGTCCCGATCGATCTGCGACGGCGGAATCACCCGGACGGCCACCTTCGCGGCGCAGCCGAGTACCGCCCCGAGGAGCTGCTCGCGCTGGCGGGGCGCCAGCTGCTTCGAGTCGTTGAGGAGCGAGAGCGGCCGGACCCGGTGATCACGCAGGCACGCGTAGTCGAGCAGCACGCCGGCAACCACGAGCGGGCCAGCGAGCGACCCGCGCCCAGCCTCGTCCGCGCCGGCTACGTAGCGGGCGCCGAGCTTTCGATCGAAGCGAAGGAGCCTCTGCCCGGAGCTGAGCGGCACAGACGCGAGAATAGCCCCGCGGCCGGGCGTCAAGGGGTCCCGAAACTGTGTTAGTTCAGCGACAGATTGCGATCTAGCGCTTCTCGCGGACGCGCGCCTTCTTGCCGACCTTGCCGCGCAGGTAGTACAGCTTGGCCCGGTTCACGTCCCCGATCGCCCGCACCTCGATCTTGTCGATCTTCGGCGAGTGAAGCGGGAAGGTGCGCTCCACGCCCACGCCGAACGACTGCTTGCGCACTGTGAAGGTCTCGCGCACGCCGGCCCCCTGGCGCTTGATCACGATGCCCTCGAAGACCTGGATGCGGCTCCGCTGGCCCTCGATCACGCGGAAGTGAACACGGACGGTGTCGCCCGCCTTGAACTGAGGCAGATCGGGGCGCAGCTGACGCTGCTCGAGGCTGTCGATCACGTTCGTCATCGTCGGTGCGCACGCGGCGAGCGGCGGCGGCGCCATCGTAGCGGAACCAAAAAGAGGGCCCCGAGCGGGAGCAGCAGGAAGCCGACGTTCACCGAGATCCTTCTCGGAGGCCAATACGTCGCGAAGACTGGCCCGATCAGGTTGGCCCGCGGCACCGAGCCCCAGATCCGTGAGTCGCACGACTGCCCCCGGTTGTCGCCCATCATGAAGTACGACTTCTTCGGCACCGGCCACCGGCCGGTGTTCGTGTCCGTCCGACGGCGCGACGAGTCGATGAACGTATCGTTGAGGCGCTTCCCGTTGACGAAGACGATTCCTCCGGGACGCTCGCGGATGACGTCGCCGGGGAGGCCGATGATCCGCTTGACGAACGTGCCGCCGGCGTGACAGAGCTCCTCGGTCCGGGGCGGAGTGTTGAACACCACCACCTCGAACCGGTGCGGCTTGCGCAGGCGGAAGCAGAAGCGGCAGGCCAGAACGCGGTCGGAATAGTGACCCTCGCAGCCCACTCCCCCGTCCCCGCAGTGGAGCGTCGGCTCCATCGAGGACGACGGGATCCGGTACGGGTTGACGATCCAGTGCTTGATCGCCAGCACGATCGCGATCGCCCCGACGATCGTCACGATCCAGTCGATCGCAACCCGCAAGCCATGCGGAAGATTCGTGGTGAGCCTGTCGACCGGGTTCCTCATACCGCCTGGGCGCTCCGTTCACGGCTACGGGCTCGCCGCCACTGCTCTATCCGCGCATGGTCGCCGGAAACTAGCACCTGTGGCACGGGCCAGCCGCGGAAGGTGGCGGGCCTGGTGTACTGCGGGAACTCGAGTCCACCCTCGAGCTCCTCCGAGAACGTCTCGACGAGGCCGGAGCTCTTGCTCCCGAGCGCCCCCGGCAGCCGCCGCACGATGGCGTCGAGCAGCACCATCGCAGGCAGCTCGCCCCCGGAGAGGACGTACGGGCCAATCGAGACGGCGTCAGACGCGAGGTGCGCGAGGATCCGCTCGTCGAACCCCTCGAAGCGGGAGGACAGAAGCGTCAGACGCCGCTCGAGCGCAAGCTCCTCGACTCCTGCCTGATCGAGCTGGCGGCCCTGCGGCGTCAGCGCGACCACACGGTGGCCGGGCTGTCCGCCGTAGACGGCGTCGAGCGCCGCCGCGACCACATCCACGCGGAGCAGCATCCCGGCACCGCCGCCGTAGGGCTCGTCATCCACCTGCCCCCCTCGAAGAGGCGTCGTATCGCGGAGGTTGAACAGGCGCAGCTCGAGCTCGTCACCGAGGACGGCCGCGAGCGGGCGTTGCTCGCACATCCACGCAAAGGCCTGCGGAACGAGGGTGAAGACGTCGATCTGCATGGGGTTCTGACGTTACCGAGCGTCGGCGAAGCCGTGCTGCACAACGATTCGCCCCGCCTCGAGGTTGACCTCCTGCACGCACGCCTCGACAAGAGGGAGCTCGATGCCGGAGTCGAGCTCGAGCACGTCGTTCGCGACGCCGGGCGAGACCTGCTGGACGCGGCCGAGAGCCCGGCCCCCATCCTCCTCGACCGCCAGCCCGAGAAGGTCGAAGACATAGTAGGAGTCGGGCTCGGGCGGCGGCAGCTCCGCCCTCCGAACCGCGAGCACGGAGCCCCGCGCGACCGCGCAGTCGAGCCGGACGACCCGTCGCCCGCCGGCCCACTTCGACTCGACGATGCTGACTGCACGCCCGTCGACGTAGACCTTCGCGCCGACCGCGAGCCGCTCGGGAGCGGCGCTCGCATGCTCGACGACGAACCCACCGGCGAGCCCGTGCGGTCGACCGACGCGACCGACCGAGACGAACGAGTCGCTACTCGGCAAGCTCGAGCAGGTAGCGCCGCTCGGCGCGCGCGCCACCCGCGCGGACAAGCGTCCTCAAGGCGCGTACGGTCCGGCCGTGGCGGCCGATCACCTTGCCGAGATCCGCCGCGGCGACGTGAAGATGGAAGACGACGGCGTCGTCGGTCTCCTCCGTCTCCACGCGGACCGCGTCCGGATTGTCGACCAGATGCTGCGCGAGGTAGGCCAGGAGCTCGGCCACGTCAACTCAAATTCCGACGTTCTTGACCTTGAGCAGACGCGCGACAGCCTCCGAGGGCTGGGCCCCTTTGCCAAGCCAGTCTCGCACCTTGTCGTCGTTCAGCTCGATCGTCGAGGGATCCGTCTGCGGGTTGTAGCGCCCGACGATCTCGATGAACTTGCCGTCGCGCGGCGAGCGCGAGTCGGCGACGACGACCCGGTAGATCGGGTTCTTCTTCGATCCGACGCGGGCGAGTCTCATCCGTACAGCCATTGCCTCACCTCCTCCCGGCCCTGGCAGCGCGCCGGCGACGGGCACGCCTGCTGGTGCCGCCGCTTCCCGGTTGCCCGTTGCCCACGAGCTCGGGCGGCAGCGCGGGCAGCTTGCCTTTCCCCATCTGCTTCAACAACTTCGCCATCTCCTTTCGGGCGTTCAGAAGCTGGTTGACCTGCTGGACGCTCGTTCCGCTGCCGTTCGCGATCCGCAGCCGGCGCGAGCCGTCGATCACGCGGGGAACGCTGCGCTCCCTCGGCGTCATCGACAGAACGATCGCCTCGACGCGCGCCATCTCCTGCTCGGAGACGTCGACGTCCTTCAGCTGGTTACCGATGCCGGGGATCATCGACAAGACGCCTTTGAGGGGCCCCATTCTGCGGACCATCCGGTAGCTGGCGAGGAAATCGTCGAAGGTGAACTCGCCCGCACGCAGCCGCTCCTCGAGGTGCGCCTGCTCGTCCTCCGAGGCGGCCTCCTCGGCCCGCTCGATCAGGCTGAGCACGTCGCCCATGCCAAGAATGCGTGAGGCCATCCGATCGGGATGGAAGTACTCGAGCTGATCGAGCTTCTCGCCGACGGACAGGAGCTTGATCGGCTTCCCCGTGACGGCACGGACGGACAGTGCGGCTCCGCCGCGGGCGTCGCCGTCGAGCTTCGTCAGCACGACTCCGTCGAACGTGACGCGCTCGTGGAAGGCCTCGGCGACCGACACCGCCTCCTGGCCCGTCATCGCGTCGAGCACCAGCAGCACATTCAGCGGTTTCACCGCCGAATGGATCGAGGCCAGCTCCTCCATCAATTCCTCGTCGACGTGGAGGCGACCCGCGGTGTCGACGATGACGACGTCCAAGCCCTCGGAGCGCGCCCATTCCACGCCGCTCGAGGAAACTTCGACGGCGTCGCCGTTTCCTCTGTAGACGGGAATCTGAATCTGGCGGCCGAGCTGCTCGAGCTGGTCGACAGCGGCCGGCCGCTGGAGATCGGCGGCGATCAGGCCGGGCCTGTGCCGCTCCTTGCGGAGGAGCAGGGCGAGCTTCGCCGCGGCCGTCGTCTTACCCGAGCCCTGGAGACCGGCGAGCAGGATCACCGTCGGCGGCCGGGAGGCGAACGCGAGCTTCGAGTCGCCCGAGCCCATCACGGCCGTCAGCTCCTCGTGCACGATCTTGACGACCTGCTGACCCGGCGTCAGGCTCTTCAGCACGTCTGCCCCGTGCGCACGCTCGCGCACGCTCGCCACGAACTGCTTGACGACGAGGAAATTGACATCGGCCTCGAGCAGCGCCAGACGGATCTCGCGCATCGCGCGGGAGATCGCCTCCTCGTCGAGGCGGCCCTGCTTGCGAAGGTCGCCGAGGGTCGCCTGAAGCTTGTCGGAGAGCGTGTCGAACACGGCCGAACAGTGTACTGCGGCGCCCGTTTCGAGCCTCAGGAGGGGAGGCCGGGCGTCGTACACTCCTGCCATGTCCCTGCTGGAGGCCGAGTCGCGGCGCGTCGTCACGGTGCTCTTCAGCGACATCGCGGACTCGAGCGAGATCACCGAGCGACTCGACCCCGAAGCCCTGCGTCGCGTGCTGCGCGACTACTTCGCGATCGCCGCGGCAGCCCTCGAGCATCACGGCGGAACCGTCGAGAAGTTCATTGGCGACGCGGTGATGGCCGTGTTCGGCGTGCCGCGCGCCCGGGAGGACGACGCGCTTCGCGCCGTCCGGGCCGCCGTCGACATGAACGCTTCGCTGGAGCGGCTGAGCGACGAGCTGGAGGCCGAGTTCGGGGTCCGCTTGCGAACCCGGATCGGCGTCAACACCGGCGAGGTCGTCGCCGGAGACCCCGCGGTCAGCGGAACGCTCGCCACCGGCGAGGCGGTGGTCGTCGCCCGCCGCCTCGAGCAGGCCGCGGGCGGGGACGAGATCCTGGTCGGGCACCACACATACCACCTCGTGCGTGACGCCGTGGTTGCCGAGGCCGCCGGATCCCTTGCGCTCAAGGGGCTGAGCGCACCGCTCGAGGCCTGGCGCATCGTCGCCGTCGTGCCTGAGGCGTCGGGCGTCAGCCGGAACTTCGATGCTCCCCTCGTCGACCGCGAGCGTGAGCGCGCGGCCCTCGAGGCTGCGTTCCGCCGCGCCGTCGACCGGCGCTCGTGTGAGCTGGTCACCCTGCTCGGGGCGCCCGGAATCGGCAAGACGCGCCTGGCAACCGAGTTCCTGACGACCCTCGGGGACCGGGCAGTCGCTCTCGAAGGCCGGTGCTTGAGCTACGGCGAGGGCATCACCTTCTGGCCGATCCGCGAGATCGTGAGGCGCGCGGCGGGCATCGCGCCGCAGGACACGGTCGCGGACGCGCGCCGGAAGATCGACGCGCTCGTTCCGGACGGCGCAGCGCCCCGCGCGGGCGGCAGCGTGGGCGCGGCGATCGGGCTGACGGACGAGGCGGCTCCTACGGAGGAGGTCTTCCTCTCGCTGCGGCGCATCTTCGAGCGCCTGGCCGCTGAGGCTCCGCTCGTGCTCGTGTTCGAGGACATCAACTGGGCCGAGCCGACGCTCCTCGACCTACTCGAGTATCTCGCCGGGTGGAGTCGCGGCGCTCCCATTCTCCTCCTGTGCCTGGCGCGCCCCGACCTGCTCGAGAACCGGCCGAGTTGGGCCTCGACGGAGACGCTCCTGCTCGAGCCCCTGAGCGACGACGACATGCGAGAGCTGATCGGGAACGCGGTCACGGATGCCGATGTCGCGGCGGTGGCGGCGCCCATCGCATCCGCCGCGGAGGGAAATCCCCTGTTCGCCGAGGAGATGCTCCGCATGCTCGTCGACGAGGGTGCGCTCGAGCACCTGGAGGGCGACGCGGCGGCCAGCGTGATCGGGCCCATCGAGGTGCCGCCCACGATCCAAGCGCTTCTCTCGGCGCGTCTCGACCGCCTCGACCCGAACGAACGCGCGGTGATGGGGATTGCGTCGGTGATCGGCCGGCAGTTCGGCTGGACGGGCGTCACAGAGCTCGCACCGGTGGAGTTGCAGCCAGTCGTCGGCGCGTCGCTGCAGGCCCTCGTCAGGAAGCGCATGGTCGTACCCGACGAGCCGACACTGCTCGGCGACGACGCCTTTCGCTTCAGTCACATCCTCATGCAGGACGCGGCCTACCGCGCTCTTCCGAGAGCCCGGCTCGCGCACCTGCACGAGGCGTTCGCCGACTGGCTCGAGCGCCGGCTGGGAGAGAGGGCCGGAGAATACGCGGAGATCCTCGGCTACCACCTGGAGCAGGCGGCGGCTGCGCGTCGCCAGCTCGGCCCGCGCGACGCGCGAGCTCGTGAGCTCGCGGCTCGAGCGGGGAGGCTCCTCGCGGCTGCCGGATCGCGCGCGCTCGCACGCGACGACGTTCCCGCGGCGCTGAGCCTGCTGGAGCGCGCCTCGGTGCTGCTCGTCGACGACGGCGTCCCACTCGTGAACGCGCTGCTCGACCTGGCGGCGGCGCTCCGCGAGAGTGGCCAGCTCGCCCGCGCCGACGGCGTCCTCGAGCGTGCGATCGAGCGGGCCGGCGAGCTCCGCCGCGACGACCTGAGCGCTCGGGCGCTCGTCGAGCGATCGTCGCTGCGGGCCTTCGTCGACCCGGACGTCGAGGCCGCGGACCTGCTCAGCGTGGCGGAAGGCGCAATCTCACGCTTCGAGCAGCACGGCGACGACCTTGGCCTCGCGCGAGCGTGGATCCACGTGGCGGAGATCCACTGGATGCGGTGTCGTTGCGGCGACATGGAGACAGTTCTCGAGCGGGCGCTCGTGCACGCCGAGCGGGCGGCCGGGCGGCGCGAGATCTCGTGGATCCTCGGCTCGCTGGCGCGAGCCGTCCTGCTCGGCCCGAAACCCGTCGAGGAAGCGACGCGGCGGGCGATCGAGGTTCGTGAGCGCGGCCGCGGCGATATCGTCGTCGAAGCCTACGCCGACTCGATCCAGGCGGTGCTCGAGGCGATGCGAGGCAATGGTGCCGAGGCCCGGGCTTTCTACGGCCGAACGAAAGCGACGCTCGCCGAAGTCGGGCTGAACGTCCTGCTCGCTTCGCTCCAGATGTACGCGGGGATGGCTGAGCTGATACTTGCCGACTACGCGGCGGCCAATCGCGAGCTCCGGATCGGCTACGACGCGCTCGAGCGCATGGGTGAGCGGTCGTATCTTTCAACGATGGCCGCATACCTGGCTCGCTCGTCCTACCTCGACGGAAGGTTCGAGGAGGCGGCGCGGCTCACCCACGTCAGCGAGGAAGCGGCCTCCCGCGACGACCTTGCATCGCAAGTCCTTTGGCGCGGCACTCGTGCGAGACTGGTCGCACAGGAGAGTGGCAACGGGGCAGAAGCCCTGGTGCGCGAGGCCATTCGGCTATCGCAGGAGACGGACTGGGTCGATCTGCAGGCCGATGCATTCGTCGATCTGGCTGCCGTGCTCGACGGCCTCGGGCGGTCGCACGAGGCAGGCGAGGCCTACGACACCGCCCGGGGGCTGTACAAGGCGAAGGGGAACACCACCTCGGCGGCGGCCATAGCCTCCCGCGCCGCACAGGTGCGGCTTGACGGGCCGGAAGGCTCGTAGCACACTGCTCGAGACTTTCTGGCGAAGGGAGAGACCGATGGAGCACCAGCCTCCGGCGGACTGGCGGGAGCCGCGTCACGTCGAAGTCGCGATCGAAATATCGCCCGAGCAAGCGGAGGCGCTCCTCGGGCTCCTGCAGGACGACGACGAGTTCCGCAGTCGGCTCGAGGAGAGCCCTCGGGAGGTACTCGCGGAGTACGGGATCGACGTGAAGGCGGGATTGCCGGAGACGGTCGTGCTGCCGCCGAAGCACGAGCTTGCGGCAATAGTGAACCAGGCGCGCGAGCGGAACCTGCTCGAGGTTGGACCAGACATGCCTCACGTTTTTGCCTTGCTCTGGTGGGTGGTCGGAGCGATGCCCCTCGTTCCGCGAGATCGATAGGCGCATGTGCGGGTTCGGCGGGCCCGCTACCTGCTGTTCTTCTGCGACGACCGCCCGTTCGTGGACATCGAGCGCCTCCTGCAGGGCATCGCCGAAGCCCGCTCGCTGCGGCAGGTTTACGCGCTCTCGGCCTTAACGGGAGCCGCCGTTCCGCTCGAGCGCAGCGAGCTCGAGCTGATCCTCTCGCTTCCGGCCGAAGGCTGGGCCGAGGCCGCAGGCGACCAGCTGCTCCGCCTGGCGCATGCGGGAACCGTCGTCATCGAGGACAGCGCCGATCCCGAGCTCGCCGAGCTTCATCACCGCGAGGAAGCTCTCGCGGGGGCCCAATGGGACCTGCACGGGGCGCTGTTTCACTTCCTCACCAAGTGGCGTGGCGTCGACCTGCGCCGGATCGCCGCGGGCGGCGGCGAGGTCGCCAACGAGCTCTCTCCGCCGACGCAGGCGTCGCTCGAGGCATTCGTCGAGCGCTTCGGGCCCCCGCCGCCGGCGTTCGCCGAGCGGGACGGGGGCGAGAGGGTCCGCGAGCTTCCACTCGTCGAGCGGGACGAAGGTGTGTTCAGAGCGCTCCGCGCGCGGCGCACGACCCGCAGCTGGGACACTGAGTCGCCGCTTTCGCTCGAGGAGTTGGCGCTCGTGCTGCGCTACACCTTCGGCGTCCACGGGTATGTCGAGGGGCCGCACGGAATCGTCATCCTCAAGCGAACGAGCCCGTCCGGCGGAGCCCTGCAGCCAGTCGAGGCGTACATGCTGGTCTCCAACGTCGAGGACCTCGATCCGGGCCTGTACCGCTACGACGGGCGGCGCCACGCGCTCGCCCAGCTCGAGCCGCTCGAGCGCGCGGAGGCACACGAGCTCGGAACCCGGTTCGTCTGCGGACAGGATTACTTCGGCGCCGCACACGCGCTCTTCATCCTCGCCGCCCGCTTCGAACGGAGCTTCTGGAAGTACCGCCGGCACCCGAAAGCGTACACGGTCGCCCTCATGGACGCTGCGCACCTGAGTCAGACGCTCTACCTCGTGGCGACCGAGCTCGGCCTCGGCGCGTTCGTCACCGTCGCGATCAACGGCGGCGACATCGAGGAGCGCCTCGGCATCGACGGCGTGCGGGAAGGCGTACTCGCCGTCTGCGGCTGCGGTCGCCCGGCCGCGGAGCCCTCCGGCTTCGACCCGTCCTTTCAGCCTTACGTGCCGCGGGAGACAGAGCCGGATGGTTCGAATCGCTGAGCGCGGGAAGGGTGGTCAATAGGCCGTCGACCAACCGAGGGAGGAGCACTTGCCAGACGTTGCCAAGGTCGTGACGATCATCGGCTCTTCGCCCCAGGGGTTCGCGGAAGCGGCAGCCGCAGCGGTCGAGGAGGCCTCGAAGACCATCCGCGGGATCTCCGGCGCCGACGTGATCACGATGAGCGCCGTCGTGGAGGGTGACCGGATCACGGAGCACCGAACGACCGTCAACATCGCCTTCGCGATCGAGCGCAGCTAGGAGAGGTTCGGGCGGCGCGTAGCGCGCCGCTGGAACACCTTGGGTACGCTGCCAGGATGGCCGGCGAGGTGAACGCGGCGGCGAGCTGGTCAGGCCCCGGGGAGGGCGAAGGGCTCTGGTTCGTGGGCACATTGGCGACGATCAAGGTGCCGGGCGAGGCAGTCGATGGCCGCTACGCGTTGATCGAGTTCCTCTTTCCGCGGGGTGCCTCGCCCCCGCTGCACACCCATCCGCAGGACGAGAGCTACGTCGTGCTCGATGGACGGCTGACGGTTCAGGCCGGTGAGCAGCGCTTCGAGCTCGAGCCCGGCGCGACCCTGGCGGTTCCGATGGGGGTGGCGCACACCTTCCGGGTCGACAGTGACACGGCGCGCGTGCTGGTGCTCAGCACCCCGGCGGGAATCGAGCTCTTCGTGCGCGAGGCCGGGGTGCCGGCGACCGCCCCGACGCTGCCGCCCGCCGACACGCCGCGACCCTCGCCTGAGGAGCTGGAGCGGATCTTCCGCGACCATGGCCAGGTCACGGTCGGGCCGCGGCTGGGACCGCAGGACTGACGCACCCGGGGCGGTAGCTCAGCCGACGACGAGGGCGCGCGCGAAGTCCGCGGGGTCGAACGGGCGCAGGTCGTCCAGCCGCTCCCCCACGCCGACGAGCTTGACCGGCAGTCCCAGCTCGTAGGCGATCGCGATTGCGACGCCGCCCCTTGCCGAGCCGTCGAGCTTCGTCAGGGCCACACCGGTCACCTCGACCGCCTCACCGAACAACCGGGCCTGCTGGAGACCGTTCTGGCCGGTCGTCGCGTCGATCACGAGGAGCGTCTCGTGGGGGGCTCCCTCGAGCCGTTGGGAAATCACGCGCCTGATCTTCACCAGCTCGTCCATCAGGTTCGTCTGAGTGTGCAGCCGGCCGGCGGTGTCGACGATGACCACGTCGCGCCCGCGGGCGAGGGCGGCCTCGATCGCGTCGAAGGCGACCGCGGCTGGATCGCCTCCCCGCACCGAGCCCACGAAATCCGAGCCTGCGCGCTGTGACCAGATCTCGAGCTGCTCCTCGGCGGCGGCGCGGAAGGTGTCCGCGGCCGCGAGCAGGACGTCGCGGTCGTGCTCGCGGAGGCGGTGCGCGAGCTTGCCGATGGTGGTCGTCTTGCCGGTGCCGTTGACGCCGACCACGAGCAGGACGCTGGGACGCGCCGACACGGCCAGCCGCCCGGGCTCGCCGAGCAGAGATGAAACCTCCTCGGTCAGCGCCGCATTCAGGTCGATCAGCTCCGGCCGCGCCTCGAGCCGCCGAACGAGCTCTGCCGTCGCCGGAACGCCGACATCGGCCGCGATCAGTGCTTCCTCGAGCCGCTCCCACGCCTCGTCGTCGGCTGGGTCGAACGCAGCCGCGGCGAGCTGACCCGAGAGTGCGCGGCGGCTCTTCCCGAGGGAGTCGCGAAGGCGCGCGAACCAGCCGGCCCCTTCGCCGGCTTCCTCTTCGTGCGCTCCATCCTCCCCGAGGAGCTCGGACCAGCTGCGGGACACCGAGCCGGATTCTAGTGTCCCTCTTCCAGAAGCTCGGTGGCGATCCCGGCGCGCGCGCCAAAGATGGGTCAAACGCCTCATGACGCGCAACCTCTCCGCTTGTAGCGTCACGACAACCAGACAAAGGAGGCGACGGAGATGCCGAAGGTCTCAAGGGAGAGCGCGACGCAAGGCGGGGAATTTGGCCCGGTGGTGGATCGATCCGATCAGCTCGAGGACTACACGGTCAATTTCGTGTCGTTCCACGAGGACGTCGACGCGACCCCACTACTCAAGGGTCTGCCGGATGACCGGTGCCAGTGCCCGCACTGGGGCTACGTGATCAAGGGGAGGCTCACCTATCGATTCGGCGATCGCGAGGAGATCTACGAGGCCGGCGACGCCTTCTACCAGCCGCCCGGACATGTTCCGGTGCAGCACCAACCAGGCACCGAGATCGTTCAGTTCAGCCCCGCCGAGGAGCTGCGCAAGACCGAGGCGGTCATGATGAAGAACATGCAGGCTATGCAGGCCGGCTGAGCGGCTCAGGCCGCGGAGAACTCTTCCTCGGGCAGGAGGCCGTGTTGCATCGCGAATAGGCCTGCGGCGGCGCGGGTGGAGGCGTTGATCTTCGCGTAGATGTGCTCGGCGTGGTTGGCGACCGTCTTCGCGGAGATCACCAGCCGCTCGGCGATCTCCTTGTTGGAGAGTCCCCGCGCGAGTAGCCTGAGGACGTCGACCTCGCGCGGGGTGAGTCCCGCCGGGCCCTCGCGGCGCCGCGGGACGCGGTGGCCGGCGGCGCCGAGCACGGCGACGGCGTCGGCGTCGTGGCGGCCCGCCTTGACGTCCCCCCGCAGCTCGGCCGCGGCCTCCTCGGCGGAGCGCTCCGGTCGGTGGGGACGGGGCTCGCGCATCGCCTGGTAGGCGTCCGCGGCGGCGAGGATGCGCGCCTCGCGGGAGATCGCGGCGCCGGAGAGCCCGCGCGGGTAGCCGGAGCCGTCGAGGCGCTCCCGGTGCTGCACGGCGATCCGGGCCAAGGGCGCAAGCGCCTCGGACTGGCGCAGCATGCGATCCGTCAGATAGGGCTGAAGGCGGACTCGTTCCCACTCGCCGGCGCCGAGCGGTCCGCGCTTGTCCAGGATGGCATTCGAGATCCCGAGCCGCCCGAGATCATGCACGAGACCGGCGCGGCGCAGGAGTCGCACGTCCGCCTCGGCCAGCCCGAACAGTGCGCCCGCCTCCGCGGCGAGCTCGGAAACCGCCCGCCCATGGCCGAGGAAGTAAGGCGACTTCAGGTCGACGAAGTTAGCGATCGCCAGGAGCGCGGCGTCCAGGCGCTCGCCCGCGAGCACCACGGCGAGCGCCGGCTCGGCCTCGATGACGGCATCCCAGACGCCGACGGTGTCGAGACCCGACAGGATGACGTCGGCCTCGGCCTCAACAAGGTCGGCCAGCGCCGGGTCGAAGTGCCCGCCGCGCCGTTCGCGCGCGAGTTGCTTCGCGGCCTCTACTCCCCCCAAGCGGTTGGCGACCTCGATGAACTCGGCGACCTGCGCAAGGCGGGAGGCGAGCGGGACCGCCTCGCCCTCGAGCTCGCCCGGCCAGCCCCGCCCGTCCCACCGCTCGTATGCCGCGCCGATGGCCTCGACCACCTCGTCCGGCAGGGAGAGCTGCTCCGCCATGGTTCGCGCGATGACGGCGTGGTGAGCGATCATGCCGTCGACCTCGCGGTGCCCGGAGAGCGCGAACTCGAGCCCGAGCCGAAATCGGTGCAGCGGTGATTGCCCGGAGCCCAGGAACCGCATCCCCGCGGCGGCCATCCGCAGGCTCCTTGGCTCGTGGTCGTACTTGATCGACTTCAAGGCGATGTCGTCGCCGAACCACTTCGCCTGCTCGTGAGCGTCGGAATGGCAGCCGACGTTGATGAGCAGGGCGGTGTAGTAGACGACCGCGCGCTGCTCGTCGTCGAGCCCTATTCCCTCGGCCAGCCGCAGCGCGATCAGGCACTGCCGCAACACGTGCTCCATCGGCTGCCCGAAGCCGAGGTCTATGCCGAGCGAGAGCGCGGCCACCAGCTCCGCCAAGCGAACCTCCGCGCGATCGATCTCGCTGTTCGCTCCCTGCCCCATGTAGCTGAACACGATACGCCGCAGGGACACGCAGAGGCCCGCGAGCCGCCGAGCTCGCGCCCCGCGTTTCCCCTCAGGAGCAAGCGGGTCGAGCCACTACGTGGACGAGCTTCCGAGCGACACCGCTTAGACGGGGGTCAACGCCGCGAGCGCCGGCGCGCTCTCCGCCATCCGGCGAGACACGATTTGCGAGATTCCGTCGGTGCCCATCGTGACGCCGTACAGGACATCGGCAGCCTCCATCGTCCGCTTCTGATGCGTCACCACGATGAACTGCGCGCGTTCGGAGTATTGCCGCAACAGGTCGACGAAGCGGGCGATGTTCGGATCGTCGAGCGCGGCCTC
>JBBRYW010000046.1:0-19932 GCA_038237235.1 Gaiellales bacterium
TTCGCGTCGTCGACCGCTCCGGACGCCTCGGCCGCGAGCGCGGCCGCCTCCGCAACGGCTGCCGTGTCGCGACTCGTTTTCCCGGCGACCGCGTTTTCCGCGGCCGTCGCCCGTACCGCCCGCGCGCCGACCGAGCCGACCGCGATCCGGACCTCGGCGATTGCGCCGCCCTCGACGCGAACCGCGCAAGTCACGGTCGCCGCGGGCCGCTCGTGGAACGCGAGCTTCCGATGCGCGATCTCGGTCCCGGACGTCGGCACAGGAATCCGCACGGCGGCGAGCAGCTGTCCGTGCCGAAGCGCTGTCTCGTAGGGCCCGACGACGAATTCCGAAAGCGGCACGCGGCGGCGGTCGTACTCCGCCTGGGCGTCGAGGGCGAGCAGGAACGTCGCCGGATCAGAATGAGGGTCTGAGAAGCAAAGGTTGCCGCCGAGGGTGCCGACGTTCCGCACGCGGATGTTGGCGACCCGCCGCTCCATCGCGGCGAGCGCCGGCAGCCGCTCGAGTACGAGCGGCGAGCGCTCAATCTCCCGATGCGTCACGGTCGAGCCGATCACGATCGTCCCGTTCTCGGCGCGGATGCCGCCGAGATCGTCGACGCCCTTGATGTCGACGAGGTGTCCGTACGCGGCGAAGCCGAGCTTCAGCAGCAGCAGGAGCTCGGTGCCGCCGCAGATCACCGCTGCGTCTTCGCCGTACCGGTCGAGCAGCTCGCGCGCCTCGTCCACCGACCGCGCGCGGTGCAGGTCGAAGGGCGGTAGCGTCATGCCGTCACCGGCGCCGTCGCCTGCTCGTCGCCGAAGAAGAGCAGGCGGCCGTTCCGGCTGAGCACGCGTTCGACTGCCGCCGGCGGTAGCCCGCTCAACTCGACCTTCTTGATCTCGACGACCGGGTGGTGGAAGGGGACATCCGTACCGAACAGGACACGCGTCTCGCCGACGCGCTCGTATGCCTCGCGGATCTTCGTGTGCATCGGCATGCCAGACGTCTCGAGGTAGACGTTGGCGTTTCGCAGCGCGACCTCGATCGAGCCGTTGATGTAGACGACGTTGCCGTGGCCCATGTGGCCGAGGACGATCTTCGCGGCCGGGAAGCTGACCGCCAGCTCCTCGATGCTCCACGGCAGCGTGAAGATCGGGTGCCCGCTGTGGATCAGTACCGGCAGGTCGCGCTCGACGAGCAGCTCGATCAGCGGGTGCACGGACGGGTCGTTCGGGTGAAAACCGTCCAGCAGCGGGTGCATCTTCATGCCGAGGAACTTCGGGTGGGCGAGGAATCGTTCCGCCTCGGCAACGTAACTGGGAGTGCGCGGGTTCGACCAGACGAGGCCGTAAAGGCCCGGGATGGACTCGACGACCTGTGCGACGTAGGCGTTGTCGGGGTGGAAGACGACGCCGTTCTCGATCTCGTTCTCTCGCATCAGCTGGTCGATTCCGTCGCGGTCGATCGAGACGCCGAACATCGACTCGAACGAGCCGACGTGCATGTGGGAGTCGAAGATCACAAACGGCTCCTGTCGACGAGCAACCTCAGCCGCGAGGGGCGGGCTGAGTCGTGGAAGACGTCCCGCTCGAGCGTCACGTCGCCGTAGCCGGGGCGAGCTGTTCGGTCGCGACGGACGTCACGCGACCGCCGGCCTTCGCCTGCGAGAGCTCGGCCAGCGCGGCCTCTATGCCCGCTCCGATCTCGACTGCCGAACCCAGGTCCGCGAGCGTCTGCCCCACCGCGGCCAGCCCCACGACCGGGTGGAGCGACCGGGCCGACGGGCCCATGTGGCCGATGCGGACAAGGTTGCCGGCGCCCTGCCCGCCCGAGATCATCACGCCGTAGCGCTCGCGGCAGTGTGCGCGCACCTGGAGGTCGGTGAGCCCGTCCGGCACGACGATCGCGGTCACGCAGGCGGCGGCGATGTCGTCGGTCCGCGGCCAGAGCTCGAGGCCCATCTCCCGCACGCCGGCACGGCAGGCCGCCGCCGACTGCTCGTGCCGCGCGATCGACGCCTCGAGGCCCTCCTCGAGCAACTCGTCGCACGCCGCCTCGACGCCGTGCAGGTCGGAGACCGACGGCGTGAACGGGAACTTGTCGCCGTCGATCCACTGCTCCTTCCAGTCGAGCATCGAGAGGTAGGAGGCGCGTGGCGCCGTCGGATTCGCGCGGATCCGTTCCCACGCCGCGTCGCTGACCGTCATCAGCGACATCCCCGGCGGCCCGCCGAGACACTTCTGCGCGCCGGCGACGCACACGTCGAGGTGCCACTCGTGCGTGTTGAGCCGGATCCCTCCGAGCGACGAGACGCAGTCGATCAGCGTCAGCGCGCTGTGGGCGTGCGCGATCGGCCCGATCGCAGACACGTCGCACAGGGTGCCTGACGGCGTCTCCGAGTGGACGACGGTGACCAGCTCGATCCCGGCGTGCTCGTCGAGGTAGCGCTCGACGTCACCGGGATCGACTGCGTCGTTGTATGGCACCTCGAGCTCGTGCAGCTCGGCTCCGAAGTCCTTCAGCCAGTACCCCATCCCTTTGCCGAAGACCCCTTGGGCGAGGTTCAGCACCTTCGTCCCGGGCTGCACCAGCCCGCGCGCCGCCGCCTCGAGTCCGAGGACGGCCTCGCCCTGCATGAGGAGGACGTCGTTCGCGGTCAGGAAGATCCGCGCGAGCTTCTGCTCGGTCCGCCTGAAGGCCTCGAGGAAGACGGGGTCGTAGTGGTAGGTGATCGGCGAGCCGAGCGCGGCGAGCACGCGCGGCGACGCCGTCACTGGCCCGGCGGAGAGAGTGAAATCCGGGTCACGCATGAGTTCTCCTTTCAGCGGGCGCCGCGCACGTACGGTAGCGCGAGCGCCGGTGGCAAATACGCGCGGCGGGCGAACAGCATCAGCGCGGCGATTATCGCCGCGAACGGCAGCATGTGGACGACCTCGGGCGAGAGGTTGATACCGGCGATCTGAAGCAGGTTCGAAAGCGAGAGTGCGATCCCGAACATGAGCGAGAAGGCAACGACGCCGAGCGGTCGGCCGCGGGCGAGCATCGCGATCACGATCGCCATGTAGCCCTGCCCCTGCGTCAGGAAGTCCTGGAAGCCGCCCGTCCCGGCAATCGCGAGGTAGGCGCCGCCGAGGCCGGCGAGCACGCCCGTTGCGATCACGGCGTAGCTGCGCGTTGCGACAACGCTGATGCCGGCCGCGTCGAGCGCCTCGGGCTTCTCGCCCGCCGCCCGCAGGCTGAGGCCCATGTTGGTCGAGCGGAAGACCCAGGCAAGCACGAGAGCGAAGCCGAGGCCGAGATAGACGACGAGCGGCTGACTGAAGAGCGGCGACTCGCCGTTCAATGGTTTGCCGAGGACGGGAATGCGGTCGAGCAGCGGAATCGGATTGGTCGAGATGCTGCCGAGCCGCGGCTGCGTCGAGCTGAACTGCGACTGATAGAGGACACTCGTAATCCCCTCGCCCGCGAGGGTGATGGCGATCCCGACGACGATCTGGTCGAGACCCAGCCAGACGCAGAGCACCACCATGAAGCACGAGGCGAGCATCCCGGCGGCCATGCCGCTCAGGTACCCGACCCACATCGAGTGGCCGTAGTAGGTGCCGAGGAAGCCGGAGTAGGCGCCGACGAGCATCATCCCCTCGAGGCCGATGTTGAGCACGCCGGCGCGCTCGGAGATGGCTTCGCCGAGCGCCGTGAACATCAGCGGCACGCCGGCGAGCAGCCCGCCCGCGATCACGCTCGTCCAGAACACCTGGGTCCAGACCTGGCTCGCGACGATCATGACGACCGCCTTTTGGGGAATGGAGCCCGGAGCGCCTGCCGTAGCCCGGGCGTCAGGTAGCTGGCGCCGAGCTCACGGCGCCGGCCGAGGTACTCGATCACCGTCATGAAGAGGAGGATGAGCCCGACGAGCACGAGCAGAAAATTCGTCGACAGGTTCGCGTTCACGGCTGCAAGGTCACCTCCGGTCGAGACGATCGAGAAGAACGCGATGAACGGGACGACGGCGAGCGTGTTCAGACGAGCGAGGAAGACAAACGGGATGATCGTGTCGCCGTAGGCCGGGTTCCAGCCGGTGCGGATGTAGCCCTGCAGGCCGAGGATGTCGGCGGCCGCGGCCAGGCCGACCATGAAGCCCGAGACGAGGAAGGCAACGACGATCAGGCGTGTCAGGTCGATCCCGAAGTGGCGCGCCGCCCGAGGGTTGGCGCCCATGATCTGGAGGCGCAGCCCCCACGCGGTTCGCGTCAGCACGTAATGGACGACGAGGATGGCGCCGAACGCGACGAGCAGCCCCACGTGGATCCGCGTCCCCGGGATGTTCGGAAGCAGCTTCGAAAGGACGGCCGTCTGCGGAAGCGGCGTGGACGAGTCGTGGAACGGCCCCTTGATCAGGAGGCTCGCGAGGTCGATCCCGATGAACGACATCATGAGCGTCGTGATGATCTCGTTCGTTCCGTAGCGCGCCTTCAGCACTGCGGGAATCACGGTCCAGAGGGCACCGACGGCCCCCGCGAGCAGGAAGAGGGCGACCATCGCCAGCGCGAGAGGGACGTGGTCGATGAGCCTCGGCCCGTAGCCCGAGACGAGGGCGGCGCCCAGCAGGAACTGGCCGTTGTAACCGAGGTTCCAGATGTTCGCGCGGAAGATGACGGTCAGACCGGCGGCGATCAGGAGGAACGGCGCCATCCGGACGGCGCTGTCCTGCCAGGCACCGTTCTCGATCCCGTTTGTCCAGATATCTCCGTAGAACCTGATCGGGTGTCGACCGAGCACCAGGAGCAGGATCGCGCCGGCGCCGAGCGCCAGCGCGACCGGCACGATCGACCGGATCAGGACGTCGAGCGTCCGGCCCGCGCGGGCGGTGCGGGCCGAACGCGGGCGCGGCGCCGTGAGCGTGGTCTTACCCGTGACGCTCTCAGTGCTCATGGGGCAAACTCTTGAAGCTCATGCGGAGCGGGCGACTGACGACCGCAGGCGACACTGCGGCGATCCCGGACGCGTAGCGTGGTCATGCCGCCTCCGAGCTCGCCCCGCCGCCGACCATCAGCTCACCGACTCTCTCCGCGGCACCCTGCCGGTTTCCGACAATGCCGACGACCCGGCCGCGCGAGAGGACGGCGATCCGGTCGCAGATCTCGAGCAGCTCGTCGAGGTCGGTCGAGATGACGAGCGCCGCGCCGCCGTCGCCTGCAAGCTTGCGGATCAGGTCCCGCACCGTCGCGGTCGTCTTCACGTCGAGCCCGTACGTCGGCTTGTGGAAGACGACCACCTTCGGGTGGAAGCTCAGCTCCCGGGCGAGCACGACCTTTTGGACGTTGCCGCCGGACAGCGCCGCCGCGCGCGTCGTCACGAACGGCGTTCGCACGTCGAACTCGCGGACGAGCTCGGCTGCGCGACTCTCGACCACCCCGCGCTGGATCCGGCCGTGGCGCCAGAACGGGCGCTCGCCGACGCGCTTCAGGAACAGGTTCAGGCCGACCGGGAGCGTGCCGACGATCCCCTCGCCGAGGCGGTCGTCGGTCACGTAGCGGAGGCCGAGCTTCTGGCGGGCGGCGACGGGAATCCGCGTGACGGGCCCGCCGTAGAGCAGCACCCGGCCCGAGGTCGCCGGGCGCTGGCCGGCGATCACCTCGGCGAGTGCCCGCTGGCCGTTCCCGTCGATGCCGGCAACGCCGAGGATCTCGCCCTGCTTGAGGTCGAGCGAGACGTCCTCGATTCCGAGCTCTGCGCCCTCGCCAGGCGAGCTGACGCGCTCGAGCTCGAGCACGGTGTCGGCGTCCTCGGCAACCGTGCGCGCCTTGCCCTCGACGCGATCGAGCTCCTCCTGCAGCTCGGCGAGGTCGGCGACCGCGCGCGCTTCCTCGCCGAACATGACCCGCACGATCTCGGCTCTCAGCTCCTCATGGCTCTTCGACCGCAGCGCCTCGCGCTGGATCGTGCCGGCGACCCGTCCCTGCCGGAGGATCGAGATCTCGTCGCCGAGCGAAAGCGCCTCGTGCAGCTTGTGCGTGATGAAGATCACGGCTTGGCCCTGCTCCTTCAGCCTTGCCAGCACCTTCGTCAGCTCGGCGACGCCTTGCGGCGTCAGCATCGACGTCGGCTCGTCGAGGATCAGGACCCGCGAGCCCCGCCAGAGCGCCTTGACGATCTCCACCTGCTGCTGGTGGCCGAGGGAGAGGTCGGCTGCCTTCGCGTCCGGATCGACCTCGACGCCGAGCTGGCCGGCAAGCTCGGCGAGGCGGCGGCGTGCACCGGCTTCGTCGAGCCGCAGCTTTCGGCTGTCGCCGAGCATCAGATTCTCGAGCACGCTGAGCGCCGGGATCAGCGTCGAGTGCTGGTGGACGGTGCCGATCCCGAGCTCGAGCGCCGTGCGCGGCGACGAGATCGCCGTCTCGACGCCTTCGATCCGGATCGTTCCGGCGTCGGGTCGAATCAGCCCCGAGAGGATCCCGATCAGCGTCGACTTACCGGCCCCGTTCTCGCCGAGCAGGCAGTGCACCTCTCCCCGCCGGAGCGTCAGGTCGACCCGGTCGTTCGCGAGCACGCCCGGGAACCGCTTCGTGATCCCGACCAGATCGACGATCGGCGCTCCGGTGTCGTTGCGTGCGTTCACCGTGCTCGGCTCAGTGCCACTGGAAGGCACACCGCCCGCGACGGAATACCACCGCGGGCAGCGTGCGTTGCCTTCGTACCTACTTGATCAGCTTCTGAACAGCACCGGCGTTGTGGGCGACCGGGATCGAGATCTTCCCCGACTTGATCCGCCCCGTCGCCTTCTGGATCTGCGACCAGACACCCGCCGAGATGTACTTCGACTTGAGCAGGGAGATGCCGCCGTTCTGGAGGCTGAGGTCGTAGCCGTGCGTGCCGTAGGTGCCGTTGTTCACGTCCTTGATCGCCCGCGTGAACACGCCCTTGAAGTTCCATAGCACCGACGACAGGAAAGCATGCTTCTTGTCGATCGGCGTCATGTCGCCGATGTCGCCGATCATCCAGACCTTATGGCCGACCTTCGCGCTCTCGATCGCCTGGAGGTAGCCGAACGAGGCGTTGTCGCCCATGGTGAAGAGCACGTCGGCGCCCTGGGCGATGATGCTGCTGGCGACCCGCTTGCCGCCGGCTGCGTCGTCGTAGCCGGTCGGGCTGACCGTCGCGAAGTAGATCTTCGAGCTCTTGTCGATGCTTCGGAATCCCGCCGCGAAGCCGCCGCTCATCTTGTACCAGTTGGCGTCGGCGGCCGAGATGACGATTCCGACCTTGTGGGTCTTCGTCGTCCTCGCCGCCAGCATGCCCGCGAGGTAGGCGCCTTGCTGACTGGACGTCGTGATGTACGAGACGAGCCCCTTGGTGAGGTTCGTCGGGACGTCGTAGGTCATCATCGGCACCTTGTACTTCTTGGCGAGGCGCGCCGCGATGGTGTCGTAGCCGCTCGCGTGCGAGACGATGAACTTCGCGCCGCCGGTGATGAGCTGCCGCAGAATGACGTCGGTCTTGTCATAGCCGATGTTCGTGATCGCCTGGAACTGAGCTCCCGTGGCGGCGGCCGCCGCCTTCGCGCCGCTATAGCCTTGCTGGTTCCAGCCGTAGTCGCTTGCCTTCGCCGGCGAGGCGAAGCCGACCTTGGTCACCTTCTCCGTTTTCAGCGTCCCCGCTGCATAGGCCGTGCCGGCGGCGAGGACGCTGACGGCCGCCATGACCGTGACGACCCGCACTCCAGGTAGTCGCATGTGCATCGCGAGACTCTCCTTCCTCCCGGCGAATCGATCGGATTCCGCCGCGTAGTTTGATGCGTGCGTCGTGCGCTTGCCCCTTGCCGGACCCACTGCTAGGGTCGCCTTGCAGACTGTTGACAAGACGTAACGGCGCCTACCCTATCCAGTCCGGAGCGTGAATGCAATTGCCGTCGGAGGCAGCGATGACTCGCCCGGCACCGCTCGAAAACCTGACGCTCTGGCAGCGAGTCTACGACCACCTGCGTGAGCAGATTCTCTCCGGCGGCCTCGAGCCAGGGGCCGAGCTGGCGGAGGTCGCGCTCTCCGAGCAGCTCGGCGTCAGCCGCGGACCGATCCGCGAGGCAATCGGGCGGCTCGCTTCGGAAGGCCTCGTCACCGTCAGGCCGCGGCGCGGCGCGGCCGTGCGCTCGCTCTCGCAGGAGGAGTTCCTCGAGCTGTACCAGGTGCGTGAGGCGCTCGAGATGATGGCGGTCAAGCTCGCGGTGCCGCGGCTGCGCGCGCAGGACTTCGAGACGCTGCAGACCCTGATCGACACGATGGCGCATCACGCGGAGCGCGACCAGGTCGCCCAGTTCTTCGAGGCGAACGTCGCCTTCCACGGCCACCTGCTCGAGGTGTCGGGAAACGCGAAGCTGAATGAGCTCTACCGGCAGTTGCTCGGGCAGCTCGGCCGCTACCGGCTTCGCTCGCTGACGCTGCGCGGCAGCCTCCAGCGCTCCGTCGCCGAGCACGCGGCGATCCTGCGCGCTGCGAGGCGCGGCGACTCCGAGCGGGCGGCGCATTTGATGTCCGAGCACATTCGCGTCCCGCAGCGGAGCTTGCAGATCCTGGGCAACGGCGATCTGACGGCGATGGAGGTCGTCTCGTGAGCGCGCTACGCGCCCGGGATCGCCGGAGCGACGCCTTGGTCGATCCGTCTCCTCGGCCGCGCGAGCTGCGCGAGGATTGCCAATGAGCGCGCTACGCGCCCGGGATCGCCGCCCTGGCGCCTGCGCTGGTCTGCCACCGGCTCCGCATCAGCCACAAGAAGTTGGCCCGTGAGTCCGCGCCCGCTCGAGTTCGGCGTCAACCTCAACAATCGCGAGCCGCTGATCGCGCCCGACTACGACGTGCAGATGCTGCTCGATCTCTCCCAGACGGTCGAGGAGGCGGGCTTCGACTCTGTCTGGCTCGGTGACTCGCTCTTCTCGAAGCCGCGCTACGAGCCGATCTCGCTCCTGTCGGCGATCTCGCAGCGGACGTCCCGCGTCCGGCTCGGGACTGCGTGCATGGTCTCCTCGACACGGAATCCGCTCTACCTCGCGCTCGAGTGGGCGACGCTCGACGTGATCTCGGGCGGGCGGACGATCCTCGGCACAGGCATGGGCAATCCCGAAGAGGGAGTCCGCCGCGAGTTCGCGGCCCTCGGGCTCGATTACGCCAGGCGCGGCACCCTTTTCGAGGAAGGGCTCGCCGTGCTGCGACAACTCTGGACCGTTGGCAAGACGGACTTCCACGGCACGTTCCTCGACTACAACGGCGTCGCCTTCTACTCCGGCACCGAGATGGCGCCGCTGATGCCCCTTCAGTCGCCGCCGCCGATCTGGGTCGTCTCGAACCCGCGCCTCAAGGGGGACGCGCCGCCAGAGGTGATGGAGCGCCGGCTCGCAGCGGCCTGCCGGCGTATCGTCGAGTACGGCGACGGCTGGATGACGTGCTGCCGCGCACAGCATCCGGAGGAATTCGTCGCCCAGCTCGCCACGATCGAGCGCTACGCCGGCGAGCGCGGCGCCGACTTCTCGCGCCTTGTGATCTCGTACCAGGTGACGATGAACATCGGCGACTCGGAGCGAGAGGCGCGAGGCGCGTTCGAGGAGTACATCTCGAAGTACTACCCCGAGCTGTCGAAAGCCATGAACCTGTCGAATTGGGGGCCGGTCGGCACTCCCGAGCAGATCGCAGAGTGGATCCGCACCTTCGCCGACGCCGGCGTCGACCATTTCATCTGCCGGTTCGGGGCGATCGACCAGTTCGCGCAAGTTCAGCTCTTCGCCGAGGAAGTGCTGCCCCTGTTCTCTGCCGAGAGGGTGAGGTGAACGATGGCCACTGTCGTGGGAACCAGCGATCTGCTGAAGGACGCCGCGCTCGTCGTCGACGTCTGCATGTCCGTCGAGGACGGCGACGTCGTGACGATCATCTGCGATGACGAACACACCGAGCATGCGGCCGCGGTCGCCGAGGTCGTGGTCGAGCGCGGTGGCTCGCCCGTCGTGATGAACAACGAGACCCAGGTACGGCGCGGCCGCGCCGACGTGCGCTTTCCGATGGCGCCGCCTTCGAACTTGCACCGGGCGATGGTCGGCTCCGACGAGGTGATCATCATTACCAACCTCGAGTGGGCCAACCGGTTCGCCCACGTCAACGCCGTCCGCGAGACGTGCGAGGCGAACGGCAAGATCGCCTCGATCGAGCCTGGGATGGGCGAGTGGGACCTGAAGGTCGAGGACATCGAGCGCGCGACCGAGCGGGCGAAGGACGCCATGGCCGCGCTCGACGGCATGAAGCAATGCCACGTGACGACGCCGCTTGGCACCGATTTCTACGTCTCGATTGAGGGGCGCCCGGCGCTCGAGGTGACGCCGATGAAGCGGCGGGGCCAGATGATGGGGCCGGTGCCGCTGTGGGCCGAGGTCGCGTTCGCCGCGGTCGAGGACTTCACGCACGGTACGGCCGTCGTCGACGGCGTCATGCTCGGTATCGGTCTCCCCGGTCAGGTAAGGGAGCCGATCCACTGGACGCTCGAGGGCGGCAGGTGCGTGAAGATCGAGGGCGGCGAGGAGGCGGAGAAGCTGCGCCGGGCCATCGATGGCGTCGAGAACGCCGACGTCGTGGGCGAGTTCGCCTTCGGCACGAGCGAGAAGGCCCCGTTCGGCACCCCGTCCGAGAAGGGCCGCATCGGCACCGTCCACCTCGCACTCGGCGACAACCACAATGCGTATCCCGGCGGCAAGAACCACTGCTCGCTCCACCTCGACGGTGTCTTCCTGAACGCGACGCTGCGGATCGTCGACAGCGGCACCTACATCGTGAAGGACGGGGAGTGGGCGCTGTAAGCGTGATACCCCTGGACTCGGTCGAGCCGATCGAGCTGCCACAGGGGAGCTGGAGCCGGATGCTCGTGACGGCGGCGCGCGTGGACGCGAACGAGTCCTCGCTCGGCTACTCCGTCTTTACCCCCGGGGCTGTCGTCGGGCCGGTGAAGCACGAGACCGAGGAGGTGGCGTACGTCGTGGCAGGGTCGGGCGAGCTCCGCCTCGACGACGAAGCGGTGCCGTTCCGGCAGGGCGACGCCGTCCACATCCCTGCCGGCACCTGGCACGCCGTCGCGAACAGCGGCGACGTCGATGTGATCATGGTATTCGGCTTCCCGCACCCGGACTACCCTCCGACCGAGCGGACGTAGATGGTGGCGGTCGCCCAGAGCCTCCGCGAGCAGGTCGCATTGGCCTGCCGCATCCTCGCCGTCGAGGGTTACGCGGATCTGACGCTCGGGCACGTGAGCGCGCGTGGGCCCGAAGGCGAGATCTGGATCAAGCGGAAAGGTGTCGCGTTGAACGAGGTCTCACCCGACGATGTCGTCGCGCTCGACGACGACGACGCCGTCCTCCACCTCGAGACCGTGTTGCACACGGGTGTGTATCGGGCACGCCGCGACGTGGGCTCCGTCGTGCACGGCCATCCGCCGTACGCCACGGCGCTCAGCGCGACGACATCGGACCTCTCGCTTCTCACGCACGACGCGATTCTGTTCGCGGACGGCGTCGGCCGCTTCGACGACCCGGGCCTGATCGTCGACGACGACCAGGGGGGCCGCGTCGCGGCGTCGCTTGGTCAGCGCCGCGCGGTGCTGATGCGAAACCACGGCGTGCTCGTCGCCGCCAAGGACGTCCCGTGGGCGGTGTTGACCGCGGCGACTCTCGAGCGGGCCGCGCGGCTGCAGTCGTTCGCCTCGACCCTCGGCGAGCTGCGCCCGATCAGCGAGAAGCTGGCGCGGCAGCTGCTCCCGGTCAAGTACCGGGACGAGTTCGTGGACGAGTACTGGGCGGCCTGGCAGCGACAGGTGGCACGCGACAGAGGAGGTCTCGGTGGAGATCGCGCTTAGTGTCAACCGGCGCGAGGTCGTCCGTCACGTGGCGCCGCAGGAGCTGCTGCTCGATTTCCTCCGCGACTCGCTCGGTCTGACCGGTGCGAAGCGCTCGTGCGACGTCCAGGTGTGCGGAGCGTGCACCGTCCTCGTCGACGCGCTTCCTGTCAGCTCGTGCTGCTTTCTCGCCGCGGACGCGGCCGGCTCCGAGGTGACGACGATCGAAGGCCTCGCGGAGCGGCCGGAGTTCGAGCGGCTCGACGAGGCCTTCACCCGCCACGCGGCGCTCCAGTGCGGCTTCTGCACGCCCGGGATGCTCCTGACCGTCAGCGCTCTCCTCCAGAGCGGCGAGCTCGACAGCGAGGAGCAGATCAAGCAGAACCTCGCCGGCAACCTCTGCCGCTGCACGGGCTACCGAGGCATCCTCGAGGCCGTTGCCGACCTCGCCGGAGTCGAATGACGACGACGCTGCGCGAGGCCGGAGCGACGACGCAGATCGGACGGTCGCAGCCGCGGCGCGACGCGCACGAGAAGCTGCGCGGCGAGGCGCAGTTCGTCGGGGACCTGCGCGTGCCGCAAATGCTGCACGGGAAGGTGCTCCGCAGCCCGATCGCGCACGGCCGCGTCGTCTCGATCGACACCTCGGCAGCGGAGAGGATCCCCGGTGTCGTCTGCGTCCTCACCGGCGCCGACCTCCGAGACATCGACCCCTACTACGGGCACGCGATCAAGGACCGGCCGATCCTGGCGCTCGACAAGGTTCGCTTCCACGGGGAGCAGGTCGCCGCCGTCGCCGCCGAGACGCCAGCCGTGGCCGCCGCGGCGGTCGAGGCGATCGTCGTCGAGTATGAGGAGCTGCAGGTTCTGGCCACGGTCGCGGACGCCGTCCTTGAAGGCGCGCCGCTCGTCACCGACCGGCCGACGAAGCCCGGCCTCTTTCACGGCCTCGGCGAGCTCCCGCCCCGCGACGGGAACGTCTGCTACCGCTACACGATCGATCGCGGCGAGCTGGAGGCGGTCTTCGCTCGCGCCGAGATTGTCGTCGAGGGCGAGTACACGTTCCCGTCCGTTTACCAGTACGCGATGGAGACGCACACGGTGATCGCCCAGGTCGAGCGCGACGAGATCACGCTCTGGGCGACGTGCCAGCACCCGTTCCTCGTCCGCGCCGAGATCGCTGATCTCTTCGACGTGCCCGTCGCGAACGTGCGCGTTCAGGTGCCGTATCTCGGCGGTGGCTTCGGCTCGAAGTCGTACACGAAGATGGAGCCGCTGACGGTCGCGCTCGCGCGCAAGGCCGGTCGGCCCGTGCGGATTCAGAACCGCGTCGGCGAGTCGATGGTGACGACGCGCCGCCACAATATGACCTGCAGAATGCGCACCGCGGCGACCGCCGACGGGCGCCTGCTCGGACGCGAGGTCGATTGCCTCTTCGACACCGGCGCCTACGCCGACAACGGGCCTCGTGTCGTGGCAACGGCGGGCGACGCCGCACCTGGGCCCTACCGCTGGGCAGCCTACCGCGTCGAAGCCTCCTGCGTGTACACGAACCTCGCGCCCGCGGGCTCCTACCGAGCTTTCGGCGCGACGCATCTGCAGTGGATCGGCGAGTCGCAGGTCGACGAGGTCGCGCGGCGGGCGGGGCTCGACCCGCTCGAGCTTCGCCGCTTGAACCTGCTCACGCCCGGCGAGGAGGTGCGCTCGGGCGGCAAGCCGCTCGACGCGGATCTCGTGGGCGACGTCGAGAAGGTCGCCTCCGCGGTGGGGTGGGGCGAGGAGAAGGGATCGCTCGTCGGCCGCGGCGTCTCCGTCGGCCTGCTCGCCGCCGGCGCGCACCCCGTCTCGAGCGCGGTGTGCCGGCTCGAGGCCGACGGCCACGTCGTCGTGCTCGTCGGCACGACGGAAATGGGCCAGGGCCCGCGAACGGCGTTCGCTCAGATCGCCGCCGAGGAGGTCGGCGTCGACCCGGAGAGGGTTACCATCCGCGGCACCGACACGCGGTTCACGCCCTACGACCGCTCGACCGGCGCGAGCCGCTCGACGACGATCGCCGGCCTCGCCGTCCAACGCGCCGCCGCGGATGTTCGAGCGCAGCTGGACCGCATCGCCGGCACCTCCGACATCGACCCGAGCGACCACATCAGCCTGATGCGCAAGCACTTCGGCTTCGCCGGCGGCGAGCTGATCGGCCGCGGCGAGGTCGCCCCGACCGGCACCGGCTCGTACGCCGAGGGACCGGTCTTCTGGGAGGTATGTGTCGGCGCCGCCGAGATCGAGGTCGATCCCGAGACGGGCTTCGTCAACGTCCGCCGGACGGCGACCGCCGCGGACGTCGGCCGCGCGATCAATCCGCAGCTCGTCGAGCGCCAGGACGAGGGAGCGACGCTGCAGGGGCTCGGCAACGCGCTCTTCGAGGAGATGGTCTACGAGGACGGCCTGCTCCTGAACGACACGCTTCTCGACTACCGGGTGCCGAGCTTCGAAGACCTCCCCGACGAGATGACGTGCGTGATCGTCGAGAACGAGGACGGTCCCGGCCCGTACGGAGCCAAGGGCTGCGGCGAGGGCGCGCTGGCGGCAGTGCCCGCGGCGGTCGTGAACGCGCTCGCCGACGCAGGGGTCCCGATGACCGAGCTGCCGCTGACGCCGGAGCGCGTCTGGCGGCGCATCCAAGAGCTGAAGAAGGAGGGCAAGTGGCAGCAGTGAGACGTGCAGCAGTGGTCGGCACGGGGACGATGGGCCCTGGCATAGGCGCCGTCCTCGCTCGGGCCGGAATCGACACCGCACTCTACGACGTCAGCTCGGAGGCGCTCGAACGCGCGAAGGCTGGAGCTGAGTTGGCTGCGGGAGTCCTGGAGCGACTCGAGGCGGTCAAGGAAGACGGCGGCGCGCTCCGCTTCGAAACAGACGTCGCGGCAGCGCTCGAAGGCGCCGACCTCGTCCTCGAGGCCGTGCCGGAGAAGCTCGAGCTGAAGCACGAGGTTTTCCCGCAGTTCGAGACGGTCGTTGCTCCCGAAGCGATCCTCGCCTCGAATACTTCCGGGATCCCGATCACGAAGATCGCCGCGGTGTGCAAGCACCCGGAGCGCGTCGTCGGCATGCACTGGTCGAACCCGCCGCACCTGATCCCGATGATCGAGGTCATCCCCGGCGAGCAAACGTCGCAGGAGACGGTCGACGCGGCGTCCGCGCTCGTGCGCCGGATCGGCTACCACCCGGTCGTCGAGAAGGAGGTCGCGGGCTTCGTCGAGAACCGGATCCTGTACGCGATCCTCCGCGAGTGCCTCGACCTCGTCGACCGCGGGATCATCGACCCGGAGGGCCTCGACCTGAACGTGCGCTGGGGGATCGGCTACAAGCTCGCGGTGATCGGCCCGATGGAGCTGCTGGACATGGCAGGCCTCGACATCTACAACGCCGTCGGCTCGTACCTGAACCCGGATCTCTCGACGTCCGGAGAAGTCTCGTCCACGATTCGCGACCTGATCGAGGACGGCCGTCTCGGAATGAAGACGGGAGGCGGCATCTACGACTACACGCCGGAGCAGATCGACGAGCTGCGCGCGAAGCGGGCCGCCAAGCTCGTCGCCGTGCGCAAGGCGCTGGAGGCGTAGATCGATGAAGGTCTGGCTTCTCGACTGCGGCTCGATCGTGATCGAGCACACACAGCTGATGTGGAACGTGCCCGGGCCTCAGGTGCGGATCCCCGTCTACAGCGTCCTGGTCGAGTGTGACGACGGCCTCTTCCTCTTCGACACCGGCATCGATCTCGATCACATGAACCGCGTGCTCCCATTCGAGCTTCCGGAGCAGACCGAGGAGCAGACGATCCCGGCACAGCTGGCGGAGTGTGGGTTCGCGCTGGGCGACGTGGCGACGCTCGTCAACTCCCATCTGCACATCGACCACGTCGGCGGGAACCAGCTGTTCAAGGGCACCGGTGTCCGCAACTTCATGCACGAGCGGGAACTGGCCCAGGCGCGCGACCACGAGCCGTTCGAGTTCTTCGGCTACTCCGACAAGTCGTGGGACTACGAGGGGGCGAGCATCGAGACCGTCTCCGGCGACGTCGAGCTCGCGAAGGGCCTCCGGCTGTACGAGACGGCGGGGCACACCGTCGGCCATTACTCGTTCCTCGTCGACGGCGCGACGCCGATGCTGTTCCCGGTGGACGTCGCTTACACGGCTACGGCGCTCGAGAAGGGGATACAGGCCGGCTTCCACAACGACCCGGTCGCCGGCGTTCGCTCGATCGCGCGCGTCAAGGGTCTCGCCGAGGAGCACCGCGCCGAGATCTTCTTCTCCCACGACATGGACGCGTGGCGCGGCTACAAGCACGCGCCGGACTTCTACGAGGTGTAGGGAGGCTCTATGGGCAAGCTGGACAACCGCGTTGCGATCGTTACCGGCGCTGTGCAGGGAATCGGCAAGGCCGTCGCCGACACATTGACGGCCGAGGGCGCCACGGTCGTCGGCGCGGACGTGCAAGGCGGCACCACGATGCAGGTCGACGTGTCCAAGGAGGACGACGTCAAGCGGATGGTCGACGACACTGTGGCGGAGCATGGCAGGCTCGACGTGCTCGTGAACGTGGCGGCGATCGTCCCCTTCACGCCGTGGGACGAGGTCGACTTCGCCGAGTGGCGGCGGATCATGTCCGTCAACCTCGACGGCACGTTCCTGACGAACTACTACGCGCAGAAGCCGATGCGCGAGGGCGGCTATGGGCGGATCGTCAACATCGCCTCGAACGTGATCCTCGCGGGGACGCCGAACCTCGCGCACTACGTCGCCTCGAAGGGCGGCGTCTGGGCGTTCACGCGCGCGCTCGCACGCGAGCTCGGTCCGCACGGGATCACCGTCAACTCCGTCGCGCCGGGACTGACGGAGACCGAGGGCGTCCTCGCGAGCAAACACGCGGAGGCGTTCGACTTCGTCCAGATGCTGCAGGCGATCCCCCGCCGCGCCGTCGCCGCGGACATCGCGCCGGCCGTTGCCTTCCTCGCCTCCGAGGAGGCGGGCTGGATCACCGGCCAGCTCCTCGTGGCCGACGGCGGCCACACGCACAACTGATGGCTCGGCGGGCCGGAGCGATCCTCGCGGTGGCGGACGTCCAGCGGTCGGTCGCGTTCTACCGCGACCGGATCGGGTGCGAGGTCGAGGCGCTCTACGACGACCCGCCGTACGCGACGCTGACGCTCGCCGGCGCGCGACTGTCTCTGGCCGAGCAGGGGCATGCTGCCGACGACCGGCCGGGCGTGGCGATGACGGCGCCGGCGGATCCGTCGCAGGCAAACGTCTTGCTGGTGGTCGAGGTCGACGACGCGCGCGCGGAGCACCGGCGACTGGCGCATGAAGGAGTGCAGTTCCTCGCCGAGCCGTACGAGCCGCCGTGGGGTGGCTGCCGCTTCTTCTGCGTCGATCCAGACGGCTACCTCGTCGAGATCGAGCAGCCTGCGTGAAGGCCGTCGTCCTTCGTGGGCCGGGCGACATCGGCGTGGACGATGTGGCTGATCCTGCGATCCTCGAGCCACACGACGCGATCGTCGCAGTCCGTGCGACGTCGATCTGCGGCGCCGACCTTTTCCCCTTCCACGGCCTGACACCAGGGTTCGAGGCGGGAACCGTGCTCGGTCACGAGTTCGCCGGCGAGGTCGTCGAGGTTGGGCCTGACGTACAGACCCTGCGTCCCGGCCAGCGGGTCGTCAACGCGAGCATGATCTCCGACGGAACGTGTCCGTCGTGCCGCGCCGGCCGGGTCACGCAGTGCGAGCGCCGTTCGCTGTTCGGCTACTCCGGCGTCTATCCCCGGCTCGACGGCGGCCAGGCGGAGCTGGTCCGCGTGCCGCTGGCCGATCGCACGCTGCGTGCGCTGCCGGACCACGTGAGTGACGAGGCGGCCGTCTTCCTGGCCGACATCCTCCCGACGGGTTACGGCGCCGTCGTTCGAGGCGGCGTCTCCTCCGGCGACACCGTGGTCGTCGTCGGCTGCGGCCCGGTCGGGCTGATGGCGGTGCTCTCCGCGGCAGGCATCGCCGGTCGGCTGATCGCGGTCGACGGCGTGCCGGCGCGCCGCGAGCTCGCCGCACAGCTCGGAGCCGAGCCGGCTGCGCCCGACGAAGCCGCGACCGCCGTTGCAGAGGCGACCGGCGGCCTCGGCGCCGACGTGGTGATCGAGGCTGCGGGCTCGGCCGGCGGCCTCGACGCGTCGCTGAGGCTCGCCCGCGGCCGCGGCGTCGTCTCCGTGGTCGGCGCGCACTTCGAGCCGGACTACCCGCTCGACAACGCGCTGATGTTCGAGCGCGAGCTGACACTGCGCTTCTCGATCGGGGACCCGAATGCCGACGGCGGGCTGCTCCTCTCGAGGCTCTCGAGCGGGGAGCTCGACCCGAGCGCGATCGTCACGCACCGGCTGCCCCTCTCGCACGCCGCCGAGGGGTACCGCCTCTTCGACTCGCGCGAGGCGACGAAGGTGGTGCTGTCGCCGTGAGGATCCTGATCGCGGTCGCCGTTCTCCTGCTGCCGGCGGGCTGCGGCGGCAGCTCGCCGAAGCTCACCGAGGCTCCGCCCAGCCTGGCAAAACGGCTGATGACAACGCGCCTGAACGCGACACACGTCGACTACCGGTGGGTCGCGTGCGTCGGTGTCGGGCGGACGCACGCACACGTCCCGATCACGCGCTGCAACGTCAACTTCGGCATCGATCCGCACATCGCGGCGTATTGCCTGCTGCTAAAGGACGGGAAGCTCGTCACGAACCACGAGGATCCCGCGATCCCCTGCCGGCACGACGACGCCGGCTGGGACCGAACGACGATCGTCACCTCCTGATGCGGCTCGAGAACAGCTTCGAGGTTCCGGCCTCCGTCGAGCAGTCGTGGCGCTTGCTCGACGACGTCCCGAGCGTCCTTCCGTGCATGCCGGGCGCCGAGCTGGTCGAGGTCGTCGCCGAGAACGCCTGGAAGGTGAAGTTGCACGTGCGACTCGGCCCGATCGCGCTCCAGTTCCTCGCCGACGTCGTTCGTGAGCACGTCGACGAGGCGGATCGGCGCGTCGTGCTCGCCGCGAAGGCGCGCGAGTCCAAGGGCCGCGGCAGCGCAGAGGCGACGATCGAGTCGACGCTGACGGCCGCGGACGGTAGTACCCGCGTCGACATAGTCACCGAGCTGACACTTCGTGGAGCGGTCGCGCAGTACGGCCGCGGCGTGGTCGGGGACGTCGCGTCGCGCCTGACGGGGCAGTTCGCCGACTGCATCGCCGGCAAGCTCGCGGAACCGGCGTCGCCGGCGGCGACGCCCACCGCGCAGCCCGAGCCGATCGGTGGTCTGCGGCTGGTGCTCAGCGCGCTACGGCGCGCGCTCTTCCACCGCAGGCGGCGTGAGAGGATCGCACCCTGAACAACGAGCGGACACTCGCAGCCGTCGAGTCGAACCGCGAGGCAGCGATCGCAGCCCATCGCTGAGGGCGTCGCGGCCGAGTTTCGAGAGGGGCGTCCGTGGCGCGACGAGATGCCACGGCGCCTCCAGGTCAGCTCGAGCTGATTACGTTCTTCATCGCCAATGACGAGAAGGCGCGGCCTGGACGCCTTGTCGCGGCCGACGCCTAGGGCACGAAGGCGCCGAGCGCGTAGGCGAGCGCGACCGCGACAATGAGCGAGACGGCGAGCAGCGCCACGTACGAGCGCGCTTGCAGGAAGTTCTGCACCGGGACGGGCGTGAGGCGAACGATCCGCGGCGGCAGCATGGTGAAGCCGAACAGGATCAGCGCGCCGGCCAGGAGACCACCGAGCAGGAAGCCCAGGCGAAAGGCAGTCGAATCGGGCAGCAGCCTGATCGGCGCCAGGAGCGGCTGTGCCGCCGAGCTGACGACGTGCTCGACGGTCGAGATGGCGCTGCGACCGTGCGGCGGAACCGCGACCGGCGTCGTCTCGCCGGGTGCCCGCGGAATGGGCACGAGGCCGGTGAAAAGGGCGGGGTAACCCGAACCGAAGGCGAGCATGAACGGCGTGGAGGGGCCGGCGAATCCCGCCCCGTGCCCCTTGCCACCGGCGGCTCCGGGGTGCTGCCGCTGCCGCGGGAGGAGGAAGAA
>JBBRYW010000047.1:0-19779 GCA_038237235.1 Gaiellales bacterium
ACGGATTCCGGCTCTGCGGCATGTGCGGCACGGCGCTCGCAACGGGTCCCGAGCTCCCGCGCGAGCAGCGCAAGACGGTGACGATCGTCTTCTCAGACCTCTCCGGCTCGACCGAGATGGGCGAGCGGCTCGACCCGGAATCCGTTCGCCGCGTGATGGATCGCTACTTCGCCGAGATGCGCGCGATCCTCGAGCGCCACGGCGGCACCGTCGAGAAGTTCATCGGCGATGCCGTGATGGCGGCCTTCGGCATCCCGGAGCTGCACGAGGACGACGCGCTGCGTGCTGTCAGAGCCGCCTGGGAGATGCGCGCGGCGCAGGCGCCTCTCAACGACAAGCTCGAGCTCGAGTTCGGCGTCCGGCTGGCCGTGCGCACCGGCGTCAACACCGGGGAGGTGATCGCAGGCGATCCCGCCCGGGGGGAGGCGTTCGCGACCGGCGACCCCGTCAACGTCGCCGCACGCCTCGAGCAGGCGGCGCCGCGCGGCGAGATCCTGCTCGGGCGCGAGACGCACCGCCTCGTGCGCGACGCCGTCCGCGTCGAGGAGGTGGAGCTGCTCCCGCTCAAGGGCAAGGCGGAGCCCGTGCCCGCATGGCGCCTCGTGGACGTGCTCGACGATGCCCCCGCGTTCACCCGGCGCATCGACGCCCCGTTCGTCGGGCGCGGGCGCGAGCTCGGGGAGCTGCGCGCGGCCTTCGAACGTGCGCTCGAGACGCGAACCTGCCAGCTCGCGACGGTTGTCGGGCCCGCGGGGATCGGCAAGTCGCGGCTCGTGCGCGAGCTCGTCACGGGGGCGAGCGACGCCGCAGACGTCGTCGTCGGCCGCTGCCTGCCGTACGGCGAGGGGATCACGTATTGGCCGCTGGCCGAGATCGTGCGGCAGCTCGCGGGCGAAAATCCCGAGACGCCTCTCCGTGAGTTGCTCGCGGGGGACGAGCACGCCGAGCTCGTCGCGAGCCGCATCGCCGGCGCGATCGGCGCAGGCGGCACGCAGGGGCAGGCGGAAGAGACCTTTTGGGCCGTTCGCCGACTCCTCGAGTCGTTCGCCCGGCGGCGGCCGCTGATCGCGGTGTTCGACGACCTCCACTGGGCCGAGGGAACGCTGCTCGACCTGCTCGAGTATCTCGCGACGTTCTCGGCCGACGCGCCGATCGTGCTCCTGTGCGTCGCGAGGCCGGAGCTGTTCGAGCTCCGCCCTTCCTGGACGGCGCCGCGGGCCGGCTCGCTCGTCCTCGCCCTCGAGCCGCTCGCGGGGGAGGAGTCCGACGCACTAGTCGAGAGGCTGCTCGAGGGCAGAGACCTCCCCGGGCCGACCCGGGAGCGTATCCTCGCCGCGGCCGAGGGGAACCCGCTTTTCGTCGAGCAGATGCTTGCCCTCGCCGCCGAGGGCGAGTCGGGCGGCCACCTCGTCGTCCCGCCCACGATCCAGGCGCTGCTCGCGACGCGGATCGACCGGCTCGAGCGCGAGGAGCGAGTCGTCGTCGAGCGCGGCTCGGTCGAGGGCCGGATGTTCCACCGGGGCGCTGTCGCCGAACTCTTGCCTCCGCGGGACCGGCCGGCGATCGGAGCCCGGCTGATGAGCCTTGTCCGCAGGGAGCTGATCCGGCCCGATCGCGCCATGTTCCCCGGCGACGACGGCTTCCGCTTCGGCCACATCCTGATCCGCGACGCGGCCTACGAGGCGATGCCGAAGGCCCTACGGGCCGAGCTGCACGAGCGCTACGCCGACTGGCTCGAGGCGAGAGCCCGCGACCGGATCGCCGAGTACGAGCCGATCCTGGGCTACCACCTCGAGCAGGCGCACCGGTACCGCTCGGAGCTCGGGCCGGTGGACGAGCCGGGGAGGCGTCTCGCGCGGCGAGCGGCGGAGCTGCTCGCGTCGGCGGGGCGACGCGCCGTCGCCCGCGGCGACGCGCCGGCCGCCGTCACGCTGCTCGAGCGCTCGCTCGCTCTTCGTCCGCCGGACGACCCGGCCCGGCCGGAGCTCGAGGCGGAGTGCGGCAGGCAGCTCGCGTACGTCGGCGAGCTCGCCCGAGCCGACGAGGTGCTCGGCGATGCGATCCGAAACGCGACGGACGCCGGCGCGCGCTCGGTCGAGCTCCGGGCGCGAATCGAGCGCGCGAACCTGCACACGCTCACCGACCCGGAGGGAGCGACCGAGGCCCTGCGCGAGCTGGCGGAGTCGGCGCTCCCTGTTTTCGAACGGCTCGGTGACGAGGCCGGGCTCGCGCGTGCGTGGGCAGCGCTCGCGTGGGTGCACAAGCAGGCCGGGAGCTCGCGAGCCGCGATGGCCGCCGCTGAGCGCGCCATCGGGCACGCTGAGCGGGCCGGCGACCTGCGAACGGCGAACCTGATTGCCATGATGACGAGCGCGGATTTCCTCTTCGGCCACGTGTCCGTCGAGGAGGGAATCCGCCGTTGCGAGGAGTTCCTCGTCGATCCGGCCGATCGCCCCGTCGAGGCGGCGTACTCGATCACCCTCGGCGGCCTCCTCGGGATGCGCGGCGACTTCGAGCCAGCACGGAGCCTGATCGACCGGGGCCGCTCGATCTTTGTCGAGCTCGGGGTGATGATCGGCCAAGGCTATGCGGACGAGGTGGAGACGATCGTCGAGCTGCTCGCGGGCGACGCGGCCGCAGCCGAGCGGGCGGCAGGGCACTCGTGCGCCGATCTCGAGCGGCGCGGCGAGAAGAGCCTGCTCTCGACCGCGGTTGCCGAGCTCGCCGAGGCGCTCCTCGCGCAGGGGCGGTACACGGAAGCTGAGCGTTTGAGCGAGAGGAGCGAGGAGCTCGGCGCGAGCGACGACGTCGCGACGCAGTCGCTCTGGCGTCGGGTGCGGGCCAAGGTGCTAGCCCGGCGCCACGAGACCCAGCAGGCGATCCGACTGGCGCGTGAAGCGGTCGAGATCATGCCGCGCGACCAGCTGAACTTCGCTGCCGACGCCAGGATGGATCTTGCCGAGGTGCTCGCGCTGGGCGGATCTCGCGAGGAGGCCGCGTGCGCGGTCGGGGAGGCGATCGCTCTCTACGAGGAGAAGGGCAACGTCGTCTCGGCGCGCGGCGCGCGCGAGCGCCTGGCCGAGCTGAGCGGTCAGCCCTCCTCGTAGCGGAGCAGGTCGTCGACCGTCTCGCGGCGCCGGATCAGCCGGGCCTCGCCGCCCGAGACCAGCACCGCCGCGGGCCTTGTCACGCCGTTGTAGTTCGAGCTCATCCCGAGCGTGTATGCGCCCGTGACCGGGACGGCCAGCAGATCGCCGCGCCGCGGCTCGGGCAGCGCGACGCGCTCGATCAGGACATCGCCCGACTCGCAGTGCTTGCCGCAGACCGTGTAGAAGCCGGTTGGTTTCTCGCCGGCCCGGTTCGCCAGCAGGGCCCGGTAGGGCGCGCCGTAGAGCTGCGGCCGAGGGTTGTCCGACATGCCGCCGTCGATCGCGACGTACGTCGTCGACTCGCTCGCGCGCTTGACGACGCCGACCCGGTAGAGCGTGACCGCCCCGTCGCCGACGAGCGAGCGGCCCGGCTCGAGGATCACACCCGGAGTCGGTAGATCGTGCAGCTCCCACGCCGTCCGGAGGCGCGCGAGTAGCGTGCCGGCGAACTCGGAGATGGACGCAGACTGCTCCTCCTCGACGTGGCGCACTCCGAGGCCGCCGCCCAGGTCGACGAGCGACGGCGTCCAGCCGAGCCGCGCCCGGCACTCCGCGGCGAAGCCGGCAGCCCAGTCGACGGTCATCCGGGCCGCGCCCGTGTCGAGCAGCTGCGAGCCGATGTGGACGTGGATGCCGCGGACGTCCAGCTCCGCCGCGCGCGCTCTCGCGATCGCGTCGAGCGCGTCCTCGGGCGGGAGGCCGAACTTGGAGCCGTAGTGGGCCGTCCGGATCGCGTCGTGCGTGTCCGCGTCGATTCCCGGCGTGACGCGGACGAGCGCGTGGCGGGCCTCCGCCACGACTGCCCGCTCGACGTCGTCCGCTGCGTCGATCACCACGAGGGCGCCCGCCTCGGCGGCTGCAGCGAGCTCCCGATCGTCCTTGTTGTTGCCGTGCATGACGATTCGCTCGCCGGCGATCTCTGCTCGAAGCGCGAAGGCGAGCTCGCCGCCCGTCGACACGTCGGCGCCGAGCCCCTCGTCGGCGAATAGTCGAAGCAGCGCGAGGCTCGGGAAGGCCTTGACGCTGTAGGCGATCAACGCATCCGGGGCCGCCCGGCGGTACTCACGAGCGCGTGACCGCAAGGTCGCGTCGCAGTAGACGACGAGCGGTGTTCCGAACTCCTCGGCGAGCGTGGAGGCCGTCACGCCCCCAAGGCCGAGCTCGCCGGAGCCGAGCTCCGCCGAGTCGGGGAAGAGGTCGAGGATGCTCATGACAGGAAGACGGGCCGGTGGTACATTTTCCGGGGTGAGAGGGCTTCTCCTGTAGTCCAGGAAGCGAACGCGGCGGCGCCGCGCGAGCTTCCCATGGCCTCTCGACTGAGAGGCTTTTTTATTCTCGAAATCGGTGACTGAGATGGATCGGTACGACGCACAGCGAATCGAGCAGAAATGGCAGCGCGTCTGGGAGGACGAGCGTGCCTTCTACGTGCCGAACCCCGAGGGGCCGGCTCATCTCGACGAGAGCAAGTTCTACATGCTCGAGATGCTCCCGTACCCCTCGGGCGACCTCCACATGGGGCATGTCCTCAACTACACGTTGGGCGATGTCGTGACGCACTTCCGCCGGCGGAACGGCTACACAGTGCTACGCCCGATGGGCTACGACTCGTTCGGCTTGCCGGCCGAGAACGCCGCCATCAGAGAGGGCGGCCATCCGCGCGAGATCACCGAGCGGAACATCGCGAACATCGGGCGCCAGATGCGCCGTCTCGGTTGGGCGATCGACTGGGACCGCGAGGTCTCGGCGCACGAGCCCGAGTACTACCGCTGGACGCAGTGGCTCTTCCTCAAGTTCCTAGAGGCCGGCCTCGCCTACCGCAAGGAGGCGCCGGTCAACTGGTGCCCGAACGACCAGACCGTGCTCGCGAACGAGCAGGTGGTCGACGGTCGCTGCGAACGCTGCGGGGCCGAGGTCGAGGCCCGGAACCTGGAGCAGTGGTTTTTCCGCATGACGGCGTATGCCGATGCGCTGCTCGACGACCACGCCACGATCGACTGGCCGGACCGGACGATCGCGATCCAGCGCAACTGGATCGGCCGCTCGGAAGGCGCGGAGGTGCTGTTCTCGGTGGAGGAGCTCGACGTCGACATCCCCGTCTTCACGACGCGGCCGGACACGCTCTTCGGCGCGACCTTCTTCGTCCTCGCCCCCGAGCATCCGCTCGTGCCGAAGCTCGTCGAGGGCACGGCGCAGGCCGGGGAGGTCGACGCGTACGTGCGGCGCACGGCCTACCGCACCGGTAAGGAGCGTGCCGATCCGGATCGCGAGAAGACCGGCGTCTTCACCAGCCGTTTCGTGCGGAATCCCGTCAACGACGCTCGCATCCCGGTCTGGGTTGCCGACTACGTCCTGATGGAGTACGGGACTGGCGCGATCATGGCTGTCCCGGCGCACGACGAGCGCGACCACGCGTTCGCGGAGCGGTACGACCTGCCGGTGACGACGGTGGTCGAGCCGGCGGACGGCGGCGCCGGCGAGGAGCAGGGTGCGTTCCTCGCGCATACCGAAGATGAGCGGCTCGTCAACTCGGCGCAGTTCTCGGGGCTGTCCGCGCCGGAGGGCCGGCAGGCGATCGTGGAGTGGCTCGAAGGCAGGCGAGGCGGCCGGCCGGCCGTCTCGTACCGCCTGCGCGACTGGGGCTTCTCGCGCCAGCGCTACTGGGGCTGCCCGATTCCCGTCGTCTACTGCGAGCGCTGCGGGATCGTCCCCGTGCCGGAGGACGAGCTGCCGGTGCTCTTGCCCGACGTGGACGACTACCGTCCCCGCGGCAAGCCGCCACTCGCGTCGAACGAGGAGTGGATGCGGGCTACGTGTCCGTCCTGCGGGGGCGAGGCGCGCCGCGAGGCCGAGACGATGGACACGTTCGTCGACTCGTCCTGGTACTTCCTGCGCTACTGCGACCCGCACAACGACCGGGCGCCCTTCGACCGCTCGCTCGTCGACTTCTGGATGCCGGTCGACCAGTACGTCGGCGGCATCGACCACGCCACGGTGCACCTGCTCTATGCCCGCTTCTTCGTCAAGGCCCTGAACGATCTCGGGCTCGTCGGCTTCCGCGAGCCGTTCGCGCGGCTCTTCCACCAGGGCTGGGTGCGCCAGGGCGGCACGAAGATGTCGAAGTCGCGCGGAAACGTCACCGCGCCGGACCTGCTGGCGCAGACGTACGGCGCCGACGCGGTCCGCCTCTACATCCTGTTCAGGGGGCCGGCCGACCAGGACATCGAATGGACGGCGAGCGAGATCGAGGGAACGGCGAGGTTCCTGCGCCGGCTGTGGCGCGTCGTCGGGGAGGCGGCCGAGCACGCGCCTTCGCGCGCGGCGGGCGGTCCGCTCGTGCGCAAGGCTCACGAGACGATCGCGAGGGTGACCGACGACATCGGCAGGCGGTTCCAGTTCAACACGCCGATCTCGGCGGTGATGGAGCTCGTCAACGAGCTCGCGCACGACACGGCGGCCCCGGGCGCCCGCTTTGCCGCCGAGACAGCCGTCACCCTGATCCAGCCGTATGCGCCGCACATCGCCGAGGAGCTCTGGCAGCGGCTCGGCCACGAGCGCCTGTGGCAGGAGGCGTGGCCCGCAGTCGACGAGGCGATGCTCGAGCGCGAGACATTCGAGCTCGTCGTGCAGGTCAACGGCAAGGTGCGTGACCGGATCGAGGTCGCGGCGAAGCTGGGGGAGGCGGAGCTCGTGGAGCGAGCGAAGGCGTCGCCCCGGGTACAGGCTCAGCTCAACGGCAAGGAGATCCGGCGAGCCGTCGTCGTTCCGCGCAAGCTCGTCAACTTCGTCTTGGGCTGAGAGCCGCCGGGCCCGACCGGGTCAGCGGATGCCCGTGTCGACGAAGAAGTTGACGCGTGTGAAGTGATGGGCCGGAACGGTGACCTGAGCCGGGCTCACCCCACGCCCGATCAGCGTCGGCTGTGCCGTCCGGACGGTGTAGCGGCCTGCCGCGAGTGCGACCCGGTACCGCCCGTCGCCGTCTGTGCGCGCCCGCGCCTTGACGGTGCCTCGCTTGACGAAGACGAGCGTTAGCCCGACGGCCGGCTCGTCGCACGGCACGCCTTCTCGGCAGACCGGCATGATCGGGCCACGGTGGACGGTCCCCAGCAGGCCGGTCAGGTGGGTCGGTCGCGGGTTACCGAGAGCGACTGCCGGGGCGAGGAGGCACGCGCCGACTGCGGCGGCAATGCCGGGACGGCTGAGCAGAGAGCGGAGCCACATTTTCAGCTCCAGTGTGCCAGTCCGGTGCGGGCGATTCGGCACGAATTTGTGAGAGATTCGTGAAGTCCGAGCGGTCGCTCTGTTGCCATAATTGACGACATGCCGACAGTCCCGCTTTCTCGCCGCCAGCTGCTCGCCGCCGCCGGCGCCGTCCTCGTCGTCCTCGTCGTCCTCGGCCGGCTGCTCGCACAGCACGGAACCGCATCCTCGATCCAAGCTCCGGTGACGCCTCGGCGTGCGGCCTCCGCCGCCCCATCACCGAGACTGGTGGTGCAGGTCGTAGGCGCGGTCCGCCGGCCAGGCCTCTACCGGCTCCGTCAGGGAGCCCGCGTGGCCAGCGCTGTCGCGCGCGCCGGCGGGCCGACGCACAAGGCCGATGTCACGCTTGTCAATCTCGCGGCGCCTCTCTCCGACGGGACCCAGGTCGTGGTGCCCGTTCGGATCCGCGGGGCCGCTCCGGGGATTCCGGCCGCGGCCGGCGGCGCTGGGCTCGGCGCAGCGTCGGGGCCGGTGCACCTGAACAGCGCGACGCTCGAGCAGCTCGACGCTCTACCCGGGGTTGGCCCGGTGACGGCGCAGAAGATTCTCGACTATCGCAAGGAGTACGGCACGTTCCGTTCTGTTGACGACCTGGACGCGGTCTCCGGCATCGGCCCGGCGCGCCTCGACCAGCTGCGTGACCTCGTCGCCCCGTGAGCCGCGGCCTAGCGGTCCTCGCTGTGGTCAAAGCTCCGATCCCGGTTGATGCCCGCTCGCCTCGGCCACGACAAGGCGGTGCTCCTCGCTTGCGAGGTCAGGCCCGCGGGACAACGTCCTGTTGCCACTAAAGGAGAGTTTGGCCGATGAGCTTAGAACGTCTCTGGCGGCTGTACCCGCACTGCTTGCCTGCGGCTCTCTGCGCGGGCCTTGCCCTCGCCGACCTGGTCCGTCTGACGCGAGGCCCCTCTCTCTGCGTGGCGGCGGGCGGTCTCGCGGTTGCGCTTGCCGGCCGCGGAACAAGCACGCTGCTCATCGGCGCTTCGCTGATCATCCTTGCAGGCGGCTGGTGGTGGGGCTCGACGCGACTCGACGCGCTCGACTCGAGTGTCCTCACGAGCTACGTGCAGCGAGCCGACCGTATGCGTGTCGTCATCACGGGCCCGCCGCGCCGTGGGCAGTTCCAGGTGCGAGCACCTGCGCGGGCGGAGCGCTTCGGTGAGCTTCGGCTGAACGAGCCGATTCTGCTCGAGCTTCCGCTCGGACGCTCACCTCCTCAGGGGGCGCGGATCAGTCTCGTCGGCGAGGTAAAGCTTCCGCGCGGCCCGGAGAAGGGCTTCGACGAGCGCACCTGGCTGCGCCGGCAAGGAACCCACGTCGTCATTAGCGGCGGGCCGTGGCGCGTGGTCGGCCGCCGGGGCGGCATCGGGCGTGTCTCGGATCGGCTGCGCGGATGGCTTCTCGGCTCGAGCACGCCTGGACTCGAAGGCGAGCGGCGTGCGGTCATCGTCGGCGTCGTGCTCGGCGCGGACGAAGGCCTGTCTGAAGGGCTGCGGAGAAGCTTCCGCGCATCGGGGCTCTACCACCTGCTTGCCGTCTCGGGTCAGAACGTGGCCTTCCTCGCCCTGGGAGTTCTCATGGTCGCGTGGCTTCTCGGCATTCCGCGCTGGCTGGCGGAGCTCAACGTCCTGGCCGTCATCGCCGCCTACACGTTTGCTGTCGGCTGGCAGCCCTCGGTGGTGCGAGCGGCGGTCGCGGGTTCGCTCGCCTCGCTCGCATGGCTCGCGGCCCGCCCTCGAGACCGCTGGTACTTCCTGCTGCTCGGGGCGGCGGTGCTGCTCGTCTGGAACCCGTACAGCTTTCTCGAGCCCGGCTTCCAGTTGTCCTTCGCCGCCGTCATCGCCATCTTCGTTCTCGTCCCGCGCCTGCAGCGGCGACTCGAGGGATATCCGGTGCCGCGGTCACTGGCGACCCCGCTTGCAATCTCGACTGCGTGCGGCGTGTTGACCGCGCCCGTCCTGCTGCTCCAGTTCGGCAAGGTGCCGGTCTACTCGGTCGTGAGCAACGCGCTCGTGACGCCGGTGGTGGCGCCGCTGCTGGGCCTGGGCCTCGTCGCGGCTCTGCTCAACCCGGTGCTGCCGAGCGCCGCCGCGGCGCTCGCGTGGGTGAACGGCTGGTGCGCCGCCTACTTGATCGCGTGTGCACGTGCGGTGGCCGCGTTGCCCTACGCGCAGGTGGGGTCGGCGACGGCGGCCGCCTGGCTCACGCTCGCGGGCTCGGCCGCCTGGCTCATCGTGAGGCTGAGCCGGGATCCGTAGCGCGCGAGAATCGCCCCGAGCGGCGTCTGACGTGATCCCGACTCCGACATGTCTATCCTGCTCCCGTGGCTGCTGCTCTGAAGCCGGTCTACCTCCTGGCTGGCAGCGACCGACCCAAGGTCGAGCGCGCGCTCAAGCGGTTGCGGGCCCGAGTCGGAGAGAACGCGGTACAGCAAGTGTCCGCGCGCGAAGCGAGTGGGGGCGACGCAGTCGCCGCCTGCAATACGCTCGGTTTGTTCGCCGACGGCGGCCGGCTCGTCCTGGTCGACGCTGTCGAGACCTGGAAGGCGGCGGACGTCAAGGCGATCGTCGGGTACCTGAAGGATCCGGCACCGACGACGGTGCTCGCACTCGCGGCGGCCGAGATCAAGCGCGACGGGCCTCTGGCCAAGGCATGTGCCGTGGCGGGAGAGCTGCTCGTCTACGACGTCTCGAAGCGCGCGCTTCCGGGATGGGTGGCCTCGCAGTTCGAGCGGCTTGGCGTCTCCGCCGATGCAGCGGCGTGCCGGCTCCTCGTGGAGCTCGTCGGGGACGACGTGGTCGCGCTCTCGAGCGAGGTCGAGAAGCTGGGTGCCTGGGCCGGCGAAGAGCGAATAGGCGAGCGAGAGGTCGAGCAACTCGTCGTTCTTACGGCCGAGACGCCCGGGTGGGCGTTCACGGACGCGTGGGGAAGGCGGGACCGCGGCAGCCTCCTAAACGCCGCCGAGGCGATGCTCGAGCGAGGCGGTGGCTCCCGACGCGATGAGGTGCCGCGGCTTGCCGGCACGCTCACGGCTCACGTCGCTCGGCTGCGCGAATGTCAGGTCTTTGCCGAGGAGGGCATTCGTCCGCGCGAGGCGGCCGGCCGGCTCAGGCGCTCGCCCTACTACGTTCAGAAGTTGTTCCAGCAGGCCGAGTCATTCACCGCGGTGGAGCTTCAGAACGCTGCTCTCAGGCTTGCAGACCTCGACCTTGCCCTGAAGGGCGGGAGCCGGACTTCGGGCGAGCTCGAGCTGGACCGCGCGATCATCGCGATGACCGAAGCGCCCGCCGCGCGAGGCGCCTCGTCTGCCGATTCCTAGCGACCGGAGGCGAGCCGGGCGGCCTGCGACTTCTTGCGAGCGGCCGTGTTCCGGTGAAGAGCACCGCTCGAGGATGCCTTGTCGAGCCAACGAACGAGCTCTCGGTGCTCCGCGGCGACTCTGGTTTCATCGCCCTCGGTCACGGCAGCCTGAAGGCGCCTCGTCAGCGTCTTGACAGTCGAGCGGTAGCGCAGGTTCTGCAGCCGCTCGCGGGCGGCGCTGCGGACGCGCTTCTCCTGCTGTCTGATGTTCGGCATAGCGTGAAAATGCCCGCGGAGCGGGCCTGGCGATCCTAGCAGAGAGATGTTCTCGGCTCCCGAGCGAAACCTCTCGTTCCCTGGCTCAGGGGCCTCCCAACCTCCTCCCCGCTGCTGACGCTATCGGGGAGACTCATACGCGTGGCGCACAGAAGTGCGCCTGGTGTGTAATAGCGAAAGCGCACTCGCCAGACGTGGCCTCCAGGCTCGCCCGCGGACCCGCCTCCTATGCTCCCCTTCGTGCCCGAACGCGGGAAGCAGAGGCGCCGCCTTGCCTGGTCGACGGCGATCTTCTCGCTTGCCACCGGACTCTCTCGGGTACTCGGGCTCCTGCGCGAGATCCTCGCCGCGTACTACTTCGGCAGCAAGGGCCGCATCAATGCTTTCACCATCGCGTTCCAGGTGCCGAATCTCGTCCGCGCCCTTGTCGCGGACGCGGCTCTCTCCGCTGCGTTCGTCCCCGTCTTCAGCGAGCTGCTCGAGAAGGAAGGGCGCAAACGCGCGTGGCGAGTCGCTTCAAGCCTTCTCTGGCTGATGCTGCTCGGGCTCGGCGCGCTCACGGCACTCCTGATCGTACTGGCGCCCTGGGTGATCGCGCCGTTCGGAAACGTGGGCGGCGACCCCCGTCTCGCGGTCGGCCTTTCGCGCGTGCTCTTCCCGATCGTCGTCCTGCTTGGGCTCACGGGCATCGTCGTCGGCATTCTCAACACCTACGAGGAGTTCTCGATTCCCGCGCTCACCCCGGTCTTCTGGAACCTGGCCATCATCGCGGGGCTCGTGCTCGGGGTACCCCGGGCCCACACGATCGACGCGAAGCTCTACGTCTACGCCGTCTCGATTGTCGTCGGCACCTTCGTTCAACTGCTTCTACCGCTGCCGTGGCTCAGAGGGTTGGGCGGTCGCCTGGAGCTCGTCCTCGACTGGCGCGATCCGGCGGTCCGACGGGTCTTCGCGCTGATGATCCCGGTCGCGCTCGGTCTGGGCCTGATCAACTTCAACGCCGTCGTCGACTCGGTCTTCGCCTCGCGGCTGATCGACCCGAATCTCGCCCCCAAGGCGATCGACTACGCCTTCCGCATCTACATGCTGCCCCAAGGCATTTTCTCGGTCGCGATCACGACCGTCCTGTTCCCCTCGCTCGCTCGTCTCGCCGCGCAAGGTGACGACGAGGGGTTCCGCCATACCGTCGCGCTCGGTCTCCGGCAGATGGCCTTTCTTCTCATTCCGGCAAGTGTTGCCTCGGCCGTCCTCGCCGAGCCGATCGTGCGGCTGATCTACGAGCGTGGGCGCTTCACGCCGGATCAGACGATCGTCGTCGCGGGAGCGCTCGCCGCCTTCTCCGCGGGGCTCATCTTCAACGGCGCGATGCTGATGCTGAACCGCGCCTTCTTCAGCCTGCAGTCAAACTGGATCCCGACGTCGGTCGCGCTCGGCAACCTGGCGCTGAACGCGGTGCTCGATGCTCTGTTCTACCGCTTCGGTGTCTGGGGGATCCCGCTGGCGACGGCGGTCGTCAACATGGCCGGAACCGTCGCGCTCGCCTGGCTGCTCCGCCGGCGGCTCGGACGGATCGAGCTCGCCCAGACCATCGGGGCGGCGCTGAGGATCGTCTCCGCCGCAGGCGGCCTCGCTGCGGCGAGCTACATCGTCTGGCGGTCGCTGGACGAGCTGCTCGGACGCTCCTTCGGCGGGCAGGCCGCCTCGCTCGGCACGGCGCTCGTCGCCGGAGCCGCGGTCTACCTTCTTTCCTGCCGTATCCTGGGTGTTCGAGAGCTCGGCGCACTGCTTTCCTTGCGAGCTCGCTTCCGCAGCAGCTGATCTTCGCGTGCCTCAGAACCGCATCCGTAACTTCTCGATCGTCGCGCACATCGACCACGGCAAGTCGACGCTCGCTGATCGCATCCTCGAGCTGACGGACACTGTGTCGGAGCGCGACATGCGCGCGCAGGTGCTCGACTCGATGGATCTGGAGCGCGAGCGGGGGATCACGATCAAGGCCCAGGCCGTCCGGGTCAGTTGGAAGGGCCACCAGCTGAACCTGATCGACACTCCGGGGCACGTCGACTTCACCTACGAGGTATCGCGATCGCTGCAGGCCTGCGAGGGCGCGCTGCTGCTCGTGGACGCCGCCCAGGGGGTCGAGGCGCAGACCGTCGCAAACGCGTACCTCGCGATCGAGAACGATTTGGAGATCGTCCCGGTCGTGAACAAGATCGACCTGCCGCAGGCCGATCCCGACGGCGCCGCCGCCGAGATCGCCGAGCTCATCGGCGAGGAGCCGGATCGCGTCGTGCGGATCTCGGCGAAGACGGGCGCCGGCGTGGAGGCGGTGCTCGACGCTGTCGTCGAGCGAGTGCCGCCACCCACCGGAGATCCGGACGCCCCCGCGCGCGCTCTCGTCTTCGACTCGTCCTACGATCAGTACCGCGGTGTCGTCGCCTTCGTTCGCGTCGTCGACGGCTCCTTCTCGACGCGCGACCCGCTACGCGCGATGGTGCAGGGGACCCGGTTCGAGGCGGAGGAGATCGGCTTCTTCTCGCCGGGTCGTTGTCCGGCAGCCGCGCTCGCCGCCGGGGAGGTCGGCTACGTCATCACCGGACTGAAGGACGTGAGCAAGCTGCGCGTCGGCGACACGATCACGTCCGAGAGCCGGCCGGCCTCCGACCCGCTCCCCGGCTACAAGGACGTGAAGCCCATGGTGTTCGCCGGGCTCTTTCCGACCGACTCCGACGAGTACACGGAGCTGCGCGAGGCGCTCGAGCGGCTCAAGCTGAACGACGCCGCCCTCGTCTACGAGCCGGAGACGTCGCAGGCACTCGGCTTCGGCTTCCGCTGCGGGTTCCTCGGTCTCTTGCACATGGAGATCGTCCGCGAGCGGCTCGAGCGCGAGTTCGACCTCGACCTGCTCGTGACTGCGCCAACCGTCGCCTACCGGGTGGTCACCCCGACCGGTGCGGAGCTCGAGGTACACAACCCGGCTGAGATGCCCGCCGAGATCGAGCGCGTCGAGGAGCCGTACATCAGGGCGTCGACCATCGTGCCAAAGGGCTACGTCGGCACGATCATGGAGCTGAACACGGAGCGCCGCGGCCGCTTCGACCACATGGAGTACCTCTCGGAGGAGCGGGTCCTGATCGTGTACGAGTTGCCGTTGCAGGAGATCGTGCTCGACTACTACGACCAGCTCAAGTCGCGGACGCGCGGCTACGCGAGCCTCGACTACGAGCTCGTAGGCTTTCGCGAGGGCAGCCTCGTCCGGGTCGACGTCCTGCTCGCGGGAGAGCCGGTCGACGCTCTCTCGATGATCGTGCACCGCGAGGGGGCGTACGCGCGCGGCAAGGCGCTCGTCGAGAGGCTGCGCGAGGAGATTCCGCGTCAGATGTTCGACGTTGCCGTGCAGGCGGCGATCGGCTCGCGCGTGATCGCGCGTGAGACGATCAAGGCGAAGCGGAAGGACGTGCTCGCGAAGTGCTACGGCGGCGACATCTCGCGCAAGCGGAAACTGCTCGAGCGCCAGAAGGCCGGCAAGAAGCGGATGAAGCAGGTCGGGGCGGTCGAGGTGCCTCAGGAGGCCTTTCTCGCAGTGCTCGACCTCGACGGGAGCCGGCGATGATGCCTTTCGGCTCGGTTCATCATGCGACCAGTTTTCTCTTGCCACACGAGCGCTCGCCCGTTCCGGCGCCGTCGTCGCCGGGGCTGCGCTCTTCGAACGTCCGCCACCTCTACCTGCATCTGCCCTTCTGCGCGCACCGCTGCGGCTACTGCGACTTCGTCACGGTGGTGGGCCGTGCGGGTCAGCACGCCGCCTACGTCGACGCCCTGCTGACCGAGCTCGAGCTCGAGCGGGCGGTTCTCTCCGACCCGCTCGAGACCATCTTCCTCGGCGGAGGGACGCCGACGTTCACCGAGTACGATGCGCTCGCTCGTCTGCTTGCCGCGTTGCCCGCCGCCCGCGAGGTCACCGTGGAGGCGAACCCGGAGACGGTCACGCCGGAGCTCGTGAGGCGCCTTCGCGAAGCCGGGGTGACGCGCGTCTCGCTCGGAGCCCAGAGCTTCGACCCCCGGCTTCTGGCGGTGCTCGAGCGACGGGCGAGCCTCGATGTCGTCCGGCGGGCTTTCTACGATCTCCGTGATGCCAACTTCGACAACATCTCGCTCGATCTCATCTACGGGATCCCGGGTCAGAGCCCCGCCGACCTCGACCGTGACCTGAGCGAGGCGCTCGCTCTCGAGCCGGAGCACGTTTCCTGCTACGAGCTCGAGGCGAAAGGGGGAACGCGGTTCACCTACCGCTACGCCGGCGAGCTTTCGCGTCAGGCTGACGCCATGGAGGACTACCTCGAGCGGGTCGTCGAGCGGCTGACCGGCGCCGGGTACCGCTGGTACGAGACATCCAACTTCTGCCGCCCTCGTTCAAAGGCGGGAGAGCGAGACCTGCGTGCGCACCACAATCTCGCCTACTGGCGCGGACGCGACTACCTCGGTCTCGGCGTTGGTGCCGTCTCGACCGTCGGCTCGGACCGGTGGCGTAACACGTCCCGCCTCGCGGTCTACCTGGGCAAGCTCGGCTCCGGGCAGCGTCCCTCGCGCGATGTCGAGCCTCTCGACCACGAGGTTCGGCAGCGCGAGCGAGTGATGCTCGGCCTGCGACTCGACGAGGCACTCGTCCTCTCGCACAGCGATCGCAGCGTCGACCGCGCCGCGCTTGCCCGGCTCGAGCGGCTCGGCCTGACGCGGCTCGAGCCAGCCGGCCACGCGGGCGGGAGTGAGCGCCTTCGCCTGACGCGACGAGGCCGTTTCCTCGGCGGCGGCGTCACGGTCGAATTGCTCAGGTAGCCGGATAGGCGGGGCGCGCGCCGCGGCCGAGAGCCGGAGCGCACCGTAAAGTTCCTGCAGAGCCCAAGTGAGGGACTTCGAGCCACCCACCCGCCAGAGCGAGATCCTGCGCCTCGTCGTGGAGGAGTACGTCGCCACGGGTCAGCCGGTCGGCTCCAAGCACCTGGTCGAGCGCTCTGGTCTCGGGATCTCGCCGTCGACCGTGCGACACGAGCTCGCCGAGCTCGAGCGGCTCGAGCTGCTCACGCACCCGCACACCTCAGCCGGGCGGGTGCCGACCGAGCGGGGATACCGACTGTACGTCAAAGGCCTTCTCGCGCACCTCGAGCCGCGACCGGCGGCGTTCCCGCTCGACCTGATGAGCGTGCGAAGCGAGGTCGAGGCTGCGCTTCGGGCGACCACTGAGATGCTGTCGCAGGTCACGCACCAGCTTGCGCTCGTGTCGGCGCCGCCCCTCGAGACGGCGGCGGTGCGCCACGTCGAGGTGCTGCCGCTGCAGCCGCAGGTCATCGTGGTCGTCGTGATCACGTCGACGGGCGGGGTCACCAAGCGCGTCGTCACCTTCTCGGACGCGGTCGACGCGGGTCTCGCCAAGTGGGCGGCCGAGTACCTGAACGAGCGCGTCGCGGGCCTGCAGCTCGGCACGCACATGCTTCGCCAGCGCCTCGAGGATCCGGGTCTCTCCGCGTCCGAGCGAGCGTTCCTGCAGCTGCTTCGGCCCGCCTTCACCGAGGCTCTCGGGGAGGAGCGGCTCTATGTGGGCGGGGCCGCGTCACTCCTCGATGAGGCGCGAACGGAGGACCTCGGCGCCTACCGTCGACTCCTCGAGTCGCTCGAGCAGCGCGCCGTCCTGCTGCAGTTGCTGCAGCGAGCGCTCGGGCCGGGCCGGCCGTTCGTCCGCGTGGGAGACGAGCTCGCACACCCCGGCCTCGAGGCCGTCGCGCTCGTCGGCGCACCCTACGGGCCGGCCCACCGGCCTCTTGGCGCAGTCAGCCTGCTCGGCCCCGTTCGGATGGACTACGACAAGGCGATCCGAACGGTGTGCGCCGCGGCGCACGAGCTCTCTCGTTTCGTGGCGGAGGTCTACGACGAGAATTGACGGCCGGCGGTTCCCCGCCGATGGCGTCCCGACAACGGCGACAGGCGGGAGGAGCAGCGCATGATCGGGGGATCGGCGCGGATCTCCGCTGCGGCTCGCTCGAGCGATCGGCGGCAGGATAGTCCGTTTCAGCGTGCAAGGCGGACGCGGGCGCGAGCTTGTATGGCCACGACACGATTGATCGTAGAAGCCACCACCCTGCTGGCTACCCTTGAATCCGATGGCGACGACGCAGCGCGACTACTACGAAGTGCTCGGCGTGGACCGAACAGCCGCCGAGCGAGAGATCAAGAAGTCGTTTCGGCGGCTCGCTCGCGAGCTGCACCCCGACGTCTCGGACGCACCGGATGCGGAGACGCGCTTCCGCGAGGCGGCGGAGGCCTACGAGGTCCTCTCCAAGCCCGAGACTCGAGAGCTTTACGACCGCTATGGGCACGCTGGCCTGCGCAGCGGAGGGTTCCAACCCGGCCATTTCGACGTCGGCAACCTGTCCGACCTCCTGTCCGCCTTCTTCGGCGACGACATCTTCGGCGCCGCGACGGGTGGCAGGCGGGGACGCGGTGCGGATGTCGCCGCCGAGTTGGAGCTCGATCTGCGAGACGCAGCCCGCGGCGTCAAGCGGGATGTCCGCTACTCCGCGTCCGCCGCCTGCACGCGCTGCTCGGGCGACGGGGTCGAGCCCGGAAGCAGCCCCGTCACATGCCCGACGTGCGACGGCGCCGGCCGCCTCCAGCAGGTCTCCCGGAGCATCTTCGGCGACCTGGTGCGGGCGCAGGTATGCCCGCGCTGCGCGGGACGCGGGCAGGTCGTGGAGCATCCCTGCACGGCCTGCCGGGGAGAGGGACGCGTGCCGGAGGAGCACGTGCTGGAGGTCGACGTCCCGCCCGGCATTCACGACGGTCAGCGAATCAGGATCTCGGGCGAGGGGCACGTGGGCCAGCTCGGCGGGCACCCGGGCGACGTGTATGTGCTGATCCGGGTTCGCTCGGACGAAAGGCTTCTGCGTGACGGTAACGACATCGTTTCCACCGTCGAGCTGACGATCACCCAGGCGGCGCTCGGTGCGCGTGTCCCCGCGGTGACGCTCGAGGGTGAGACCGAGCTCGAGTTCGACCCGGGCACCCAGCCTGGTGAGGTGCGCGTACTCCGCGGGAGGGGGATGCCGGTGCTGCAAGGGTTCGGCCGAGGAGATCACCGCGTGCTCGTCAACGTCGCAGTCCCGAGACGCCTGACGCAGGAGCAGCGCGACCTGCTCGAGCAGTTCGAGGCGAGCGCCCACGACGGGAACTACCGTCCAGATGAGGGCTTCTTCGAGAAACTGAAGAGCGCCTTCCGCTGACTCTGCGCCGTGTGTCCACGGTCGTGCCGCTCGAGCAAGCCGAGCCCGCCCGAGCCACGATGCTCGAGCTCTTTCCCGAGGGCTTCGAGGAGCTTGCCAAGTCCGATCGCGTCGAGCTCGCTGTCTACACAGACGGAGCGGGTGCCGCGCGTATGTGGCGCGCCTTCGGCGAGTATTCATGGCGCGAGGTGCCCGAGGACTGGGCGGAGCGCTGGCGCCTTTTTCACAAGCCGGTCCGCATCGGCCGGCTCTGGATTGGGCCTCCCTGGGAGGAGCCGGCAGAAGAAGCGCTCGCCGTCGTGATCGACCCCGGGCGGGCATTCGGGACGGGCGCGCACGAGACGACCCGTTTGTGCCTGGAGCTGCTGCTCGAGCTCGAGCCAGGCTCGCTGCTCGATGTGGGGTGCGGCTCAGGCATCCTGTCCATCGCGGCGTCACGTCTCGGGTTCTCGCCGATCATCGCCGTCGACGACGACCCCATCGCGGTCGGGGTCGCCCTCCAGAACGCCGTCTTGAACGGGGTCCAGCTCGACGTGCGCCTTGCCGATGGGACCCAGGATGTGCTGCCATGCATGGACATTGCGGTGGCGAACATCTCGGCGCTCGCCACCCGGGACGTGGCCGCCCGTCTCACGGCGCCCCGGCTGATCAGCGCCGGTTACCTCGAGTCCGATTGCATTGCGCTCCCCGGCTATCGGCAATGCGAGCACAGGACGAAGAACGGCTGGGCGGCAGATCTGCTCGAACGCGCATGAGTAGAGTTCTGGCCCCGTGGCGACTTTCACCGCCCGTTTTCTCGGCTGCAAAGTGTCCTCGAGCGATGCGCACGCCGTTCGCGAGGAGCTCGTTCGCCATGGGCATGTCGAGCGTCTAGGCGACGCGGACGTAGCCGTCGTCAACACCTGCTGCGTCACGAACGAGGCTGTCCGCAAGTCGCGCCAGGCGGTACGCCGGGCAGCGCGGCACCACGAGCGCGTCTACGTCACGGGCTGTGCGGCGAATCTCGAGCATGCCTTCGCGGGGTTTCCCGAGAACGTCGTCGTCGTCTCGAAACGCAGCGAGGAGGCACCGGGCTTCGTCGCCGGCGACGTCGGCCGCGTCGGCTGTGTCCAGGCGGATGCCCGGCTCGACCGTGTTCGCGCGTTCGTCAAGATTCAGGACGGCTGCTCCTTCTCGTGCGACTTCTGCGTCATTCCGCTCGTCCGGGGCGGAACGCGGAGCCGGCGCGCGGCGGCCGTCCTCGGTGAGATCCGCAAGCGAGTCGCCCAGGGGCACCGTGAGGTCGTTCTCACCGGCGTCAACCTCGGCTGCTTCCGCGATCGGGAAGCGGGTTATTCGCTGCCGCGCCTGATCCGGGAGGCCGGCTCGATTCCGGGGCTTGCGCGCCTGCGGCTCTCCTCGATCGAGGTGAATCACTTGACCGGCGATCTGCTGGCGGCGATGCGCGAGACACCTGCTGTCGCGCGCCACCTGCACGTGCCGCTCCAGTCGGGCGACGACGGTGTCCTGCGCGAGATGGGGAGGCG
>JBBRYW010000048.1:0-19606 GCA_038237235.1 Gaiellales bacterium
ACCCGAATTTCTGATCAACCATGGAGGGCGGGCCGGAGGGGGCGTTCCGAGGACGAACCCCCCCTCCGATTGAACCACGCTCGAAACCGAGGCGACAGACGGGGTTGAGTTCTGTCGCCGGACGAGCACGGACCCGCCGTGGGCCTAGTATGCGCGCCTGCGCGGCGAAGGTCAACCGGGATCAGAAATCTGTGACCGGGAGCCGCCCTTCTGCGCGGGCCTTAAAGTCTCGGCGCCGCGAGCCGCGCCTACGCGGCCTCCCCCATCGCCTCGATCTCGCGGTGCATCAACAGCCGCGAGAGCGCCCCTTTCTCCAGCTGCCGAACACGTTCGCGCGTGATGCCAAGGCGCCCTCCGACCTCCTGGAGCGACATGGGATCGCCGCCTGCGAGGCCGTAGCGCAGGGTGAGGATCTCCTGCTCGCGCTCGGGTAGATCGGCCAGCGCTCGCCGGACGACCTCCTGGCGCAAGCTCACGTCGAGCTCCTCCGCCGGCCCGAGCTCACCGGCCGCGACGATCTCGCCGAGCGATCCGTCGCCGTCGTCGCCGAGCGGCCGGTCGAGGCTGGTGACCGTCCGGGGGGCTTCCCTCACCTCGCGGACCTGCTTGAGCGGCAGCTTGGCCGTCTCCGCGACCTCGTCGTCGGTGGGGGGTCGGCCGAGCCTGGCGCCGAGGTCGCGCTCGGCGCGGGCGATTCGCTGCTCCCGCTCGATGATGTGAACCGGGATCCGGATCGTGCGTGCCTTGTTCGCGACGCCGCGCTGCACCGCCTGGCGAATCCACCACGTCGCGTACGTCGAGAACTTGTAGCCGCGGCGCCAGTCGAATTTCTCCGCCGCACGGATGAGGCCGATCGTCCCTTCCTGGATCAGATCCAGCAGGGACACACCATGTCCCTGGTACTTCTTGGCGATCGAGACCACGAGGCGAAGGTTCGAGTTGATCATCCGGTCTCTCGCCCCTTTGCTGCCACGCTCGATCTGCTTGGACAGCTTCACCTCCTCACGCGAGGTCAGGAGGGGATAGCGAGCGGCTTCGTTCAGGAAGAGCTGGAGCGCGTCCATGGTCGCCCCTGCGAGCTCGTCGTTTGCATACGTGCTGAGGCCGCGTTCCTGGCCGCAGTTGTCGGTGACCTCGATGCTTCGCCGCTCCAGCTCGGCGTAGAACGCATCGACCTCATCTTCGGCCAGCTCGAGCTCGTCCAGAGTCTGGGTGATACGGGAGAGGTCGAGGCAACTTTGCTCGTCGCCCTCCTCGATGAGAGCTCTGAGCTCGTCGCGTAGACCGGCCGCCGGCACAGAGCAAGTATGCCCTCTCCAGCGGCTGACTTCAACGACCGAATGGGATGTTTCCAGCGCTGCCTCGCGGGTAGGGGAGTCCCATGGGGCGAGCGCGAAGGATGTTTCTGGTCGCCGGTGGGATTGGCGCCGGTTTTCTTGGCTGGCGGCGGAGTCGTGGCCGGCGGGCCGATGATCAGGTGACGTTCGACTGGAACGTTCCATCGCCTCCGGAACAGGTGCCGGCCGGAGACGACGTCAGTGGGTCAGACCCGACAGTGGCGCCGGAGCCACCTGGGGGCGGATTTGCCGTCGACGCCGTCCCGACCGCCGAGACGGCCGCCGACTCCGAGCGCAGCAAGCGCGAGGACGAGAGTCGCCGCGCCGGCGACACCAAGTTCGGTGGGGCGGTCGAGCACGAAGGTCAGGAACGGAGCGAGCTGGCGGAACCTCTGCGCGAGGATCCGCTCACTGAAAAGCTGGAGGGCGGCGCCAGCTGACGACAGCGCGTCGAAGGGAGGCAACCATCGAGAGACGCCTCGCAGGAAACGACGCGGTTTTCCGACAGGCCAACGAGAATATTCGTGCGGCCGCCGAGGACTATGCCGCAGAAGGGCTAGTGCCGTTCATCTGCGAGTGTCGCGATGCCGGCTGTCGCGAGCTCGCTCGGCTCACCCTCGAGGAGTACCGCGCGGTGCGCGAGAACCCCGGTCATTTTCTGAACCTCCCGAGGCACGAGTCGGCCCCCGACTGGATCGGCAGCGTCGTCGAGCGGAACGATCGCTTCATCGTCGTCGAGCGGGCGGTGCTCACCGGCCGAAGCGAGGCACCCGGAACCGCAAGTGACATGAGAAACAAATAGGCTTTTGATTTGCCATGGATGAGCGGGAGCGGCGAATCGGGAAGAATGAAGCCCTCTTTCGTCAGGTGAACGAGCAGGTGGAGTCGATCAACGAGACGTTCTCGGCGCTCACGGATCACATGGTGATCGTCTGCGAGTGCGGCGACAGGAACTGCCTGGAGCAGATCGAGATCTCGCTCGAGGCGTACGAGGCTCTCCGCTCCGATCCGGCGCTCTTCGCGATCAAGCCCGGGCACGAGATCCCCGACGTCGAGGACGTCGTCTCAAGAAATGACCGCTATTGGGTCGTGGCCAAGCACGCGGGCGCGCTGACGATGCTCGCCGAGCGTCTGGATCCCCGGCGCCCCTGACTCGGCCGGCGCCGGCCGCTAGCGCAGCCAGGGCGAGAGGAAGCTCTCGATGTCCCTGCAGCCGCGCGGGGACTCGAGTCGCGCACGAACCTGCCGCCCCTCCACCACGACGAGAGTCGGGAGCGTATCGACCGCGAAGTGCTTCACGAGGTCCGGCCGGTCCTCTTGCTGGACGCGGTACAGCGAGAACGTGCCGTGGTTTCGGCGTTGCTGCAACACCTGGGCGAGGAAGCCCTCGACGCGCCGGCAGCGACCCGACTGGCTCGAGTAGAAGAAGACGAGTTTCGGCCTTGCCAGCTTTGCGGGTACCCGGCCGGCAGTGGCCGTGCTGGGCGCACGCATGCCGGCCGGGAGGGAGCGATCCGTTGCGTCTGGAGCCTGCTCGACCTGAACGTTCGCACTCATCGCCCCTCCTCGAAAGCCCCGGCTTCGGTACCTTTCTCGGCGAGCCTACGCGGCCGGTTGTGAGCGACGTTCGAGCGTTCTGTCGAGGTTTGCTCACATGGCGACGAGCTTGTAGCCAACCCCGCGAACGGTCACTATCCGCTCGGGGTGGAGGGGGTCGCCCTCGATCTTGGCTCGAAGGTTGGAGACGTGCGTGTCGCAGGCCCGCTGATCACCGACGTAGTCGCTGTCCCACAGGTGGCGCATGATCTGCTTGCGTGCGAACACACGTTCCGGCTGGCGGCTCAAGAGCTCGAGCAGCCGGAACTCCGACGGCGTCATCTGCACGGGCTCGCCGTCGACCTCGACTACGTGGCGGATCAGGTCGAGGTGCACGCCGCCGACCCGTCGCAGAGCCGGCAGCCGCTCGCCATGATCCAGCTCGCGCCGGCGCAGGAGAGCGCGCACGCGAGCGATCAGCTCTGCCATCGAGAACGGCTTGGTGACGTAGTCGTCCGCCCCCACCTCGAGGCCGAGTACGGTATCCATCTCCGAGCTCTTCGCCGTCAGCATCAGGATCGGAACTGCGCTGCCGGCGCGCACGCGGCGGCAGACCTCCGTGCCGGAAAGCCTCGGCAGCATCAGGTCGAGGACGACGAGGTCGTAATCATCTGCGAGAAGCGCCTCGAGCGCTTGCTCGCCATCGGCCGCCTCCGAGGTCGCGAAGCCCTCTCTCTCGAGCGCGTACGTCACGGACTCCCGGATAGCGGGCTCGTCCTCGACGACCAGAATCCGCGCGGTCACTCGAGAGCTCCGGGGATGACGACGCGCGCGACCGTGCCCTGGCCGTGGCGCGACTCGAGCTCGATCGTACCGGCGAGCGCCGTCACGATCTGGCGCACGATCGCCAGTCCGAGCCCAAAGCCTTCGCGTCCGTGGCTGTCCGCGCGGTAGAAGTGGTCGAAGACATGGTCGGTCGCGAATGGAGGTATGCCCGGACCTGCGTCGACGACCTCGATCGCGACGTTCCCGTCGGGAAGTCCTCGACCGGCGATGAGGATCGCTCCGCCCGAGGCGTGCTTGATCGCATTCGCCACGAGCTCGGACACTGCTTGCTCGAGCAGGTCGCGGTTCGCCGCGACGAGCAGCGGGTGGGGACAGTCGATCTCGATGTCGACGCCGTCGCGCGCGAGAAGACCATCCGACACGTTTCGCAGGAGGTCCGCGAGCTCGAGCGTCTCGAGACGAAGCTGCTCCTCGAGCCCCTGTGCTCTGGCGAGGGTGAGCAGGGCGCGTGTCAGCCGCGCGAGCCGGGCCGTCTCGCGCTCGATGTGGGTCAGGAAGCGATCCCGCTGGGCCGGCACCTCCTTCGCGCCTGCCTGAAGAACCTCGACGGCGCTCGCGATCGCTGTCAGCGGCGTCTGCAGCTCGTGCGCGGCGTTGGTGATGAAGTCACGCTGCGCCTGCTCGCGGCGTTCCCGCTCGGAAACGTCGGTGAGAATGAGAATGGCTGAGGGCGATTCGCCCGCCGGAATCCCCGTCAGGGAGTACTTCGCCCCGGAGGTGCCGGCGGGCCGGACCTGTGTAGCAGGGTCATCCCGCTCCAGCAAGGAGGCGGCGAAGTTCCGGAGCGGGAGATCCTGCCAAGAGCGTGGAAGTTGTTGCCCCTTCGCAAGGCCGCCAAGTCCGAGGAGGCTTCTCGCGGGGCGATTTGCGAACTCGATCGTGAGCTCCCGATCGACGTAGACCACGCCTTGCTGCAGGCGGTCGAGGAGCTCGACCGGCGGGGGTGTGCCGCGAGCCGCCGCCGCGCCTAGGCCGCTGGAAAGCTGCTCGTCCCGGGCGACCAGTCTCTCCGGACTCGGCTCCGCCTTTGCCACCCCGCCCCCCTTTTGACCTGACTCGGGCCGAAAGCCCGGCCCTGCGGTGAATCCTATGGACTTTGCTGTGTGTCTCATCCGCGCTGCTTTACTCCCCGTTTCACCGCCTGCCGTTTTTGCGTAGCCTCGAGGGGGAAGGCCCGGCTCAGCAGATGAACGTCTTCCCAGTCACCGCTGCGACCAACGACGACGCTTCGGCGCCCGCAGTCGCCGCAGGAGGGAGCGGTCGCCCTGATGCGGTGCTCCTCGATCGCGACGGAACCCTTGTCGTGGACGTGCCCTACAACGGCGACCCCGAGCGTGTCGAGCCCATGCCGGGGGCGAAGCAGGCGCTCGACCGCTTGCGCGCGGCGGGCGTGCCGACAGCGGTCGTCTCGAACCAGAGCGCGATTGGCCGCGGGCTTGCGACCCGCGAGGACGTCGACGCGGTCAACCGGCGGGTCGAGGAGCTGCTCGGGCCGATCGGACCGTGGGCGCTCTGCCCGCACCGCCCCGACGAAGCTTGCGGCTGCCGCAAGCCGGAGCCGGGTCTGATAGTCGAGGCCGCTCGTGCGCTTGGCGTGAGGCCGGATCGGTGTGCGGTCATCGGCGATGCGGGCTCTGACGTGACGGCCGCGCTCGCGGTGGGCGCGCGTCCAGTGCTCGTTCCGACGCCACGGACACTTGCCGCAGATATCGAGGCGGCCCCTGAAGTGGCGCGCGACCTTCCAGCGGCTGTGGATCTTCTGATCGGAGTCCCGCGATGAGCCGTGTTCTCCAGGAGGGGCGGCGCGAGACCCGCGGCGACATCAGCGAGGTCCCCCGTTGACGGGCCGGCTGCCCTCGAGCGGCGAGCACCTCGCCACCCTCGTGGCGCCCCTGGCCGCTCTCGGAGAGGACGTCCAGCGAATCGAGCGCTGGGGGCGGCACCTCGCCGGCATCCTGGCTCGAGGAGGTCGTCTGCTCGCGGCCGGAAACGGCGGGAGCGCCGCCGAGGCGCAGCACTTGACCGGGGAGCTCGTGGGCCGCTATCTGACCCGGCGCCGTCCGCTTTCGGCGCTCGCGCTTCACGCCGACACCTCCAGTCTGACGGCCATCGGCAACGACTTCGGGTCGGACGAGACGTTCGCCCGGCAGGTGCGCGCCCACGGACGGGCGGGAGACGTGCTCCTGGCGCTGAGCACGTCCGGCCGAAGCGCGAACATCCTCGCCGCGCTCGAGGCCGCGGCCGAAGTGGGGCTGACGAGCTGGGCGCTCACAGGCCCCGCACCTAATCCGGCGCAGGAGCTCGCCGACGACGCGCTTTGCGTCGATGCGAGAAGCGTGGCAACAATCCAGGAAATCCACCTCGTAGCCATTCATCTGCTCTGCCTCGCGGTCGACTCGGTGCTCGACGAGGCGCTTGCCCCGGAGGCACCGGGGCTTGCAACATCCTCGGAAGAGTCGTCGTGACCGTGATCCCCGCCGAGCTGATGAGCCACAACCCGGCCAAGTGGAGCCGGACAAAGATCGAGGTCGTCGCGCAGGTCGGCGACGAGGATGCACGGAAGCAGAACTACATGGGCTCAACAAGAAGCCGGCTCGGCCGGTGATCTACGTCCGCGCCTCGACAAAAAGCGGCGACGGCTTCTACTTGCCCCAGATGGTCGCTCGGAACGTGCAGACGAGATCCGTGGTCCCGGGCATCGCCCTGGAGCGCGTCGGCGTAGCGAAGACGACGGTGCCGCTTGGTCAGGCTCGCCGCCCGTAGGCTCACGCTCGTCGCCGGGGGCGCGCTCACCCTGGCGGGTTGCGGCTCGAGCCAGTCCACGCTCGAGCCGGCGAGCCCGGCCTCGAAGAACATTGCGCACCTCTGGTGGGTGATGTTCATCGGAGCGACGATCGTCTTCGCCGTCGTCGTCGTGCTCTTACTCGCGGCCGTCCTCCGACGCGGGTCCCGGACCGATGCGCCGGTGCGCGACGAGAGCCGGCTCGGCCGGGCGCTTGTCTTCACCGGCGGTGCGGCCGTGCCGCTCGTCGTCCTCGTCGGTTTGTTCGTGCTGATCCTGCAAACGTTGCCGTCCACCTCACAGGCGCGCGGCCGTGCCACGCTGACCGTCGACGTCGTCGGCCGCCAGTGGTTCTGGGACGTCCGCTACGAGGGGCGCAAGCTCGTGACCGCAAACGAGATTCACATTCCGGTCGGCACGGCTGTGCAGGCGCGGGTCACGAGCGAGGACGTGATCCACAGCCTCTGGATTCCGGCCCTCAACCGCAAGATCGACACGATCCCGGGCAAGACGAGCGCGATCACGCTCCGCGCGAGCCACGCGGGGACGTTCCGCGGCCAGTGCGCCGAGTTCTGCGGCCTCCAGCACGCGAACATGGCTCTGCTCGTCGTGGCCGAGTCTCTCCCTGCGTTCCGGGGCTGGCTCACGCGCGAGACGAGGCCCGTCGCAGGGCCTGCCTCCGCGCTCGCCAGGCGAGGCCAGGCCGTCTTCCTCGGCTCTGGCTGCTCCGGCTGCCACACCATCTCGGGCACGGGCGCGAAGGGGAAGGTCGGGCCTGACCTGACCCATTTCGGCAGCCGCCGGACGATCGGCGCGGTCACCGAGCCGAACACGAGGGCGCTCCTCGGCGGCTGGATCCTCGACTCGCAGCACGTGAAGCCCGGAAACAAGATGCCGGGCTTTCGCCTCTCCGGGCCGGAGCTGAACGGTCTGACCGCCTATCTGGAGAGCCTGAAGTAGATGGCCACCACGATCGAGCGAGTCGAGCGGCTCGAACGGCTCTGGGAGGAGCCCGCCGGGATCCGAACCGCTCTCCTGACCGTCGATCACAAGAAGATCGGTGTCCGCTACCTGATCACGGCGTCGCTCTTCTTCGTCGCCGCCGGCTTGGAGGCGCTGGCTCTGCGGGCGCAGCTTGCCTCACCACGTAACGACCTGCTCGGGCCGAAGACGTTCAACGCCCTGTTCACCATGCACGGAGTGACGATGATCTTCCTCTTCGTCACGCCGATGCTCTCGGGCTTCGGCAACTACTTCGTGCCGCTCATGATCGGCTCGAGGGACATGGCCTTCCCGAGGCTGAACGCGTTCAGCTACTGGGTCTACCTCTCCTCCGGCCTTTTCCTGTACTCGAGCTTCCTGTTCGGGGTCGCGCCGAACGACGGCTGGTTCAACTACGTTCCGCTCTCCGAGCACGCGTTCACGCCGGGCCGGAACATCGACTTCTATGCCCTCGGCCTGACGTTCCTGGCCATCTCGTCGACGGCGGGGGCCGTCAACTTCATCGTCACGATCTTCCGGCTGCGAGCGCCCGGGATGTCGATCAACCGGATGCCGCTCTTCTGCTGGGCCGTGCTCGGAACGTCCTTCTCGCTCCTCTTCGCGCTCCCCGCGCTCACGGCGGCGAACGTCTTCCTCGAGCTGGAGCGGAAGTTCGGCTTCCACTTCTTCCAGCCCGCGAAGGGGGGAGACCCGCTGCTCTGGCAGCATCTGTTCTGGATCTTCGGCCACCCGGACGTCTACATCATCTTCCTGCCGGCCGTCGGGATCGTCTCCTCGATCGTTCCCGTCTTCTCGCGGCGGGAGATCGTCGCCTACGCGTGGGTCGCGCTGGCTACCGTCGCAACCGCCTTCATCGGCTTCGGCGTGTGGGTTCACCACATGTTCGCCACCGGGCTACCGCAGATCTCCATGATCTTCTTCTCCGCCGCGAGCCTGATCATCACCATCCCGAGCGGCGTGCAGGTGTTCGCCTGGAGCGCGACGGCCCTGCGGGGCAGACCGGTGCTGAAGACGCCGTTCCTGTTCGTGCTCGGCTTCATCACGGTCTTCGTGATCGGTGGCCTGACCGGCGTCATGTTCGCCGCGATCCCGTTCGACCAGCAGGTCACCGACTCGTACTTCGTCGTCGCCCACTTCCACTACGTCCTCTTCGGCGGCGCCGTCTTTCCGATCTTCGGCGCCGTGTACTACTGGCTGCCGAAGATCACCGGGCGGCTGCTCGATGAGCGGCTCGGTCAGGCGAGCTTCTGGCTCATCTTCGTGGGCTTCAACCTCACCTTCTTTCCGATGCACATCTCCGGCCTGTATGGCATGCCGAGGCGCGTCTACACCTACCCGGACGGCATGGGTTGGGGCATCTACAACCTGTTCTCGACGATCGGCTCGTTCACGCTCGCGCTGGGCATCCTCGCCGTGATCGTGAACGTGGCCTGGAGCCGCAGGTCGGGCGAGCCGGCCGGGTCCGACCCGTGGGGCGGAAACACCCTCGAGTGGGCCACGACGTCGCCGCCGCCGCACTACAACTTTCCGGTCATCCCGATCGTGACGAGCGCCAACCCCAACTGGGACGTCGTCGACCGGCTGGCAGACACGACGCGGCTGAACCGGGGCGAGCTGGTGCTCGACGGCGGGCACGAGACGCTTGCGACCACGCTGCTGGACGCGGACTCGGACGAGGTACTCGAGATGCCGAGCGAGTCGCCGTGGCCGCTTCTGGTGGCCCTCGCGCTCTCGGTCGTCTTCGTCTTCCTGCTCGTCGATCACTTCGTGGTCGCCGCGATCGGCGGCCTCCTCACCGCCGCTGCCGTCGCGGGCTGGCACAGCGAGGAGCCGAGGATCTCGTGAGCTCGCCGGCAGCCCGGGTTCAGCTGCCGCTCGCGCCGGGGAGTGTGCGTCCCTCGCGGTCGAACGGCTGGTGGGGAATGCTCCTGCTCGTCGCGACGGAGGCCGCGCTGTTCGGCGTGCTGATCGCGTCCTACTTCTACGTGCGCTTCAGAACGGTGGACTGGCCGCCCGACGGCATTCCCGATCCCAAGGCCTTGAAGGCCCTCGGTCTGACCGTTCTCGTCGTCGCCACGACCGTTCCGATCTACCTGGCGGAGCGCGGGATCCGGCGGGGCAGCCAGTCGAGGCTTCGCCTCGGACTGATCGCTGCGACGCTGATCGCCGCTCTCTACACGGTGCTCCAGGCCTATCAGCTGAACGAGGACTGGAAGTCGTTCACCGCCCGGGCCGACACCTACGGCTCGCTCTACTTCACGATCACCGGCGCCCACCTCGTCCACGTCGCGGCGGGCGTCCTGCTGATCGGCTGGGTGACTCTCCGTGCCTGGGCCGGCGCCTACGCGATCGACCGGAACGCCGCCGTCCAGGTGACGGCCCTTTACTGGTACTTCGTCAACGCGCTCGCGGTCGTCGTCTTTCTCGTCGTCGATCTCTCGCCGGTGCTGTGAGCGGAACGCGAGCCGCGCTGCTCTGGTTCGGGCTTCTCGGGGCCCCCGCCGCCTGGGTGCTGCACCTGGTTCTCGGCTATGGCCTGCAGGAGGCGGATTGCTCGGCGGGCGCGTCCCACTGGGGGCTCTCCTCGCATCCGCTCGAGATCGCGGTGACAGCCGTCGCAGCCGCGATCGGCCTCGCCGCTGCCGGTGCGGCAGGGTGGAGCTGGCGGCAGGTCGAGCATGGGGGCGCCGACCCGAGAGGCCGCGTTGGCTTCATGGCGTTCGGCGGCATTGTCGTCTCCCTGCTCTTCCTCGCCATCATCGGCGTGGGCGGAGTGGGTGCCGTCTACCTCGACCCGTGCACGCCCGGCTGATGCGCTCGCTCGCCGTAGTCCTTGGCCTGCTGGTGCTCCTGCCGAGTGCCGCGGGCGCACAAGGCCAGATCGAGCGCGGCCGCGCGCTCTACGCGCAGGGATGCATCAGCTGTCACGGCGCCCAGGCCGAAGGTGTCCGACGCAGCAGCGCGCCGTCCGGTGCCGGCGGACTCGAGGGGGACGGCCCTTCGCTTCGCGGGGTGGGCGCGCTGGCAGCCGATTTCTACCTCTCGACGGGCTACATGCCGCTCCGGCGGCCTGGTCAGGAGCCGAAGCACCGCAGTCCCTCCTATTCCGACCGCGAGATAGACGCGCTCGTCGCCTACATCGCCTCGTTCGGAGGGCCGGGAATTCCGACGCCGCGACGGGAGCGCGGCAGCGAGGCCGAGGGTTTCCGGCTCTTCACCGAGAACTGCGCCGGCTGCCACCAGGTGGCCGCGCGCGGGGGGCTCGTGACCGGCGCGGTCGCACCTCCGCTCGACAGGGCGACGCCGACCCAGATCGCGGAGGCAATCAGGATCGGGCCCTACGTGATGCCGCGGTTCTCGCGGCGTCAGTTGAGCGACCGTCAGGTCGACTCGATCGTCCGCTACGTTCAGCGAACGGACGATCCCGTCGACCGCGGGGGGTGGAGCATCGGGCATCTCGGCCCGATTCCCGAAGGGCTCGTCGCCTGGCTCCTCGCGGGCGCGGCGCTTGTATTGGTCGCGCGCATGATCGGGCGTCGCGCGGAATGATGTTCTGGCGCTTGCTCGTGGCCGGTGTGATGCTGCTGCTCGGCCGCGGCCGGCGGCGCGCGGCGCTTCCCCCAGGCCGCCCGCGACCGCGTCTCGTCCCGCCGGGGTCGCCGAGCCCGCGAGCGGAGACGCTCGTGCTCACCTGCCTCCTGCTCGCGACGGTCGCGGCGATCGGCTTCATCGTGGTCTTCGCGCTCGACCGGCTCCCGGCTCAGACGCAGCTGCTCGGAATCACCCTCGGACTCGCCTTCGCCTTTCTCGCCGTCGCCGCGGTCGTTACGGGCAAGCGGCTGGTCGCAAACGACGAGCTTTCGGAGCCATACCCCGAGCCCGCACACGAGGAGCCCCGCGAGGAGATCGAGCAGATCGTCTCGGAAAGCGCCGACCGCTTCACCCGCAAGCGGCTCCTGGTCGTCGCCGCGGGCGGTGCGGGGACGGCCCTCGGCGCTGCGCTGGTCGTCCCCATGGTCTCGCTCGGGCCGCTGCTCGACACGGGGGCCCTCAAGCGCTCGCCCTGGCAGGCCGGCATTCGCCTGGTCGACAGCCTCGGCAGGCCGCTGCTCGCGGACGAGATCGAGCCCGAGAGTCTCTACACCGCCTTCCCGGCCGGTGCGGAGCGGAACCAGGTCGGCTCGCCGCTCGTTGTCGTCCGGCTCGAGCCCTCACGCCTCGACTTGCCGCCCGATCGGCTCGGCTGGGCCCCGGATGGCATCGTGGCGTACTCGAAGATCTGCACCCACGCCGGCTGCGCGGTATCGCTCTACCGCGCTCCGCTCTACGAGCCGACGTCCCCGCGCCCGGCACTCGTCTGCCCCTGCCACTACTCGACGTTCGACCCCGCCACGGGCGGCGGCGTGCTCTTCGGGCCGGCCGGCCGGCCGCTGCCCCAGCTTCCGGTGCGGGTCGACGGACGCGGCGGCCTCGTCGCCGGAGGGGGCTTCTCGGGGCCGGTCGGCCCCTCCTGGTCGGGGGTGCGGACGGGATGAGCACGCTACGCGTCTGGGATCGCCGGAGTGACGCCTACGGTCGTCAGTCGCTCGCTCCGCATCAGCCTCAAGAGGTACGCCTTTGAGCACGCTACGCGTCTGGGATCGCCGGAGTGACGCCTACGATCGTCAGGCGCCCGCTCCGCATGAGCCTCAAGGGGTTGGCCTATGAGCGTCACCCGGCGAGCCGTTCGTTTCCTCGACGAGCGGAGCGGCACCGCGCCGCTCGTGCGCAAGACGCTGCGCTACGTCTTCCCCGACCACTGGTCGTTCCTGCTCGGCGAGATCGCGCTGTACTGCTTCGTCATCCTCGTCGCGACGGGCGTCTACCTGACGCTCTTCTTCCAGCCGAGCCTCGCCGACACCGTCTATCACGGGCAGTACGCGCCGCTGCAGGGCGCCCACGTATCTGTGGCGTACAAATCGGTGGTCGACATGTCGTTCCAGGTCAAGGCGGGCCTCCTGATGCGGCAGACGCACCACTGGGCCGCCGACGTCTTCGTCGTCTCGATCGTGCTCCACCTCCTGCGTGTGTTCTTCACCGGCGCGTTTCGCAAGCCGCGCGACCTCGTCTACTACGTCGGCGTCGGAATGCTGATGCTCGCGCTGCTCGAGGGTTTCCTCGGCTACTCGCTCGTCGACGACCTGCTCTCCGGAATGGGCCTCGCGATCGCCTACTCGGTGGCGCTCTCGCTGCCGGTGATCGGCGGCAACCTCGGGCTGATGCTCTGGGGCGGGCCGTTCCCCGGCGCGCCCGAGCTCGAGTCGCGCATGTACATCGCCCACGTGCTGATCTTCCCCCTGACGATCGGCCTGCTCCTGACGATCCACCTGCTCCTGATCGCCGCGCGTCACCACACGCAGTTCCGCGGGCCCGGCAGGAGCGAGCGGCGGGTGGTCGGACTGCCGAACATCCCCGCGTACGCACCGCGCTCGATCGGGCTGGCGCTCGCCGTCTCGGCTGTGCTTTTCCTGCTGGGCGGCCTCGTCCAGGTCAACCCGGTGTGGCAGTGGGGCCCGTTCGAGACTTCGCTCGCGACGAACGGCGCCCAGCCGGACTGGTACCTCGGGTGGTTGATCGGCGGGCTCCGTCTGATGCCCGGTTTCGACGTCACGATCGGCCACTACACGCTCGTGCCGAACCCGTTCTGGGGCGGTGCGCTGTTCCCGATGATCGTCTTCGGGATCCTCTTTGCCTGGCCGGCGCTCGAGCGGCGCGTCACGGGGGATCACGGTTTCCACAACCTGCTCGACCGCCCTCGCGACGTCCCGTGGCGCACCGGCGTGGGCGCAGCGGTCTTCACGTGGGTCTCGCTCGTGTTCCTTGCGGGCGCGTCGGATCGCGTCTTCGTCAGCTTCGGCGTCTCCTATCCGGCGCAGATCTGGTTCTTCCGGGCGGCGTCCTTCGCGCTTCCGGTGGTCGTCTTCCTTCTCGTCAAGCGCTACTGCGAGGAATTGCTCGAGGAGGAGGCAAAGCCTCCCTTGCCTCAGGCGACGCGGGCCGCTGCCGAGTAGACGGTCAGCCGCCCGTCGCGTACGAAGCCGCAGAGGGTGATGCACTGCTCCCCAGCCAGGTCGACGGCCAGGCTGGACGGCGCTCCCACCGCGACGATGATCGGGCAGCCGGCCACGGCGGCCTTCTGGACGAGCTCGAACGACATGCGGCCGCTCACACAGAGCACTGCGCGCGAAAGCGGCAGGCGGGCTTCCCCGTGTGCCCAACCGATCACCTTGTCCATCGCGTTGTGCCGTCCGACGTCCTCGCGGGCGCAGAGCAGATGCCCCTTCTCGTCGAAGAGACCGGTCGCATGGAGACCACCGGTCGCCTCGAAGGCGGCCTGCGCCGAGCGGAGCCGGCCGGGGAGCTCGCTGAGCAGCCCTGCCTGGACGACGAGGTCGCTCTCGACCGCGGGAGCCTCGACTCGCACCGCCTCGAGCGCGCCCTTGCCGCAGACGCCGCAGGAGGAGGTCGTGTAGAAGCTTCGCTTGAGGACTGCGGGATCGAAGCCCGAGACCGCGGCGTCGACCGTGTTGGCGGCAAGGTCGGACGGAAGCTGAGCCCTCTCGGCGAGGATGCCCTCCGAGAGCAGGAAGCCGAGCGCAAGCTCCTCGTCGTGCCCGGGCGTCCGCATCGTGACGGCGACGGGCTCACCGTTCACCCGGATCTCGAGCGGCTCCTCGACGGCGACGCGGTCGCGCTCGCTTCGCCGCCCCGGCAGGCGCAGCACCTCGAGCGGCGCGGTCGTGAAGGCCGGAGGCTTCAAGCCATCCTGCGGACGGCGGCAGCGAGCACGTCGAGCTCGCTTCCTCCCCGCACGCGCCCGAGCAGGTAGCAGAGCAGGGGCGCGTTCGTCCGGTCGCCGCTCTCGTGGGCGGCGACGCGGGCTACGTCGAGGAGCGTCGCGACGTCGTCGTCGTCGAGCACGAGCTCTCCGGGCGGTATGCCGGCAGCCGCTGCGAGGGCGTCGCGCGCCTGGGTGAGCCAGCTATCCACGGCCGGAATCGTAGGCTGCAAGGAGATCGTCGGGGGTGTTCACGTTGGTGAGCAGCATCGGATCGAGGTTCACGGTCGCCACGCGTAGCTCGGCGAGGGCGTCTTTCAGCGCAAATTCACCCGCGGCGAGCCGCCGCTCGAGGGCGGGAAGCGCCGTCTTCCGGTACGCGCCCGGGAGCGGGCCTGTTTGGGAGACGGCCACGTCGAGGCACGCGTCCGCGAGCTCGCACAGGGCGGCCGCCGTGATTCGAGGCACATCGACGGGAACGACGAGGCAGACGTCGCTCGAGGCGAGCCGGAGCCCGGCGACGACGCCCGCGATCGGCGCACGAACGGTCGCGCCGTCGTCGCAGACCGGAAACGGAAGCGGGAGCTGATCGGACGCCTTGCCGACGGCGATCCGCTCCTCGCATGCCTCGGCGAGCACCCGCCAGGCACGTTCGGCGAGGGTCTCTCCGGTCAGGAGCGCGAGTGCCTTCGGCGAGCCGAAGCGCCGACTCGCTCCGCCGAGCAGCAGGACGCCGGTCGTCCGCACTACTCGTTCGCCGCCTCCTCCTTCTCGGGCGTGAGCGGCGTGACAGCACGAAGCGATGGCTCGTCCACGAGGTTCAGCACGCGAATGCCGTGGACGAAGACCACCGATCCGCCGAGCCAGCCGCCCAGCGTCAGCGCCCCGAAGCCGATCAGGGTCAGGATCAGCGCGCCGGCGGTGACTTCACCCTCGACGTAGCCGCCGTGCCCGAAGATGGCGGCTAGGCCGAAGAAGACGGTCGCCGTCAGCATCGCGATCATGTGTGACGTGGCGGTTCGCCAGAGCGGCGTGCCGGAGGTGATCGTGAGCCAGTCGGCGAGGCCCGTCAAGGCCGTCGGACCGGTGATCACGAGTCCGACGATGAGGGTCAGCCACCAGCCCTTCGCCATGCCGGCCTCGGCAACCCCGAGCGCGCCCAGGACACCGAGGATGGTCGAGGCGGTGTAGGTCCCGATCGTGACATCGGTCAGCGGCGGATGTAGCGGGTGGCCCGGAAAGCCCTTGACGAGGTAGCTCGCCTTCATTCGAGGGGCATCGGCAGCACGCGTTCCATTCATGATACGAGACATGCGGATCCTCCTTTCAAGTCGCGGGGGAACCCGTGGTTCCCCGGCGGGCCCCCTCCTTCACTTCCGTCCGACTACGGGGCTTTGATGCGGGCGATGCGAATTCTCCTTTGGCACGGGTACCTGCTCTCCGGAACGGGGTCGAACATTTACACCCAGGCGCTCGTTCGGGAGTGGGCTCGCGCCGGGCACGACGTGGTCGTCTTCTCGCAGGAACCGCAGCCGCACGCGTTCGACCTCGCAGGCGCCGAGGTCGTGCGTCCCGAGATCGACGGCATCCTGCCCGTGTTCGTGCTCGATCGGTACGCGGGTCTTACCCCGCGGCTTCTTCAGCAGACGGCCCTCCCCGAGAGGGAGCGTTACGTAGAGCTGAACGCCGCCGCGGTGCGGGCGCACCTGCCGGCGGACGTCGTCTTCTGCAACCACGTGCTGCTTGGGGGCCCCGTCGGGGCTGCCACCGGCGCGCGCTTCGTCGTGAAGGCGCACGGCTCGGAGCTCGAGTACTCGATGCGCGGCAACGACGAGTTGGCAACGTGGGGTCGCGAGTCTCTCGCGCAGGCGGAGGCCACCTTCGTGGGATCGACCCACATCCGCTCCGTGCTCGAGGACGTCGTCGGCCACGTCGAGCGGGTCTACGAGGTTCCGCCGGGAGTGGACGTGGAGGAGTTCGTGCCTCGCGCACGCGAAGACGCACTCGCCGGGCTCCTGGAGCAAGCGCGGCGCGATCCGCCAAATCCGGGCAACGCCAGCGAGCGGCGTCCGGACGAGGGGAACGCCGAGAGGCTCGAGCGCTTCTTCGCTCAGGAAGGCCCGATCGTCGTGTACTTCGGCAAGCTCCTGCTGAACAAGGGGGTGCATCTGCTGCTCGACGCGCTGCGCGGGCTCGACGCGCGCGCCCTCGTCGTCGGCTTCGGCGACTACCGCGAGCAGCTCGAGGCGATGGCGCCGCCGAACGCGGTCTTCACCGGCCCTCTCGAGCACCGTCATCTGATTCAGCTGCTGCCGCTCGCTAACGTGTGTGTCGTCCCGTCCATCTTCCCGGAGGCCTTCGGTATGGTCGCCGCCGAGGCGGCAGCGGCCGGCTGCCCACCGCTCGTCGCGCGGCACTCCGGGCTTGCAGAGGTCGCCGCGGGAATCGAGTCGGAGTATCCGCCTGAGTGTCGCCATCTGGTGAGCTTCGCGACGGGTGACGTCGATGACCTTCGCGGCAAGCTCGAGGAGTTGCTCGCACTGCCCCATTCCAAGCGGCGCGAGCTCGGCCTTGCTGCGCGTCGGGCCGTGGTCGAGCGCTGGTCGTGGGGTAGCGTGGCCCAGCGACTGCTCGAGCCGTTCGCGCGAAAGGAGAGCGGGACTTCTACTTCGACGTAATCGGTCTCGAGCTGGGAATGGATCTAGCGATCCGAACGGCGCCGTGATCAATGTGATGGCCCATCGCGGCTCGTAGCGCGACTCCTCACTTCGATTAACGTAGTCGCGGCATGGGCGACACCCAGCGCCTCTCTCCCGACGAGCAGATCTGCTTTGCCCGCGACGCGTTCGAGTCCGGCAGGGACTTCACCCTCGCCGTCGAGGAGGAGTTCGCGATCCTCGACCCGAAGACACTGTCGCTCGACAATCGGTTCGAAGAGTTGCAGGCGGCCGCGGACGGAACAGAGCTGGAGGAGCACATCGTCGGAGAGTTGATCGCCTCCGAGGTGGAAGTGCGGACGGGCCGGTGTGAAAGCTTTGCCGAGGCGGCGGGCAAGATGGCGCTTCGCCGCGAGCAGTTGAGCGATCTCGCGGATCAGCTCGGAATCGTGCTTGCCGGGATCGGAACGCATCCGTGGAGCCCCTGGCAGAAGCAGCGGATCATCGACACGCCACACTATCGGCGAAACGATGAGATGCTCCGCTACGTCGTCTGGCGCAACAACAGCTTCGGTCTTCACGTCCATGTCGGGATCCGAGGCGCGGATCGCGCGATCCGGGTCTGCAACGCGCTGCGAGCGGTCCTACCCGAGTTGCTCGCCCTGTCGGCCAGCTCGCCGTTCGTCGAGGGTGCCTACACGTACCTGCACTCGGCGCGGACCCAGATCTTCACCCGGATGTTCCCCCGCTGCGGTGTGCCCGACTCGTTCGCCGGCTGGCCCGACTGGGAGCGCTACGTTCGCCTGCTCTACGAGACCGGGTCGATCACTGAGCATACGCAGCTCTGGTGGAGCGTTCGCCCGCACCTCGCGTTTCCGACTGTCGAGATTCGGATCTGCGACGCTCAGCCCGATCTCGCCGAGTCCCGCGCGCTCGCGGCCCTCTCCTACGCGGTGACGGCGCGGATTGCGCGCGCGCTCGACGAGGGAGAGCCCCTGCCCAACCATCCGCATCGGCTGATCGAGGAGAACCTCTGGCGAGCGATTCGCTTCGGGCTCTCAGGCGAGATGATCGATCTCGAGCGGGGAGGCGTCCGCTCGACGCGGGCCGCGATCGAGGAGCTGATCGAGTGGTCCCTGCCGGTGGCCGAGGAGCTCGGCGCCGCCCCGTACCTGTGCATACCGGAGGCGAATGCAGCCGAGCGGCAGATCGCGAGACACGAGGGCGGTGCGACGATCGAAGAGGTCTACGCGGAGCAGGTCCGGCCAAAGGAGGAATCCGTCCGTGGCTGAGGGCGGCGGGATCTGGACGCCCGGGGGCGAGTACCGTCCGCAGCGCGAGGAGGAGCCCAGTTCGCCGGAGGACGCGCGCGAGATCACGCCCGAGGAGCTGACCGAGATGATGCGGCAGCTCAAGGTCGCCGAATTCCTACTCTCGAACATGTCGACTCTCGCTCAGCTCGCCTACGCGAAGCTCGATCGCTCGAGCCGCGATCTCGGCGACGCGCGGCTTGCGATCGACGCGCTGCGCGCGCAGGTGCCGGTTCTCGAGGGCACAGTGCCGGAGCAGGTCCTGCGCGACTTCGGCCAAGTTGTCTCGAACCTCCAGCTTGCCTTCGTCGGCGCAGCCGACGAAGAGGGCCGGGGTCGAGACCCTGAACCCGATTCCGAAGAACCTGATCCCGGCCCAGGTGCCGCCGAGGAGCCGGATGCCGGAAGCTGAGATCGGGATCTTCGGCGGCTCGGGGTTCTACTCGTTCTTGGAGAACGTCGAGGAGGTCGACGTCGAGACCCCGTTCGGCAGCCCGTCGGCGCCGCTCGTCATCGGCGACGTGGGAGGCAAGCGCGTTGCGTTCCTGCCGCGCCACGGCCCGAATCACGAGCTGCCGCCGCACATGATTCCGTACCGGGCCAACGTGTGGGCGATGCGCGAGCTCGGCGTGCGGCGGATCATCGGTCCGAATGCATCGGGGGCGCTCAAAGCCGACCTCGATCTCGGCGAGTTCGTCGTCTGCGACCAGTTCGTTGATCGGACGACCGGTCGCGCCGACACCTTCTACGACGGCCCCGAGACGACCCATGTCTCCGCCGCCGATCCGTACTGCCCGGACCTGCGACGCCTCCTGCTCGAGACGGCGGCAGAGTTGGACATCCCGGCGCGCGACGGCGGCACGGTGGTCACGATCCAGGGGCCGCGCTTCTCGACGCGCGCCGAGTCGAGGTGGTTCGCCGCGGCGGGCTGGGACGTGATCAACATGACCGCGTACCCGGAGGGCTACCTCGCACGCGAGCTCGAGCTCTGCTACGCCAACATCTCGATGGTCACGGATCACGATGTGGGCGTCGAAGGACAGGAGCCCGTCTCGCACGAGACCGTAGTCTCGGTCTTCAACGAGAACAACGCGAAGCTGCGGGAGCTGCTGTTCGCCGTGATCCCAAAGATCCCGCCGCAGCCCGAAGACGTCTGCGCGGCCGCGCTCGCGGGCGCGCGCATCTGACGGCGTCGTGCCCGACCGTTGAAACTCGCCCGCCGCGGCGTTAGGATCGGATCGTGATCGCTCATCGGAGCTCCAAGCTCCGCCCCGGGCTCGCCGTCGCGGTTGTCACCGCGCTTTTCTAGCCATCTTTGC
>JBBRYW010000049.1:0-19101 GCA_038237235.1 Gaiellales bacterium
ATTCCGGGTCGAGCCGCTCGCCCATCTCGGTCGAGCCGGAGAGGTCTGAGAAGACGATCGTCACCGTCTTGCGCTGCTCGCGCGGGAGCTCGGGACCCGTTGCGAGCGCCGTGCCGCACATGCCGCAGAGCCGGAATCCGTCGGGGTTCTCCGCGCCGCACTGCGGGCAGGCGATCATCGACCCGAGTGTACGACGTGCTTCAGCCGCAGAACTCCCGCGTCACCGCTACGAGCACGTCGGCGCACCGCTGCACGCTCGCGAGGTCGACCCATTCGACGACGGCGTGAGCCCCTTCGCCGCCGGGCCCGAAGAGAACGGTCGGGATACCGGCCGCCCCGAGCAGCGCCGAGTCCGCCCAGAACGGCATCCCGACGGCCTCGCCACTCCCCGCGTGACGGCGCACCAGCTCGGCGATGGGCGCGTCCGTCGCAACCTCGAACGGGTCTCTGTCGATCACGAGCCGGACCTCGGCCTCCCCGGCGAGCTCGCGCAGCTCGCTCGCCACAAGCGCGGGCGTCTCTCCCGGCACCGTTCGCCGCTCGCCCTGCAGCAGGCAGCGCTCCGGATAGCTCGAGAACTCCTGGCCGCCTTCGATCAGCGAGGCGTGGACAGAGCCGGTCCCGAGCAGCCGATTGCCCAACCCCGCGCGGAGCGACCGGTCGAGCGCCTCGATTCCCACGAGAACGTGCCCCATGCGGGCGATCGCATCGATCCCGAGGTCGGGCCGCGAGCCATGTGCCGCCTTCCCGCGCATCTCGACCTCGAAGCCGACGAAGCCCTTGTGCGCGACCGCGACGCGGAGCTCGGTCGGCTCCGTCACGATCGCGGCGTCCGCCTCGACGCGCTCCGCGATGGACTCGGTACCGATGCTCGCGAGCTCCTCGTCGCAGACGGCCGTAATGATCACGTCTCCACGCAGCCGCGCGGCCCGGGCGCGCGCTGCAGCCTGCATCGCGGCGGCGAGGCCGGCCTTCATGTCGTAGGCACCGCGGCCGTAGAGGCGTCCCTCCGAGACAACGGGATCGTGCGGACGCTCCATCCCCTCGACACCGACCGTATCCGTGTGAGCGTTCAGCAGAAGCGACCGCCCGCCGCCCGAGCCCCGCGCGACACCGATCACGTTCGGGCGGCCGGGCGCCACCTCGTACGTCTCGACGTGGAAGCCCGCCCGCTCGAGCCAGCCCCCAACGAACCGCGCGATCTCCGCTTCGCCGGCCCCGCCCGGCACCAGCTTCGGGTTGACCGAGTCGATGCGGACGAGCTCGCCGAGGAGCTCGACGAGCTCCGTCATACGGCGGCCTCCCGCTGCTGACGCGGAACAGGCGGGAGACCGACTGACGCGCTTTTACGGCCAAACCGGACGCGTAGCGCGGTGGTCATGCCTTGAGGAGGCCGGGCCGAACCAGCCGCGACGGGGCCTTCAGGCGAGCCTCGCTCATGCTCGGGTTCAGCGGCTCGGACAGGGGTGGCGCCCCGAACGAGCGGAGCACCTGCTCGGGGTCCGGGTCGCCGTACAGCGTTGTTCGCTGCTTCGGGATCCGCCCGCACGTCTGGATCAGCTCCTCCATCCGCTCGGGCGGCAGCTCCTGCCCGTGCTCGGCGCCCGCGGCGCGCGAGATCGACTCGTTCATCAGCGTACCGCCGAGGTCGTTCACCCCCGCGTCGAGCACGCGCCTCACGCCTTCCGGGCCGAGCTTCACCCACGAGACCTGGATGTTCGGAATCGAGGGGTGGAGCACCAGGCGCGCGACCGCGTGCATCAGCGCGACCTCGTCCCACGTCGGACCGAGGCGAGAGCGGCCCTTGAGCGCGATCGGCGCCTCCATGTGCACGAACGGGAGCGGAACGAACTCCGTCAGCCCGCCCGTCTCGCGCTGCAGGCCACGCACCGCGAGCAGGTGCCGAGCCCAGTTTCGCGGCCCCTCGACGTGGCCGAACATGATCGTCGCGTTCGAGCGCAGCCCCACGCGGTGCGCGGCACGGTGGACGTTGAGCCACTGCGCCGTCGTCACCTTGTCGGGGCAGATCACGCGCCGGACCTCGTCGTCGAGGATCTCTGCCGCCGTCCCCGGCAGGCTGCCGAGACCGGCCTCGCGCAGCGCTCCGAGGTACTGCGCGAGCGGCAGGCCGAGCGTCGCCGCTCCCTGCCAGATCTCGAGGGCCGAGAAGGCGTGGACGTGCAGACCGGGTACGGCCTCCTTGATCGCACGCACCACGCCGAGGTAGTACTCGCCCGTGAAGGCCGGATGGATACCGCCCTGCAGGCAGACCTCCGTCGCGCCCCGCTGCCACGCCTCCAGCGAGCGCCGCACGATCTCGTCCAGCGGCACCAGGTACGGCGCTCCGCGGAGATTCGCGGCGAGCCTGCCCTTCGAGAAGGCGCAGAAGCCGCAGCGGAAGTAGCAGACGTTCGTGTACTGGATGTTCCGCGTGACGACGTACGTGACCGTGTCGCCGATCACCTCCTGCCGGAGCTCGTCGGCGGCGGCCAGAACTGCCTGACGGTCCGCGCCGCGCGCGCGAAAGAGCGAGGCGATGTCGTCCTCGCCCGGCTCGCGCTTCGCGAGCGCCCGCCGCACGTCGGGGTCGCTCGCAACACGCCGGAACGGCCCGGCCGTCGCCAGCGGAAGCGGACGGGTCTCGCCCGGCGCCCATGCGCCCTCCCGCGCCAGGCCGAGCGCGTCGCTACGCCGGCGAACCCCTGCCGAGACCCCGTCGTCGCACCAGCGCTCGAGCTCGGCGACGTACTCGGGATAGACGGCGAGCCTGGGCGCGAGTGCAAGACCACGCTCCTCGGCCGCGTCGCGCAGCCGCTCGACCTCGGGCCAGGGCGCCTCTGGGTTCACGTGGTCGATGGTCACAGGCGAGATGCCCCCCCAATCGTTGATGCCGGCGTCAAGGAGGTGGGGGAACTCGTCGAAGCTCAGGTTCGGCGGCGCCTGGATGTTCCACTCCGCTCCGAGCACGATGCGCGCTGCGGCGACCGTCCACAGGAGCTCGCCGAGCGATGGCTCGGGCGCTGACGCCATGCGCGTGCCGGGCTTGGCGCGGAAGTTCTGGACGATCACCTCCTGCACGTGGCCGTAGCGATCGCCGAGCTCGCGAATGGCCAGGAGGGCCTCGATCCGCTCGGCGCGTGTCTCGCCGATCCCGATCAGGAGCCCGGTCGTAAACGGGACGCGCTGCTCGCCGGCCGCCTCGATCGTCGCGAGCCGACGGGCCGGCAGCTTGTCCGGGGAGCCGAAGTGGGGCCCGCCTCGGTGCGAGAGCCGCTCGGCAGCGGCCTCGAGCATGACCCCCTGCGAGACGCTCGCCTTGCGGAGGTCGGCCACCTCCCCGGCCGTCAGCACGCCGGGGTTCAAGTGCGGGAGGAGCCCGACCTCGTCGAGGACGAGCCTCGCGGTCTGCGCGAGGTACTCGAGCGTCGACTCGCAGCCGAGCTCGGCGAGCTCTTCGCGGGCCGCCCTATAGCGCAGCTCGGGCTTGTCGCCCAGCGTGAAGAGCGCCTCGTGACAGCCGGCCGCAGCGCCGGCGCGCGCGATTTGCAGCACCTCGTCGGCACGCATGTAGGCGCGCTCGCCGCGGCGCGGGGGCCGCGCGAACGTGCAGTAGTGGCAGACGTCGCGGCACAGCTTCGTGAGCGGGATGAAGACTTTTGGCGAATAGGTGACGAGTGTCCCCTTGCCGCGGGCTCGCAGGTCTCGAGCGACCTCGGCGAGCTCCTGCCACCGAACGTCGACGAGGGTGAGAGCTCCGTCCGCCGCAGGCGGGTCCGCGTTCCGCCACCGCATGGGCGGCACTCTACGTTCTACCCGCGCGGGGCCTTGACGAGCTTGCCGAAGCGAAGCCAGCGGCCCGCGTGCCAGCGCTGAAGCTGCACCTGCTCGATCGGGAAGTGGTCCGTCGGGCTCGTCTTGATCCGGATGCCGGGCAGCACGAACGGATCGTCGCGTAGGTCGAGCCGCGAGGCCGCCGCGATCGCCGCCTTCCGGGTGGGGTTCTTGCCCGCCCTGCGAAGCGTCTCCGCGAGCGCGTAGGCGGGCGCCATCCCGGCCATGTAGTACCCGTCCTTCGGGTTCGCCCCCGGCAGGTAGCGGCGCATGATGCTCGCATAGAGCTTGAAGCCGCGATCGTTACGCCAGCTCGGGTCGGCGGGGTCCTTGAAGAACGCGATGCTGATCGTGCCCTCTGTCCGCTTGTTGCTGCCGCCCTCGGAGGCGAGCGTCAGGACGGACGTGGAGGCGGCGACGGCGTTGACATAGATTCGGGGGCGCCAGCCGAGACGGTTGACGTACACGAAGGCCTGGATCGCGAACTTGCCGAACGCGAAGATCATGAGGGTGTCGGCGTTCGACGCCTTGAGACGCGCGATCTGCGCCTGGACGTCCGTTCCGGTCGGGTCGTAGCCCTGCTGCGCGACGAGCTGGGCCTGCCGCCGGCCGAGCCCCTTCCTCAGGCCGCCGAGCAGATCCTGGCCGTACTCGTCGTCCTGGTAGAGGGCGGCGACCCGGGCGTGCGGATGGGTGCGCAGGATCTGCTGCCCGTAGATGATGCCTTCCGCGCGGTACGTCGGGATGAAGCCGATCGTCCAGGGGTACTTCCTGTGGTCACGGCCCCAGGTCGTCGCCCCGCTCGCGACGAAGAGCTGCGGCACGCCTGCCTCGTTCAGGTAGGGGCGCACCTGCAGGTTCTGCGCGGTGCCGAGGCTGTTGAAGAGCGCGAAGACGCCGTCCTGCTGCACGAGCTGACGGGTCGCCTGGATCGTGCGCGCCGGCTCATACGCGTCGTCGAGGTACCGGTAGTCGATCTGTCGGCCACGCACGCCGCCATGGGAGTTCAGGTACTCGAAGTAGGCGCCGGCTCCACGCGCGGTCGCGCCGCCCGTCGCGGCCTCGCCCGACAGTGGGGTCGTACCTCCGATCAGGATCCGGCTCTTCGACACTCCCGGGTCGGCCGCACGACCGGCGAGCGCGCTCGTCACCGCGGCGGCGGCCACCACCGCGAGCGCGAGCACCCGCCTCATCGATCACACCCCTGGATTCCTCTCATGCCGGTACGGACCATGTGGTAGCAGACTTGCAGCGCGTCTGAGACTGCCGCCGACGCCTCCCGGCAGGAGAAGTGCGGCGAAGATGACCACCGAGCCGTAGACGATCGACGGGACTCCCGGCCGGCTAGACACCTGCTGCGTAAGGTTCGGCAGGAACTGGATTCCGAGCGCGCCGACCACCAGGCCGGGCAACGAGCCTGCTCCTCCGACGACAAAACCGATCACGAGCAACAGGGAGAGGTTGACCGGGAACGTCTCGGGGCTCACGAAGCTCGAGGCCAGCGCGAAGAGCGAGCCGGCGACGCCGGCGTAGGCGGCGCTGATTCCGAACGCCGCGGTCCTGAGCGCGGCCGGGTGAAGGCCTGACACGGTGGCCGCGAGCTCGCTGTCGCGGACGGCCCGGAGCCGCAGGCCGAACGTGCTGGTCCGGATGAGCCAGGCCGGCAGGGTCAGCAAGCCGGCGATTCCCCAGGCCAGGGCGTAGAGCCAGTGGTTGAAGCTCAGGCCCAGGCCTAGCACGTGCACGCGCTCGAAGCCCTTGCCCGTGTAGGACGACACGCCGAAGAGCTGGAGCCCGCGCGAGCCGCCGCTCAGGCCCGAGAGCTCCTTCGCGAGCGCCGGCACGGTTACCGCGAAGGCGAGCGTCGCGAGCGCCAGATGCAGGCGGGAGAGGCGCAGCGCCGGGATGGCGGCCGCGGCGCCGACAAGGCCCGAGATCGCGCCGGCCAGCGGGATCGTCCATACGTCCCGAACCCCGTGCTCGACGACGAGGATGGCCGTGGTGTAGCCGCCGAGGGCCATGAACGCTCCGTGACCGAGGGTGACCTGGCCCGAGAGTCCCGTGAGAACGTCGAGTCCCAGCAGCGCGATGAAGTAGATCGCAACGTAGGCGAGCTGCGACGCGCGGAAGTCGCTGACGAGCAGCGGGCAGACCACGACGGCCGCGGCTGCCGCCGCGACGAGGATGGCGCGCGCGACGAGGCCCAGGCGAGCGACTGGCGAGCTCATGAGCCAACCTCTTGAGGCTCATGCGGAGCGCACGCCTGACGACCGCGGGCGTCATTCCGGCGATCGCGGACGCGTAGCGTGATCACGCCCGCTGCACCGTCGTCCGACCGAGCAAGCCGGAGGGCCGAAGGACGAGCACGCCCACGACGACCGCGAGCGCGATCGGCAGCCGTAGCCCGGAGTCGACGAAGCTGACGTAGTTCTCGACCATTGTCAAGAAGACGCCCAGCAGGAGCCCTCCGAGGACCGCGCCCAGCGGGCTGTCGAGCCCACCTAGGATCGCGGCCGCAAAGCCGTAGAGGAGGACGGGTCGCATCAGATTCGGGTCGAAGCTGCCGAGGCTCGAGGCCGTCAAGAGGCCCGCGAGCGCACCGAGCACCGCGGCGAAGCCCGCGCCGAGCGCCCGCATCAAGCTCACTCGGACGCCCACGAGACGGCTCGCCTCCGGATTGACGGCTGCCGCTCGGGCGGCAAGCCCGAGCCTCGTGAACCGGAAGAAGGCAAACAGAGCTGCGGCGATGCCCAGCGAGAGCCCGATCGTCCCCACGTCTGCAAGACTGATGACGACACCCGAGAGATCGAACGTGCGCGACGGAAACGGGCGACCCGGGGGAAACGACTGCTCCGCTCCGCCCCAGATCGCCATCGCAAGCCCGTTCAGGCCCACGAAGAGCCCGAGCGTCACGACGACGACCGTCAGCACGCTGTGCTGTACGGGCTCGATCAGGAGGCGCTGAACTGCGGCGCCGCCGACGAACGACAGTCCGAGCGTGACGGAGACTGCCCCCCAGTACGGCCAGCCGTGGTGCGCGACGAGCGACCAGGCGATGAAGGTCGAGAGCATGCCGAGCTCGCCCTGGGCGAAGTTGATCGTCCTCGTCGAGCGGTAGACGAGAGCGAGTGCAAGAGCGAGACCCGCGTAGATCGACCCCGACGACAGTCCGACCACGAGCTGCTGAGCGAACTCCGCCATCAGCCGGCCAGGTAGAAGCGCTCGAGCGACTCGTGGCTCGAGAGCTCGTCGCTCGAGCCGCTCGAGGCGACGCGGCCCGCCTCGAGCACGTAGCCGCGCGCAGCCCAGCCGAGAGCCACGCGGGCATTCTGCTCGACGAGGAGCACGGCGAGCCCTTCGTCCGCCTGCACCGCGCGCAGAAGCTCGAAGAACCGGCTGACCATCGTCGGCGCGAGGCCGAGCGAGGGCTCGTCGAGCAAGATCAGCCGCGGTCGCTGCACGAGCGCGCGGGCCAGCGCGAGCATTCCCTGCTCCCCACCGCTCAGCGTGCCGGCGGGCTGGCTCGCACGCTCGGCAAGCCACGGGAAGCGCCCGACTATTCTGCGGAGGTCCGCCTCGAAGGCCCGGGCGGTGCGCGTGTAGCCGCCGAGGCGAAGATTGTCGCGGACGGAGAGCTCCGCGAACGTGCCTCGGCCCTGGGGCACGTGCGCTACACCGAGCCGGGCCATCTGCTCGGGCGCGCGGCGCGGCAGCGCCCGCCCCGCATAGCTGACCCGGCCAACGCAGGCCACCGTCCCCGAGATCACTCGCAGCGTCGTCGTCTTGCCTGCGCCGTTCGCCCCGAGGAGGGCCACCGCCTCGCCCTCGCCGACGTCGAGCGAGACGTCGTGCAGCACGTCGGCCCCACCGTAACGCGCGCGAACGTCCCTAAGCTCGAGCAGCGGCATCGGGCGGTCCGAGGTAGGCCTGGACGACGGCGGGGTGCTCCTGCATCTCGCGAGGCGTACCCTCGGCGATCGTCCTGCCGAAGTCGAGGACGTGGACGCGCTCCGCCACGCTCAGCACGAGGCGCATATGGTGCTCGACGAGTAGCACGGCGACCTCGAAGCGATCCCGCAGGTCGGGGATCAGCGTCTCGAGTCCTCTGATGTCCTCCTCGGCCAGGCCCGCGGCCGGCTCGTCGAGCAACAGGAGGCGAGGCGCTCCGGCGAGAGCACGAGCGAGACCGACCGTCTTCAGAACTCCGGGCGGCAGCATGCCGGCCGGCTGCCCGGCAAGCCGCCGTAGTCCCAGCAGGTCGAGGATCTCGAGGGCGCGCCCCCGCAGCTTTTCGTCGGCTCGCGCCCCGACGAGTACGTTCTCGAGCACCGTCATCGTCCCGAAGGCGTCCCCCCGCTGCAACGTCCGGCCGATGCCGAGGGCCGCAACGCGATGGGCCGGCGTAGCCAGCAGATCCCGTCCCCCGAACCGAACGCTGCCGCGCTCGGGCTGGTAGAGGCGACTCACGACGTTGAAGAGGGACGTCTTGCCGGCTCCGTTCGGGCCGATCAGACCCACGATCTCGCCCGCTCGAACACGCAGCGACACGTCGTCGAGCGCCAGGATGCCGCCGAAGCGAAGCCGCACGCCCTCCACCTCGAGCGGAGAAACGGCGCTCTACCCTCTGATCAGGCGCCGGCCCGCGGCTGCCGTAAACGCCGCTGGGTCGGTCTCGGGCGCCCGGCAAGCGAATCGCTCGCAGACGTATACCGCCGGTTGCCCTTTGACGAGGGCTTTACCCTCGAGCAGCGGTACCCCCTCGGCCGGGCCGACGGCGACGACCGCGTTCGGGTCGAAGCCCGCGAGCGCAGCGCGTGCGACCGGGCTGTCCACCGGCCCGATGACGGCGAGCTCGCGACGCGGTGAGAAGTGGAAGTCGAGGGCGCAGAGCGCGTGTCCGAACGCCTGGGGCGCGCGCGTCAGGGTGGGCTGGACGAGGCGGAAGACCGAGCTGGCGCGACGCTCCAGCTCGTCGTCGCCGTAGATCCGGGCCAGCCGCAACAGGACGGAGGCGAGCATCGAGTTGCCGGACGGTGCCGGATGGTCGTCGAAGCTCTTCTTGCGGACGATCAGCCGCTCTCCGTCCACAGGCGTCTCGAAGAAACCGCCGTTTTGCTCGTCGGAGAAGAGCTCGAGGGCGAGTTGCGCGAGGCGCCGCGACTCGTCGAGCCAGCGCCGCTCGCCGGTTGCAACGTGCAGCTCCAGGAGGCCCCCTGCGACGTCCGCGTAGTCGGAGAGGTAGCCCGTCCCCTTCGCGCGACCGTTCCGGTATGTCCGATGCAAACGGCCGCCCTCCGCGGACGCAGGCCCGAGGAGAAAGACGGCGAGATCGACCGCGGCCGAGCGCAGGTCGTCACGCTCGAGGCGGCGGGCCGCCTCGGCCAGCGCCGCGAGCGTAAGCCCATTCCAGGACGCGATCGCCTTGTCGTCGCGGAGCGGCTTCGGTCGTCGCTCCCTCGCGTCGAAGAGCCGGTCTCGCTCAGGCGCGGGGATGTCGCCGCGAAGGACGTACCGGCCATGCTCGAAGGGCTCGAGCCACTCCTCGTGCGGCTCGCCGAGCACCGCCTCGACCTCTTCCGGCGTCCACGTGAAGGTCAGTCCCTCCACGCCCTCGGTGTCGGCGTCCTGTGCCGAGGCGAAGCCTCCCTCGGCGAGGCGAAGCTCCCGCAGCAGGTAGGCGAGCGTCTCCTCCGCGACCTGCCGGTAACGCGCGTTCCCCGTCACGAGCCAGGCGTGGAGATAGACGGGCGCGAGCAGCGCGTTGTCGTAGAGCATCTTCTCGAAATGCGGCACGACCCAGCGCTCGTCGACGGAGTAGCGGTGGAAGCCGCCTCCGACAAGGTCATACATGCCTCCCGCCGCCATCGCGTCGAGCGTCGTCGTCACGATGTCGAGCTCGGCTCGACGGAGGAGAAACTCGAGCACGGAGGCGGGCGGGAACTTGGGTGCTCGCCCGAAGCCGCCGAACTCCGGGTCGAAGTGCGAGCGCAGTCCGCGAACCGCCTCCGAGAGCAGCGACTCGGTAAGCGGATCCCGCGATGGGGTGAGCTCGCTCGAGCGGCGGACGGCGTCGACTAGCGCTGCGGCCTGCCGGGTCACGTCGCCGCGCCGCTCCCGGTAGGCATCGCCGAGCGCAACGAGCACTTGGCGGAAGCTCGGCATACCGTGGCGCGGCTCGGGCGGGTAGTAGGTTCCGCCGAAGAACGGCTCGCCCACCGGGGTGAGGAACACCGTCATCGGCCAGCCGCCCTGGCCGCTCAGGGTGACGACGGCGTCCATGTAGATCGAATCGAGGTCCGGGCGCTCCTCGCGGTCGACCTTGATGCAGACGAAGCGCTCGTTCATCAGGGCTGCGGTCGCCTCGTCCTCGAACGACTCGTGCTCCATCACGTGGCACCAGTGGCAGGCCGCATAGCCGATCGAGAGCAGGATCGGCCGGTCCTCGGAGCGCGCCCGGGCGAGTGCCTCCTCGCCCCAGGGGTACCAGTCGACCGGATTGGCCGCGTGCTGGAGCAGGTACGGGCTAGTCTCTTGCGCAAGGCGGTTCATCAGTCGTTCTGGCTACGGCCCTCGAGGTGATGGGATACGTCCCACGTCCAGAGTTCGACGACATTCCCGTCCGGATCGGTGACGTAGGCGGCCCGGCTCGAGTCGTAGGCGCCGAAGCGCTCCTCGTGCGGCTCATAGCCGTGCTCGCGCAGGCGGGCGACGGCGCCGTCGTAGTCTCCGTCAGACAGGTGGAGCGCGTAGTGGACGTGGACACCGCCGCGGCCGGTCGCGATCCCGACTTGCGGGCGCCAGAGGCCGATTCGCGTTTGCCGGCCGGCCATCACCCAGACCGCCTCGCGCTGCTCCCAGCGCTCGACCACGGGCAGGCCGAGCGCGCCCGCGTAGAAACGCTCCGCGGCCTCGAGGTCGAGTACCTCGAGGACGAGCTCACTGATGCCCGTGACTGCGACCCCGGCCACCCCCGAACCATAGAGCCCCGCCGTTCCGACAGGCTGACTGCCGGCCGGGCACGAGACCTCGCCGTGGAAGATGTCGTTGACGTGGTCGTCGTGGCCCGCGGTTCCAGACGTGACGATCCGCGAGTGTGGGATGGTTGCCGAGCTCGTCGCGTGGCAGATAGTGACCTGTCGGCGAGGCTGGCAGACCTCCTCGCAACTCGCGTCTGTTCTCCGGTTGCGGACCCAGGTCGCCCGATAGGCGCCAATCGATCCGGGTCCGATGATTGCGACGTGCGTGATCGGATCGATCAGCACGATGCTGCTCTTCTGCCCCTGATGGACGGCGATTGAGATCTGCGGGTCAGCAGCAGCCGCCGTTTCCACAGGCCCGAATGCGAAGAGCAGGGCGAGAAAGCCGAAGAGCGTCAGTGAGAGTGCCGGGCCGCGCGCGCGAACGCCCTCTATCAGCGCGCGAAGGACGGGGGCCCCGCCCGGTACACCCGGCCCGGCAACCTCCGGCCGAGCGTCCCTTCGAGCCACCGTGCGACGCCGATCAGCGCATCGAGGTCGACGCCCGTCTCGATTCCCTCACGGTCGAGCAGATAGACGAGATCCTCCGTCGCGACGTTCCCCGTCGCGCCGGGCGCGTACGGGCACCCGCCGATCCCGCCCACAGAGCCGTCCAGGAGCGTCGCCCCTCCTTCCAGGGCAGCAGCCGCGTTCGCGAGCCCGGTGTTGCGCGTGTCGTGCAGATGGACGCCGGTGGGCGCGCCGAGAATGCCGACGCGCTCCACGAGCCGCCGCACCTGCGTCGGCACGGCGACGCCGATCGTGTCGGCGAGCATCAGCTCATCCGCGCCCGCGACCACGACCCGCTCTGCAAGCTCCGCCACGCGGGTTGGATCGACACGCCCCTCGAATGGGCAGCCGAATGCAACACTGATCGTGACGTTCGCGCGCAGACCGTCCTTGTGCGCACGACGAACGAGTATCTCGGCCGTTCGCGCCCCTTCGTCGACCGAAGCGTTGGCGTTTCGTCGGTTGAAGCTTTCGGTCGCGCCGATGGCGAAGTGCACCTGCTCTAGGCCAGTGGCGAGGAGGCGGTCGTAGCCGCGCTCGTTCAGGACGAGCCCTGCGTAGGCGACACCGTCCCGCCGCTCGACCCTCGCGACGACCTCCTCGGCATCAGCCATCTGCGGTACGCGGGCCGGGTTGACGAAGCTCGCGACCTCGACGCGTCGCAGGCCCGTGGCGGCGAGTCGGTCGACGAGCGTCGCGCGGGCCGAGGCTGGCAGCACATCGGGCTCGTTCTGCAGACCGTCTCGGGCGCCGACGTCGCAGAGGATCACGCTCACGCCAGCCAGGCTATCCCTCCGACGCGAGCGAGGGTCACCGTCCCAACTGTTGGGGCTGGCCCCGCCATTCGGCTCGCTCGGCCGGGATCGTTGTGGGCACAGCTCTTCTATCGCGCAGCCCCGCGACGCTGACGATTGCAACGAGGCGATTCGACCCGGATCAATCCTTCGCGCGAAGGCGGTGCGCCTTCTCAGCGACCTGGTGGGCAGTGCACCCGACCAGGCGGTCACCCACGAGAAGCACGGCTGCCCGACTCGTGCTCGTGCGTGAGTGCGACGCAGGTTTCGGCCGGGTTGGAGGTTGAAGAACCCTCCCGTGTACTTTTTGGACAGCTCGTTGAGGTGCTCGACTGCCCCGTCCTCGACGAGCTCACCCGCACCGCTCACGGCGACGTACTGTAGGAGTTCTCTCTGTCTACGACGTCGAGCGCGACGCGGGGATCGCGCCTCAGCTGCCGCGCCCTTCGCGCGCTCGAGCGTCGTGTTGAAGCGAATGCTCTCGCCGATCCAGACGACCGTCACGTGCCGCGACCCGTCGCGCCGAATCGTCGCCACATGCGCGAAGTTCGGCTCGATCACGAGCCCCGCCTACTCGTCCGTCAATCCTGCCATGTCCTTCCCCCCCAATCGAGTGCCTCCCGTTTCAACGAGCAGGCGCCGGCCTCGGTCCCGGGTCAGTGAATCGTCGTCGGGATCCTGATCTTCCCGGCGACGATCTGGCGTTCCACGTCGTGCAGCGTTGCGAGCTCTTCCTTCGGTGCCCGCGGACTGAGCTTGCCGAGGCCGACGCCACCCTGCCGGAGCCCGAAGACGACATTTCGCCCGCCTCGCCACTTGCCGTCCTTGACGGACATGGCTGTGAGGAAGACGGCCTGATCCACCTTCTTCTGAGCGCTCGTCAGCACGTGCGGGCCGAGGAAGGACTGGTCCGCGTCGACGCCAACCCCCCAGGCGTGCCTCTCCTTCGCCGCGTCGAGCGCGCCGAGCCCGCAGGCGCCTGCTACCTGGAAGACGACCCCGGCGCCGTGGGCGATCTGATCGATGGCCAGCTCCTTGCACCTCGCCACGTCCGTCCAGCTCTGCGAGTACCCGTTCAGCAGCTTGATTCGCGGCACCGCCTTGCGCGCGCCCGCCTGGTATCCGGCGATGAAGCGATCGACGGGCGGCTCTTTCATCCCGCCGACCGAGCCGATCACGTGCGGCCCTCGCCGCCTCGCATCGACGAGCGCTGCCAGATAGCCCGCGAGATAACCGACCTCCTGCTCGCGAAAGACGAGGCCGATGACATTCTCCGGCCTGTGCGGGAGCGAACGCTGATCGACGTCGATGATCGCGAAGCGCGTCTTCGGCCACTTCGTCGCCACCCGGTCCACGGCGTCGCCCTGGGCGAAGCCGACGCTGATGACGAGGTCGTAGCCCTCCCGGGCGAATGCCCCGAGGTTTGGAACGTAGTCCGCGGCGGAGCTCGACTCGGCCACGCGCCCGTGCACCCCGAGCCTCCGTTCCGCGCGCTGCAGTCCGGCAAAGGCGAGCTGGTTGAAACCATGGTCGTGGAGCTGGCCGACGTCGGTGACGAGGCCCACCTTAAGCACGCGGTCGCCACCCACCCGGCTCGCCTCCTTCTTCCCTCCGCTGCCGCAGCCCACAGCGAGAACGACGGCTCCCAGTGCCACCAGCCCGACCACGGCGTTCTTCATTATCCTCCAGTTTTCGCCTGATAGTCTAAAACCGATGCCGAAGTCTAGCAGAGTTTCAGACTCCAAGGCGAAAACAGTCGCGGAGCGGCCGACTCACACTACGCTGGCCGTCGTGCTGCAAGCGCGTTCCGGCTGCCTACAGGTGTTGCTGTGGCAGCGAGCGAGGGAGCCCCACCTGGCAACCTGGGCGTTGCCGGGCGGCTACCTCGGGCCGAGGGAGACCCTCGAGCGGTCGATCCGCCGCCATCTCGAGACGAAGGTCGACGTGCGAGAGCTCGCCCATCTCGAGCAACTGGAGACGCGCAGCGAGCCCGGCCGTCACCCGGTGGAGTGGCAGCTGGCTACCGCCTACCTCGGTTTGGTGCCTTCCGACGCGGATCCGGCGTTGCCGCCCGACACAGCGTGGCACCCAGTTGACGCCCTCCCCTCCATGGCGTTCGACCACGGCGCGATCACCTTCACGGGCCGCGAGCGGCTGCGTGGGAAGCTCTCGTACACGAACCTGGGCTTCGCTCTGGCGCCGGGGTCGTTCACGATGTCGGAACTGCGGGAGATCTATGCGGCGGCCCTCGGTCACGACGTTTCCTCGACGAACCTCAAGCGCGTCCTCCTTCGTCGTCACGTACTCGAGCAGACGGGGACGCGACGTGAGCCGGGCCGAGGAGGGGGCCGACCTGCCGCCTGTTTTCGATTCGTCAGCCGCGTGCTCGAGATCACGGATCAGTTCGCAGTCCTGCGGCCCCCCGGCGGCCGCGTCTGATCCGTCAGCGTGGCGGAGGGGCGCCGGTGCGTTGGACGACGAGCTCGCGGAAGCCCTCCTCGAAGGTCGGGGGCAACGAGGGCAGGGGCCTACGCGGGCGCCTAGCCCCTTCGGTGCGCGCGCGGGCAAAGTCCTGCTCGCGGCGCCCGAGCTCCCGTGCTCGCTCGTCCAGCTCGCGCTCGCGGGCGACGAGCTCGTCCTCGCTGTCCCTGCCCGCCGCAGGCTCTGAGGCGATCGCGACGAGTCGCTCGTCTTCTACCAGCTCAGACTCGCGCGCCTCGAGCTCAACCTGGCGCGCCTCGAGCTCCCGCGCGCGACCCGCAGCTCCCCTTGCTCGTCGGTCGAGCTCCCCGCTCGACCGGGCGAGCTCGCGCTCGCGAGTGCCGAGGTCGGCTGCGCGCGACTCGAGCTCCGCCGCCTCGCGTCGAAGGCGCGCTTGCGTTTCCGCGCCGTGCTCCTGCTGCTTGGCCAAGTCGCGCTCACTCGCCTCGAGCTCGGCTTCGCGGCGAGCGAGGTTTTCGATCCGTGTGGCGAACGCCTCCCGCTCGTGCTCGAGCAGCGTCCGGGCCTCCTCGCCGGCTCGCCGCGCCTCGTTCTCGAGGGTGCGTTTGTGCAACTCGACGGCCTCCATCTCGACAGCCAGCTGACGCCGCGCAAGGTCCGCCTGCCGGTCAGCCTCGAGCCGGACATCGGCAAGCTCGCGGTCGCGTTCCGCGAGCTGATTCTGTTGCGCCTCGAGCTCCTCCTCGCGCGCCACGACCGCAGCCGCTCGGAGAGCCAGCTCCTGCTCTCGAGCCTGGAGCAGCAGCAAATCCTCCGGACTTGGCTCGCTCGACTCGGACACCGGTGCTGCCTTCTCTGGCGCCTGCTTCTTTTCCGCCTCGAAGGCTTTGATCTCAGCTTCGAGCGCCTGCCGTTCCGTCGCGAGACGCCGTCGAGCCTCGTGCGTCACTCTCGCGGCATCTTTCTCGCGGTCGTTCAGTTCGCGCTGACGCCCTGCGACCTCCTGCTCCCGGCCGGAAAGCTCTTGCTCTCGGGCGGCAAGCACGGCGACCCGCTCGGCGATCTGTTGCTCCCGACCATCGTCCTGCCCAGCATCCTTCCCGGTCGGCTCGAAGCCTGCCTCGCGTGCCGTCTCACTTTCCCCTGCCCGTCTGCGCAAACCCCCGAGGAGGCCGCGCCCGTCTCCCCGCTCGGTCGCCCTGGCGAAGCGTCGACGCTCGCGCTCGAGATCCCGCGCGGCGGCCTCGAGCTGGCGCTCGCGCTCGGCGATCCGCTCGGCGCGGCCGCGCAGGTCGTGCTTGAGCTGTTCGAGCCTCGCCGCCGAATCACCGGGCAGACGTTCGCGCTCGGCGAGGCGCTGCGCCGTCCGCCGGAGCTCCTGCTTGAGCGCCCCGATTTCCGCGGCCGCGGCACGGGCTCTTTCCCCCGCGCTGATGCGCGGCTCGCTCGGCTCGGAACCCGGCAGCGCGGCCTCTTCGGTGCGGCGGAACGGAAAGCGTCTCTGCGCCTCGGGCACGCCACGATGATACGAGCGGAACTCGCCAGGTGCCGGAATCAGGTCCCGGACAGCCCCCCGCATCGGTCATGATGTTCGCTGGACACGTCCGAACCCAAGGAGGGCTAATGGCGAACTATACGATCACGCCGCGCAGCGAGGCAGAGAACGTCCTCGGCGACTATCCGGGCGAGATGCGGTTCCTGACGGAGCAGCTCGGCTCGGAGCAGGTTGCGTTCACGTACAGGCGGATGCCGCAGCACACCGGCGGCAAGGGCGGCTACGGGCACCGGCACCGAACCCAGGAGGAGATCTACTACGTCATCTCGGGCCGGCTCCAGTTCAAGCTGGACGACGACGTGGTGGACATCGACCGGGGCACGGCGGTCCGGGTGGCGCCGGAGGTCGCACGCTCGGTCTGGAACGACGAAGCAGAGGACGCTGAGCTCGTGATCGTCTCTGTGAAGGTCGAGAACCCCGGGTCGGAAGGCGAGATGATCGAGAACTTCTGGCCGGCCTAGCCCTTGTCAGACTGCGACGACTTACGTCGTACGTTCCGCCTCCGACCGGGAGGGGCGGGGTTCCGGATCCCGAGCGCGCCGATCACCCCGCCGCCCGCGATGAGCGCCGCGGTGGCGAGCATCGCCTGGTGGAAGCCGCCCGCCGTTAGCCGATTTCCGGACCCCGACACGGCGAGCCCGACGATCGCGATGCCCAGCAGGCCAGCGACGCGGGCGACCGCGTTGTTGATGCCCGAGGCGATCCCGGCGTCGCCCGGGCCGGCATCTGCGAGCACCGTCGCGGTCAGCGGGGTGATCGTCATCGACAACCCGATCGAGAACACGAGCATGCCGGGCAGCACGTCGACCCAGTAGTTGGGCTCCTCACCCATGAAGGTGAAGGGCAGCAGACCGGCGGCCGCGATGAGCGGCCCGAGGCCCATGAAGAGGCGCGGCCCAAGCCGTTCAGAGAGCCTTCCGGCGAGCCGGGAGGCGAGGAACAAGACGATCGAGACAGGGAGGAGCGCGAGCCCCGTGTCGAGCGCCGACCAGCCAACGATCTGTTGCAGGAATAAAACGAGGAAGAACGTCAGCGTCGAGAGCCCCGCGTAGACCGACACCGTCTCGATGTTCGTGACAGAGAAGTTCCGGCGGCGAAAGAGCGCGAGCGGCAGCATCGGGTGGCTCGAACGTCGCTCGTAGCCGAGGAAGACGGCGAACGTACCGACTCCCGCCGCAAGCGTGCCCCAGATCGCGGTGCTGCCCCAGCCGAGCCGTGGCTGCTCGATGAACCCGAACACGGTGGCTCCGAGGCCGAGCGCGCAGAGAAGGCCGCCCACAACGTCGACACGGGTCTGGGGGGCGCTCGACTTGCGGGGCGGCACACTGGCGAGGACGAGCACCACGGTCGCGACGACGAGCGGCACGTTGATCAGGAAGATCCAGCGCCAGGAGGCGACGTCGACGAGCCAGCCTCCGACCAACGGGCCCGCGACCGCCGCGATGCCGATCCACGCTGTCCAGGTCCCGATCGCCGTGCCGCGCTCGTCGCCCTCGAAGGTCGCGGCGATGAGTGCGAGCGAGCTGGGCGTGAGCAGGGCGCCGGCAATCCCCTGCAGGCCGCGGGCCACGATCAGTGCGTTCGCACTCGGCGCGAGCGCGCAAAGAACCGACGCGAGCCCGAAACCGGTGACCCCCAGGCTGAAGATCCTGCGCTCGCCGAAGATGTCGCCGAGCGATCCTCCCACGAGGATCAGGGAACCGAGCAGCAGCAGATAGGCGTCCACGACCCACTGCTGGGCCGCGAGACCGCCGCCGAGGTCACGCTGGATCGCGGGAAGCGCCACGTTCACGACCGTCGAGTCGAGGAAGGCGATCGACGAGCCGAGGATCGCGGCGATCAGCGCCAGTCTCTTCGCGAACGAGGCGCTCGGCGCGGGAGCCGGCGTGGTCACTGCTCGGGCTTCACGGCGAACACGACCTCGTCGACGAAGCACCAGCCCCAATCCTCGTCCGGCTCGACCGAGCGAATCAGAGGGTGGTCGTCTTCGCGGGCGTGTCGGGTCGCGTGCCTGTTCGGCGACGAGTCGCAGCAGCCGATCCGTCCGCAGGACATGCACATGCGCAGATGCACCCACGAGCTTCCCGTCTTCACGCACTCCTCGCAGCCGGCCACCGGCTTGGGGATCTCCACGGCCTCAATCTGATCCAGGTGCGCGCACGTCGCGCTCATCCGAGCCTCACTCCCCCTCGTCGATCCTCGGCGGTCGTTGAGGTGCAAACGAGGGCTGGCGCACGCGCATTCCGCCTGCTGTTTGCCCCTACGTTCGATTCATTCAACGCCGCCGTGCAGCGGTGGTCACGCTCGCCGCGTGCCACTCAGACAAGCGGCCCGGTCAGATAGCGCTGGAGGTTCGGGGCGATCGCCGCCACGAGCTCCTCCGTCCCGAGCGAGGCGAGCGGCTCGATCCCGACCACATGGCGGGCCATGACGAGACCCACCATCTGTGAGCCGACGAGACTCGCACGGAGCTCCGGGTCGGGCATACCGAGGCTGCGCGCAAGCGGTCCGAGCAGCTGCTCCGAGACCAACTCGCGAACCATCCGGACTGCCTCGGGCTCGGAACCGGCAGCGCGGACGATCCCCGTCAGCACGGAGCGAGTCGCGGGATCCTCGAGCAGCGAGACCGCGAAGCGTGCCAGACGAATGCCCGCCTCTGACCGGTCGCCCTCGAAGAGCCTCGCGAACGCCACCGCCGGGTCCTGGGGAAGGCGTATCACCGAGACGAACAGCCCCTGCTTCGGGCCGAAGAAGTACGCACGAGGGCCGGATCGACGCCCGCGTCGGCCGCGATGGCGCGGATTGTCGTTCTTCTCTGGGAGACGTTCCACCGGCTCGCCGGCGAGGGCGCGACGCTTCTCGTCTCGAGCCATGTGATGGACGAGGCCCAGCGCTGTGACGAGCTCGTGCTGCTCCGCGCGGGGCGAGTGGTCGCGGCCGAGTCGCCGGACTC
>JBBRYW010000050.1:0-18722 GCA_038237235.1 Gaiellales bacterium
CCTCCGCGGTTCGTCTCGCGCGGCGGTGAGAAGCTCGCCCACGCGCTCGGTGGGCTCCGCGTCGACGTCTCGGGTGCCGACTGCCTCGACGTCGGCGCCTCGACAGGAGGGTTCACCGACTGTCTGCTGCAGCACGGGGCCGCACGCGTGATCGCCCTCGACGTCGGGTACGGTCAGCTGCACCTCCGGCTTCGGTCGGACCCGCGTGTCTCCGTGCTCGAGCGCGTGAACGCCCGCACGCTTCCCGATCTGCCCTTTCCGCCTGACTTCCTCACTTGCGACGTCTCGTTCATCAGCGTCCGGAAGGCCCTGCCTCCGGCGCTCTCGGCGGCGGCGCCGGGCTGGCGCGCGCTCGTGCTCGTCAAGCCGCAGTTCGAGGCCGGCCGCTCCGAGGTCGGAAGAGGAGGCGTGGTTCGAGACCCCGCGGTTCACCGGCGTGTCGTGCGCGGAGTGGCCGAGGCGGCGCTCGCCTGGGACGCGGTGACGCTTGGCGTCGTAGACTCCGGTTTGCCGGGACCGAAGGGGAACCGCGAGTTCTTCCTCCTGCTCGCCCGGCGCGAGGGAGCGAAGCTGGACGATGCACTCCAAGGCTGGATCGACGCTGCAGTCGGCTAGTCGTCCCGAACCGAGCTCGGATGCGGTGCGGCGGGCAGCCGTGATCACGCACGGCAAGCCAGACCTGATCGAGCCCGCCCTGACCCGGCTTCGCAGGGTCGCCGAGGCGAGCTCCGTCGAGCTCCTGTTTCCCCCCGACGAGGCCGAAAAGCACGGGCTTGACGCTGCCGACCAGGATCTGCGCGAGGCAGACCTTGCCGTCATCCTCGGCGGCGACGGAACGATGCTTCGCGCCCTGCAACGTTTCCTCGGCACGAACGTTCCGGTGCTCGGGGTCAACTTCGGCACTATCGGATTCCTGACCTCGATCCGGGCGGACGGGCTCGAGACGGAGCTTCCGCGTGTCTTCGGCGGTCACATTCGCGTGCTGGAGCTCCCGACGCTGGACGTCAGCGTGGGGGGGACGCGCGGGACGGCCGTGAACGACGTAGTCATCACGAGCTCCACCCTGGGCCGCATGGTGCAGCTGCGCTGGGCGGTCGGCGGCGAGAGCCTCGGCGTACAGCGCTGCGACGGGGTCATCTGCGCGACGCCGACCGGCTCGACCGGCTACAACCTCTCGAACGGCGGGCCGGTGATGGTGTGGGGGCTCGATGCGTTCGTCATCACCTTCATCGCGCCTCACTCGCTGAACGCCCGCCCACTCGTAGCTCCCCGAAACCGCGGGCTCGAGGTTTGGAACACGACCTCCGACGTCTCCGTCAGCGTGCTCGTCGACGGCCACGGCATCTCCGAGGCAGCGCCGGGGGAGCGTGTCTCGGTCCGACTCGGAGATGCGAAGAGCCTCCTTGGAACGCTCCCCGAGGCAACGTTCTTCACGAGGTATCGGGATACGTTCTCCGCATGACCAAACGGCTGTCACGGAGAGGGGAACCGTGCTCAGGAGGCTGCTGATCGAGAATCTCGTTCTGATCCGCCGGGCGGAGCTCGAGCTTGCCCCCGGCCTGAACGCGATCACGGGCGAGACGGGAGCCGGCAAGACCATCCTCGCAAGTGCGATCGGCCTACTTCTCGGGGGCAAGGGCGATGCGGCGGCCGTCGGCCCGGACGGTCGCGAGGCGTACGTCGAGGCGGAGTTCGATGTCGCAGACGAATTCTTCGAGGCTGACGGCCTCGAGAGCCTTGCCGAGCTTCGCCCGGAGGACGAGCCGGGGCTCGTGCTCGCGCGTCGCATCTTTCCCGATGGGCGCACGCGCGCGTACGCGTGGGGCAGAGGTGCGGCACGGGAGGATCTCGCGGAGGCGGGGGAGCGGCTGATCGCGATGTCCGGGCAGTTCGAGCAGCGGCGCCTTTCCCGGGCGCTCTACCAGCTCGACGTGATCGACGCCTTCGCCGGAGAGGAGCAGCTGCGGAAACGCGCAGCCGCGCGCGAGGCCTGGCGGGCACTGCTGGCGGCGCGGCGGCGCCACGAGGAGCTGTCACGCGGTGCGGACGTCGAGCAGGCTCGCCTGGCCGAGCTGCGCGCGCTCACCGAGGACGCAGCCGGGCTCGAGGTGGCGCGGGAGGAGTCGCTCCGCGAGGAGCGCGAGAGGCTGCGCCACGCCGCCGAGCTCGTCGAGGCCGCGGCTGTTGCCAGCGAGGCGCTCGCGCCCGAGGAGGGCGAGGGCGCCGCTGTGCTCACCGCACGTGCGGAGCGCGCCGTTTCGCCGTTTGAGCGGCTCGCGCCGGAGCTCACCCGCGCGGGTGACGAGCTGAGAGACATCGAGCTGCGACTGCGCGAGACGGCCAGCGAGCTGAGGGCCTTCCTTGCGTCGCTCGAGGCCGACCCCGGCCGTCTCGACGCGCTCGAAGCCGATCTCGAGCACATCGCCGAGGTCAAGCGACGGTTCCGCGCCGGCTCGCTCGAGGAACTGCTCGAGCGCGCCACGCAGGCCCGCGCCGAGCTCGCGGCGCTGGATGACGGGCTCGATCCTCGAGCGGCTGCGGCCGCCGCGCTCGCTCTGGCGGAGAGGCGGAGCACCGAGCTGGCAGCCGAGCTGCGCGCTGCGCGGATCGCCTCTGCAGGGCCGCTCTCCGACGCGGTTGCGGCGGAGCTCCGCGGCGTGGGCCTCGGCGAGGGCGAGTTCTCCGTCGAGCTGCGGGAGCGCGAGCCGGGAGCGGCTGGAGTCGACGACGTGCGGTTCCTGATCCGCCCGAACTCCGGACTGCCCGTCGCGCCGGTCGCCGAGACGGCCTCGGGCGGCGAGCTGTCCCGGATCGCGCTCGCGATCGCAGCCGTCGCCGGCGGCGAGACGATGGTCTTCGACGAGATCGACGCCGGCATCGGCGGCCGGACGGCGCACGCGGTGGGCGAGACGCTGCGGCGTCTCGCGGCGGATGCCCAGGTGATCGTGATCACGCACCTGCCGCAGATCGCAAGCCTGGCCGAGCGGCACTTCCGAGTGGAGAAGGTTCCGGGTGACCCAACGCACACGCGGATCGAGCCGCTAGCCGAGGACGAGCGTCGTGACGAGATCGAGCGGATGCTCGGCGGGCAGGAGTTCCTGGCGCGCGTGACATGACCACGCTACGCGTCCGGGATCGCCGGAGCGACGCCCGCGGTCGTCGGTCGCCCGCTCCGCATCAGCCTCACCAGGCTGACCGATGAGCCGGCTACGCGTCCGGGATCGCCGGAGCGACGCCCGCGGTCGTCGGTTGCCCGCTCCGCATGACCCTCAAAAAGTCCTATGAGCACCCTACGGGTCTGGGATCGCCGGAGCGACGCCTACGGTCGTCAGTCGCCCGCTCCGCATGAGCCTCAAAAAGTCCTATGAGCAGCTTCGTCGAGTTCAGCGGGCCGGCACGGCTCGACCGGCGGACGAAGCGGCTCGTCCGGCGCCTCTCGTCGGACGACATCGCAGTCATCGACCACCGCGACATCGACCGCGTGTCGGCGGAGGAGCTGCTCGAGTGCCGCGTCCGCGTCGTGGTCAACGTCTCGACCTCGCAGAGCGGGCGCTTTCCGAACCCCGGTCCGCTGTTGCTCGTGCGCGGCGGCGTCCGGCTGATCGACGTGCCGGGCGCCGGGCTCTTCGACGAGGTGAGCGAGGGAGAGATCATCACCGTGCGGGGGGGCAGCGTGTTCCGGAACGGAAACTGCCTCGCGTCCGGGCGCGTCCTCTCCGCGGGAGAGCTCGCGGACGCCCTGGATGCTCAGCGCGGCCGAGTCACCGAGGCGCTCGAGGGCTTCGCCGAGAACACGCTCCGCTACCTCCGCGACGAGGGCGGGCTCCTGACCGAGGGGCTCGAGTTCCCACCGCTACGAACGCGTTTCCGTGATCGCCACGCACTGGTCGTCGCGCGTGGCCCGGGGCACAAGCGCGACCTCCGCATCGTCCGGCCGTACGTGCGCGAGTTCAGGCCTGTGCTCGTCGGCGTCGACGGGGGCGCCGACGCACTGCTCGAAGAGGGATACCAACCCGATGTCATCGTCGGCGACATGGACTCGGTCACCGACGAGGCGCTCGTCTCGGGCGCGGAGATCCTCGCCCACGCCTATCCGGACGGCGGGACGCCCGCCGCCGGGCGTCTCGAGCGCCTGGGGATCCCCTTCGAGCGTGTCGCGGCCACGGGCGTCAGCGAGGACATCGCGTTGCTCCTCGCCTACGAGAAGGGCGCCGAGCTGATCGTGGCGGTCGGCACCCACTTCAACCTGATCGAGTTTCTCGAGCGCGAGCGCGCTGGCATGTCCTCGACGTTCGTGACCAGGTTGAAGGTGGGGGAGATCCTCGTGGACGCGAAGGGTGTGTCACGGCTGGTCAGCCGGCGGGTGGGCCTCTGGCCGCTGCTCTCGTTCTCCGCGGCCGGCCTCGGCGCGGTCGTCGCCGCCGTCCTCGCCTCGCCGCCACTGCGGAGCCTGATCGAGGTGCTGAGCCGCCGTATGGGCGACCTGCTCGGCCTTGGGCAATAGCGCCAGCAAATGCGGCTCAGGGCGGAGAAGAACCTGGTGGCACTCCCTCGCGACGTCTGGCCGCTCCTCGCCGAGCCGCGCCACCTCTCGGACTGGTGGCCTGGGTACACGGCCGTCCAGCCGGACCGACGCGGTCTGGCGGTTGGAGCGCGGTGGCAGATCACACGAACGGATCGCCCAGGCCTGTTGCGGCGGCCGCGCGGGCGGGGGCTCGTGGTGATCACGCGCGTGGAGATCGGACAGGCACTCGGGTGGCGCGATCTCGAGCAGGGCTTCGAGGTGGTGATCACAATCGAGCCAGGTGGCGACGCCACCCACGCCACGCTCGGCCTGGAGGCCGCGCCTTGGCGAATTCCGCTCGAGGGCTTGACCCGATTGCCGCAGCAGGCGCTCGCTCGTCTGCACGCCCTCTGCCAGACTGCGGCTCAGCTCTCGTAGCTTCCAACACCATGTTCGACCTCCGCTACCACGTCGCGTCGCTCGCGGCCGTCTTCCTCGCGCTGATCATCGGCATCCTCGTGGGCGTTGGCATGTCCGGAAGCGGCCTCGTCCGAGACAGCGAGCGGCGGGCACTCAACGACCAGATCCAGAGGCTGCAGCGCGACCTCGACTCCGAGCGTCAGCGCTCTCGCGAGGAAGAGGCCGCCGGCGCGTTCGCAGAGTCCGCCTACGCGGCGGTCATGGCGCGGCGCCTCGCCGGTAAGCGCGTCGCGGTCGTGTACTTCGGGTCGGTTGACAACGCCGTCAACGCGGCTGTCGAAGGGGCTCTCAGAGACGCCGGCGGGCGCCTGGTTCGGCTGCGCGCGGTCGCGCTGCCGGACCGGCTGAGTTCCGTGACTCGAGGTCTTGCGCGTCACGGCTCGCTCGCGGATTACTCCGGCTCCCGCAGGTCGTGGAACCTGGGCCGGGACCTCGGCCGCGAGCTCGTGGCCGGCGGAGACACGCCGCTCTGGGACGCAGTGTCGGAGACGCTGGTCGCCCAGCGCAGCGGCAGCGCGCGTCCGCCCGCAGACGCCGTGGTGCTCGCGCGCTCGATTGGCCCGCAGCACGGGCAGGCGGCGCGCTTTCTCGGCGGGTTCGCCTCCGGCCTGCGCCACTCGACAACCGTCGTCGGCGTCGAGTCGACCGGCGCGAAGCCGTCTGCAATCCCGATCTACGCACGTGAGGGCTTCTCGAGCGTCGACGACATCGACACCTCGATTGGCAAGGTCACTCTGGCTGTCCTGCTCTCGGGTGGGCAGCCAGGTCAGTACGGTCTCAAGCCGACCGCGGAGCGGGCGATCCCGCCGATCGAGCCCGTTCCGGCGCAGTCAGCCGCCGGTGGCTGACGATTGATCGACGGCGATCTCTCGGTCCTCGTGGCCGCCCGCAACGAAGGCGCAACCATCGCGGCGACCGTCGGAGCCCTCCGCTCGTCGTTTCCGGCAGCCGACGTAATCGTCGCCGACGACGGGTCGCGTGACCTCACGGCGGACGAGGCTGAGCGCGCCGGCGCCCGGGTGCTGCGCCTCCCCGCCCGCGGGAAAGGGCAGGCGCTCACGCTGGCAGAGCTGGCGGCCCGACCGGGCCCGCTCGTGCTCTGCGACGCAGATCTCGCCGGTGACCTGCGCCCGCTCCTGAACGGCTCGGCAGATCTCGCGATCGCCGCATTCCGAGACCGTCTCGGAGGCGGGTTCGGGCTCGCGAAGCACGTCGCACGGGCGCTGATCGAGGCGCTCGCCGGCTTCCGCGCGCGCGAGCCGCTGTCGGGCCAACGTGCGCTTTCCCCCGCCGCTCGGGCGGCGGTCTTCCCGCTTGCCGCCGGCTTCGGCTGCGAGGCGCGCATGACGATCGACGCGGCCCGGGCTGGACTTCGCGTCACCGAAGTGGAGCTTCCGCTCTCGCACCGGGTCACCGGCCGGGACGTCGCGGGGTTCGCTCACCGGGGCCGCCAGCTCGTCGACGCGCTGCTCGCGTGCGGCCCGCTCGGGACCAACCACCGCGGGCTCCGGCTGCCGCTCGTCGGGTGGCTCGCCGCCGCGCCGGGGCTGCTCGCGCCTCGCCGCGCGACGGCGGGGATTGCGGCGATCTCGCTGCTCGGCCTCGTCGACGACCTGCGCAGCGGGCCGGAGCGCGGTCTGCGCGCGCACCTCCGGGCGGGCAGGACGACCGGAACGCTGAAGCTCGTCGGCATGCCTGCCGTGGGGCTGGTGGTGACCGGATCTCTCTCGGGCGGCGCCCTTGTCGCGCTGGCCTCGCACTCCCTGAACCTGCTCGACACGCGTCCGGGGAGGGCGCTGAAGGCGTTTCTGGCCGCGAGCGCCATGTTGCGGCGGGGCACGCTGCCGCACGCCGCGGGTGCCATCATCCTCCTGCCTTACGATCTTGGGGAGATGATGATGCTCGGAGATTCCGGATCGAACTCGCTCGGCGCAGTGCTAGGTTTCGAGTCCGTGGGGCGATTCACGGGGAAGATGCGATGGGCTGCGATCGGTTTCCTCGCCGCCGTCTCGCTCTTCGGGGAGTACCGCTCGCTCGGACGAGCGATCGAGTGTACGCCCGGCCTGCGTGGTCTCGATCGCCTCGGAAGGCTTCCTTGACGCGTCCTCCCGGCGCTGCGAATCCGACGAAGTACGTCTTCATCACCGGAGGCGTCGTCTCGGCGCTTGGCAAGGGCATCGTCGCGGCGTCGCTCGGCCGGCTGCTCAAGGCTCGCGGACTCAAGGTGCAGGTGCAGAAGTTCGATCCGTACCTGAACGTCGATCCCGGGACGATGAGCCCGTTTCAGCACGGTGAGGTCTTCGTGACCGAGGATGGCGCCGAGACCGACCTCGACATCGGCCACTACGAGCGCTTCATCGACGAGAATCTCTCCCGGACGGCCAACCACACTGCCGGCGGCATCTGGTACTCGGTTCTGCGCAAGGAGCGAAAGGGGGAGTACCTCGGCTCGACCGTCCAGGTGATTCCCCACATCACGAACGAGATCAAGGAGCGGATCCGCCGTGGTGCAGCCGCCTCGGACACGGACGTCGTCATCAGCGAGATCGGCGGCACGGTCGGCGACATCGAGTCGCTGCCCTTCCTCGAGGCAATTCGCCAGTTCCGGCGCGAGGCGGGTCCCGAGAACGTCGTCTACCTGCACGTCACGCTCGTGCCCTTCGTCGGGTCGGCGGGCGAGCTGAAGACGAAGCCGACTCAGCACTCGGTCAACGAGCTGCGCAGGATCGGGATCCACCCCGACATCGTCGTCTGCCGTTCGGAGGAACCACTCTCCCCCGAGATCCGCGACAAGATCGCGCTCTTCGCCGATGTCGAGCTGGAGGCGGTGATCTCGAACCGCGACGTTCCCGACGTCTACCTCGTCCCCTCGGCGCTCCAGGAGGAGGGCCTCGACGATCTGGTCTGCGCCAAGCTGGGCCTGTCCGTCGCTTCGGCGGATCTCGGCGACTGGCTGCAGCTCGCTCGGCGTATCCAGGCGCCGGCAGACACGATCGAGATCGCCCTCGTCGGAAAGTACATCCAGCTGCACGACGCCTACCTGTCGGTTCATGAGGCGCTGAAGCACGCCTCGGTTCACCACGGATGCTCCGTGCGGGTGAGCTGGGTCGACGCCGACGGCATGTCGCTCGAGGAGGCGACCCGAGAGCTCGAGCGTGTCGATGGGGTGATCATCCCGGGGGGCTTCGGGTCGCGCGGGTGGGAGGGCAAGATCCTCGCCTGTCGCGTTGCACGGGAGCACGGGGTCCCGTATCTCGGTCTCTGTCTCGGGATGCACGTCGCCGTGTCGGAGTTCGCCCGGCACGTCGCGGGGCTCGACGGCGCCAACTCCACCGAGATGGATCCCGAGACGCCCTACCCCGTCATCGACCTGCTGCCCGAGCAGAAGGAAGTCGAGGATCTCGGCGGAACGATGCGGCTCGGGGCCCAGGCCGTGCAGGTGGCGGAGGGAACTCACGCGCGAGTTGCCTACGGCGAGGCCGTCATCCACGAGCGCCACCGCCATCGCTACGAGGTGAACAACCTCTATCGCTCGCAGCTGCTCGAGGCCGGCCTCGTCGTGTCGGGGACGTTCCAGGAAGGCCGGCTGGTCGAGATCGTGGAGCTGCCAGATCACCCGTGGTTCGTCGCGAGTCAGTTTCACCCGGAGTTCAAATCACGGCCGACCCGACCCGCTCCGCTCTTCCGCGATTTCGTGGGCGCCGCTCTCGTCCGGGCGCGCGAGCGCGCAGCGCTCTCGCTCGCGGCAGGGTAGGCAGCCGGCGCTTCTAGCTCGAGGAGGCCTGCGCCGCCCTGCCCCCGGCAATGAGTTCCTCGGCTTGCTCGAACGTCAGCGCCTGCTCCCAGACGCTCGTGAATGCGAGCTTGAGCAGCCCGGCGAGCGACGGGTGCTCGATGACGACCATCGTGAGCTCCGACTCGCCGCCCAGCGGATCTTCCATCCCGAAGAGGACGGTCGTCTCGTCGACGATCGCGAGCTTGAGCGGCAGCTCAGGCACGAAGCGCGCCCCTTCTCCGGCCTCGACGAAGCGGCGGACGGTCTCCACTGCCTGGGGGTCATCGAAGAGCGTGAGCTCGTAGACGCTGCGCGCGGCGCTCGTCCCGAGCAGGCGCAAGCCTTCGACGTTCTCCTCGAGCGGAGTCGCGTAGGGGGGTCTCGTGAAGATGAGGATCTCCCGTTCGACGGATGCCTGGAGCTTGTCGAACCGGTCGCTGATCGCCCGCCTGTCGCGCAGCACTTCGATGTAATCGAGCGGATCGGTGTAGGTGACACCCTCCCGGTATGCGGGGGCGAGCTCGTCGATCACGCCCTGAGCGTCTCTCTCGAGCCGTTCGAGCTGCTCCCGCCGGTCGGCTACGAGCCGGCGGATCGCCGACTCGGGCTCGGTGGCGGCGTACCTGGCCGGATTACCGCCGCGCGTGGACGCGAGCCCCTTCTCGACGAGGCTCGCGAGAACGTCGTATACCCGCTGGCGGGGCAGGGCCGCGAGGCGAGCCACCTCCGCCGCGGTCGAGCTGTCGCGCCGGATCAGCCCGAGGTACGCCTTCGCCTCGTAGCTCGTGAGGCCAAGCGTCGTCAATCGGTCAGGGCGAAGTTGACTCAAGAATCAACGGAGAATAGCGTAACCACTGGTCGTGGTGACATTTTGGCCGCGAGCCTTGACACCGCAGCCAGAGCTGTGTTATTAAGTGGTAGACGGCTGCGGGGGGTCGATGCGGCGGACCCCGTCCGCGGCCGTCATCTTCTGTTCGGGACCATCGCCTAAGATCGTGCTGGTGTCCGTCCCCGACCTCCTCCCCTTCTTTCTCGAGCTCGTTTCTCTGCCGAGCCCGCCGGGCGAGGAGCGGAAGGTCGCGGATCGTGTCACGGACTACCTTCGCGCTCTCGACCTGGAGGTTTTTGAAGACGACGCCGGAGCCAGGATCGGTTCGACGGCGGGCAACCTGCTCTGCCGGCTCGAGCCGACCGGAGACGGAGGGATTCCGCTCTTCCTCTGCGCCCATCTGGACACCGTGCCGCTCGAGGGCCGACTGGAGCCGGTGGTCGACGACGGAGTCGTGCGGAATGCGGGCGGCACGATTCTCGGTGCCGACAACAAGGCTGCCGTCGTCGCGATGCTCGAGGCCGTCCGGCAGCTTCTTTCCGACAGGCGGCCGCATGCGGGCGTCGAGCTGCTGTTCACGCCGATGGAGGAGGTCGGCCTCCTCGGCGCGGCGGCGTTCGACGAGAGTCGGCTCCGCGCGCGCGTCGGCTTCGTCTACGACCAGGCCGCTCCGATCGGCGACGTGATGCTCGGAGCACCCTTCCAGCGGCGGCTCGACGTCCGTTTTCGGGGGCGCGCGGCGCACGCCGGCATGTACCCGGAAGAGGGCCGCTCGGCGGTCGCAGCGGCCGCGCGGGCAGTCGCCGATCTCCGCCTCGGCCGGCTCGACGAGGAGACAACCGCAAACGTCGGGCGCATCGAGGGGGGCAGTGCGCGGAACATCATTCCGGAGCATTGCCTCCTCGAGGTCGAGGCGCGCTCCCACGACGAGGGAAAGCTCGCCGAGGTGATCCAGGAGATGCTCGACACGACCTCGTTCGCGGCCGGCGTCGCCGACTGCGAGGTGGAGACCGAGATTCGCGAGGGTGCCCGTGGCTACCGCTTCAAGGAGGCGGACGTTCCCGTTCGGCTCGCCGGCGCGGCGCTCGAGCGGGCCGGATACGCGCCGCGCTACGGGCTGACGGGCGGTGGTGCAGATGCGAACGTCTTCAACGAGCGAGGCCTCGCCTGCGTCAATCTCGCGAACGGCATGGCCGAGATCCATACGCCTGACGAGCACATCGCGGTCGCGGACCTCGAGGGGATGGTGGACGTGACGCTCGCTCTCGTCGAGGCCGCGCGCGACGGCGCAGGGTAGTGGCGCTCCGGCTCCGGCGCGGCACCGTGACGCGAATCGAGGAGCGCCACGAGGGGCTCGTGCGGCTCGAGGTGGACGACTCCTCGTGCATCGCGTATCCGCGCCTGACCGGCCCGGTTGCCCTTGGCGACGACGTCGTCGTCAACGTGCAGTCTCGAGAGCTCGGCCTCGGCTCAGGTGGTTTCGACGTCCTGCATACGAACCTGACGCGCGGACTCGAGCTTGCGAGTGAGCCGGGCGCTCACGTCATGACGCTTCCGTATACGGCCCTGCAGCACGCGGTGCGGTACGTCGAGGAGGACGCCGAGCTCGTCGGCACCCTCCGGGGCATGCCCGTCGTCTGCTGCTCGCTGCACAGCCAGGTCGCTCCGGCTGCCGCGGGTCTCGGTCACGGCTCGCGCCTGGCCTACATCCAGCTCTCCGGCGGCGCGCTTCCAGTGTCGCTGTCCGACTCCGTCCGGGAGCTTCGGTCACGCGGCTTCCTCGAAGTCGCTGTCGCTGCAGGCAGCTGCTTCGACGCAGACGTGCAGTGTGCGAACGTCTTCTCCGCGCTCGCCTGGGTGGCGAGCCAGGGCTTCGAGAGTGCCATCTGCGCGATTGGCCCAGGGGTGGTCGGCACCCGCTCCCACCTGGGCCACGGCGGGCTTGCGGCTGCCGAGGCGGCGAATGCGACGGCTGGACTGGGGGGCTCGGCCGTGCTTGCGGTGAGAGCCTCGAGCGCGGAGTCTCGCGAGCGACATCGCGGGGTCTCAGACCACACGCGCGCGGCGCTCGAGCTGTGTCTCGGAAGCGTCGTAGCCGCGTGGCCGGCAGGCATCGAGCGGCCCGGATGGCTCGATCCGGTCGAAGAGGTCGACGTGACGGGGTGGCAGGAGGAGTGCGCCGACTTGCGGCTCGATCACATGGGGCGAGGCCCGGCTGAGGATCCGTCGTTCTTCGCCGCAGCTTTCGCCGCCGGACGCCTGGCGCGGTCGCTACGACCGTGATCGAGGATCGGCGGCATCAAGGTCGGAGAGCCGCGCTTGCCTCCCGTTGCCCTGCGATCGACGCGTCGCCGATGGACGCGGTGCCCAGGGTTCGCTTGGCACCGCGGGATCCACGGAGCGCGAGTATCGTTGCGCCGCCGCGATGAAGATCGGCGTCGTCAGAGAGATCAAGGCCGACGAGTACCGCGTCGCCCTCACCCCCGCCGGTGCGCGCGAGCTCATACAGCACGGGCACGACGTGGTGGTCGAGGCAGGGGCTGGTGTGGGCAGCGCCTTTCCGGACAGCGCCTATGCCGCCGTCGGCGCGGGCGTCGGCACCGTAGAGGCGGTCTGGGGCGACAGCGAGCTCGTCGTCAAGGTGAAGGAGCCCCTCGCCGAGGAGTTCAGCCGCCTGCACGAGGACCTGACGCTCTTCACCTACCTGCATCTGGCTGCGGCTTCGGATCTCACCCGGGCGCTTGTCGAGAGCGGGGCGGCGTGCATTGCGTATGAAACCGTCGAGGCGGACAACGGTGCGCTTCCTCTCCTGGCGCCGATGAGTGAGATCGCCGGGCGCCTGGCGGGCCAGGCGGGCGCTCACTTTCTCGAGAAGCCGCGAGGTGGGCGGGGAGTGCTGCTCGGTGGCGTCGCAGGGGTTGCGCCCGGCAACGTCGTGGTGATCGGTGGCGGCATCGTCGGCTACAACGCTGCGATCATCGCGCTCGGCCTCGGCGCCCATGTCACGATCCTCGAGCGGTCGATCGAGCGGATGCGGCACCTGGAGGAAATCCTCTCGGGCCGGGTGAGCCTCGTCATGTCGTCCAGCTTGCAGATCGAGGAGTCGGTTGCCGACGCCGACGTCGTGATCGGTGCGGTGTTGATCCCGGGTGCTCTTGCGCCGAAGCTTCTGACCCGGGCGACCGTGCGCGGCATGAAGGAGGGCGCGGTTCTCTGCGATGTCGCTATCGACCAGGGAGGGTGTGCCGAGACGTCCCGACCGACGACGCACAGCCAGCCGGTCTACGTCGTCGACGGCGTCGTGCACTACTGCGTCGCCAACATGCCCGGGGCGGTTCCGGTTACCTCCACCAAGGCTCTGACGAACGCAACGCTGCCGTACATCGAGGCGATCGCCGACGAAGGCCTCGCGCGGGCGGTCCTGCGCGACCGGGCGCTTGCCCGCGGCGTCAACGTCCTCGACGGACGCATCACCTACGAGGCCGTGGCGGAAGCACACGGGCTCGGGTACGTCCCGCTCGAGGACGTCCTGCCGCTGTCGCCCGTCTAGTTCGAGTCGGAGGACGGCGCTCGGCGCGGGGAGCTCGGAGTCACCCGGACGACGAGCCAGGTGATACCCGCGGCAACGGCGATCACACAGACGATGAACGCGAGGATTCCGAGCAGGCCGAGAGCGGTCGTCACGAGGCCCCTAGAATAGCTTCATGGCCCGGGCGTGCGTCATCGTGCTGGACGCCGTCGGTGCGGGAGCCTTGCCGGATGCGGCCGACTACGGGGACGAGGGGTCGGATACGCTCGGCAACGTCGCCCGCGCTGTCGGTGGACTCGACCTGCCGAGCCTCGAGGCACTCGGACTCGGCAACGTTGAGCCGCTCGAGGGCTGTCCGCCCCAACCTGGCGCTCCGGCTGTCGCGGGACGCCTCGTGCCGCGCTCGAAGGGCAAGGACACGACGACCGGCCACTGGGAGCTGATGGGAATCGTGACCCCACAGGCGCTTCCTACCTATCCCCACGGCTTTCCGTTCGAGGTGATCGACCCGTTCATGCACAAGACGGGCCGGGGCGTGATCGGCAACAAGCCCGCGTCCGGCACCGAGATCATCCAGGAGCTCGGTGAGGCGCACCAGGCGACGGGAAAGTGGATCGTCTACACGTCGGCCGACTCCGTGTTCCAGATAGCGGCGCACGAGGAGACGATTCCGCTCGCCGAGCTCTACGCGGCCTGCGAGGCCGCTCGCGAGATTCTGGCCGGCAAGCACGCGGTGGGCCGAGTGATCGCCCGGCCGTTCGCGGGCGAGCCGGGAAACTACGAGCGAACGCCGAACCGGCACGACTACTCGCTCGAGCCGAAGCGGCCGAACTACCTCAGTCTCGTCCGCGAAGCCGGGATGACGGTGCATGGCGTGGGCAAGATCCACGACATCTTCGCCGGGCGCGACATCGACGAGTCGCATCCGACCAGGTCGAATGTCGAGGGGATCACGGTCACGGAGCAGCTGCTGCGGACGATCGACGACGGGCTCGTCTTCACGAACCTCGTCGAGACGGACATGCTCTGGGGGCACCGGAACGATCCGGAGAACTTTCACCGCTGCCTTCAGGACTTCGATCGACGGCTACCTGACCTGCTCGATGCGCTCCGGCCGGGCGACCTGCTCATCATCACCTCGGACCACGGCTGCGACCCCACCACCCCGTCGACCGATCACTCGCGCGAGCACGGGCTCCTGCTGACGTACGCAGAGGGGAAGAACGCGGCTGGGCGCGTGCACGAGGGTGACTTCGCCGACGTCGGCGCGACCGTCCACGCCTGGCTCGGTGGAAAGGCGGCCTCGAAGCGAATCCCGGGGCAGCCGATCGTGACGCCGTGAGACTCGACGACCCGCGCGCCGTGCGTGCCGAGTACTCGACTGAGCAGCGCTTCCAGCGTCGCAGCCTCTACGCCTGGGCGATCTACGAAGGGCCGGATCCCCGGGAGCACGCTCTCCTCGCGCTGCACGAGACCCGGCCGCGGCGGATCCTCGACGCCGGCTGCGGGACGGGCGAGTTCGCCGCACGCGCCGGGCACGTCCTCGGGGCCGCGGTTGTCGGCATCGACCAGTCCGAGCGCATGGTCGAGCTGACGCGGGGCCGTGGGGTGGAGGCGCGGGTGGCCGAGGTCGAGGAGCTGCCGTTCGATGACCGCGAGTTCGATGCCGTCTCGGCGAGCTGGATGCTGTACCACCTGCCGGATCTCGATCGAGGCCTCGCAGAGATCGCCCGCGTTCTCCGGCCGGGCGGCCGGCTCGTCGCGATCACGAACAGCGGCCGTCACCTCGAGGAGATCTGGGGTGTCGACGACGTGCCGGCTTTCAGCGCCGAAAGCGGAGCCGAGTTGCTGGCCCGGCACTTCGAGCGGATCGACCGGCGCGACATCCGGGGCGCCGCCGTCTTCGCGACCCGCGAGGCGCTTCGTGGCTACCTGGCCGCGTTCGAGACGCTTCACGGCCGGGACGAGACCAGGCGTGCCGACGAGATCGAGATTCCGCTGCGCGCGACATGCCGCAACGTCGTCTTCGTCGCGGAGAAGGCACCCTGACGCTCAACGATCCGGCAAGCGTGGCGCGCGAATATACCAGCGAGCGCGGCCTCGAAGGCCGTCGGGCGGCTTATCGCTACGCCGAGGGTCCGAGCGCGCCCGAGCTGGCCTTCGAAGCGATCGTCGAAGCCAGGCCGGCGCGCGTCCTCGAGGTGGGCTGCGGGCCGGGCGAGCTCGCGGCTCGGGTTGCAGAGGAAGTTGGAGCGGACGTACTCGCGGTCGACAGCTCGCCCCGCATGGTTCAGCTTGCCCGTGAGCGGGGAGTCGACGCCCGCGTCGGCGACGTTCAGCAGCTCGCGTTCGCCGACGGCGACTTCGACTGCGCGATCGCCGCGTGGATGCTCTACCACGTCCCCGACGTCGAGCGCGCTCTCGGCGAGCTCGCCCGCGTCCTGCGCCCAGGCGGGCGGCTTGTGGCCGTCACGAACTCGACCGACCACCTCCGCGAGCTCCGTGAGCTCGTCGGCGCGTGGCCGCGCCCGCAGATTCCGTTCAGCGGCGACGATGGCTCCGAGTTGCTCGCGCGGCACTTCGCCAGGGTGGAGGTCCGGGACGCGGGCGGCGTCATCCGCTTCCCGAGCCGCGAGACCGTCATCGACTACATCGAGTCGTCCGCAGGATTCTTCGGCCATCCGGCACACGTGTTGGACTTCGATTTGCCGCTCGTGGTCCGCAGGCATCCGGTCGTCTTCGTCGCCGAGAAGTGATCCGCCCGGCCGAGCTGATCGAGCGCAAGCGCGACGGCGGCGAGCTTCACGCGAGCGAGATCGAGGAGCTCGTGCTCGGATACGCGAGGGACGAGATCCCGGACTACCAGCTCGCCGCCTTCTGCATGGCCGTCTACTTCCGGGGGCTCTCCGGCGCCGAGACGTTCGCGCTGACCGACGCGATGATCAAGAGCGGCGAGACGCTCGACCTCGGGCGCGCGCTGGGACGCAAGGTCGTGGACAAGCATTCAACCGGAGGCGTCGGCGACAAGACCTCGATCGCAGTCGGGCCGATCGTCGCGGCCTGCGGCGTGCCCTTCGGCAAGATGAGCGGCCGCGGGCTCGGGCACACCGGCGGCACGCTCGACAAGCTCGAGTCGATCCCGGGCTTCCGCGTCGAGCTCTCGCTGGCCGAGTTTACGAACCAGGTTCGCGAGATCGGTCTCGCGATCGTCGGCCAGACGGCCGACCTCGTGCCCGCCGACAAGCGGCTCTACGGGCTACGGGACGTGACGGCCACGGTCGAGAACGTCTCCCTGATCGCGGCAAGCATCATGTCCAAGAAGCTGGCCGCGGGCGCGGAGGCGATCGTGCTCGACGTCAAGGTTGGCGACGGCGCTTTCATGAAGTCGCTCGCTGCGGCGCGCGACCTCGCCGGCGCGATGAGCGACCTGGGACGGCACGCGGGTCGTGAGGTCGTCTGCCTGCTGACCGACATGGATCAGCCGCTCGGCAATGCCGTTGGAAACGCGCTCGAGATCCGGGAGGCCCTCGCCACCCTGCGCGGGGAGGGGCCGGCCGACTTTACGGAGCTCGTTCTAACCGCGTCCGCCCAGCTACTGGCGCTGTCTGATCTCGGCGTCGACGAGGCGGAAGGGCGGCGGCGGGCAGAGGGCGCCGTCGCGGACGGCTCGGCCGCAGCCACATACGGGCGCTGGATCGCCGCGCAAGGGGGGGACCCAGCCGAGTCTGCGCTTCCGAGAGCTCCAGTCGTGCGCGAGGTCGCGGCCACGAGAGGCGGATACGTCGCGCGTCTCGGGGCGATCCGCGTAGGTGTTGCCGCCCTCGAGCTCGGAGCCGGTCGCCTGCGGAAGGACGACGTGATCGACCACTCGGTCGGTGTCGTCCTCCACAAGAAGCGTGGCGACGAAGTGGCGCAGGGAGAGCCGCTTGCCGAGATCCATGCTCCCGACGAGAGCTCGGCCGAGCGCGCCATCGTTGCCGTGCTCGCGGCCTACGACGTGGCCGACGATCCGCCCGAGTCCGGGCCGATCGTGATCGAGGTGCTGCGCTAGCGTTCGGCCGTGCCCGAGCTGCCCGAGGTCGAGACGGTTCGCAGGCGCATCGAGCCGCACCTCATTGGGCGTCGGTTCGAGCGCGTCGAGATCCTCGACGCCCGGCTGACGCGGCCGATTCACCCTGATGTCGTCGCCGCCGAGCTCGCCGAGGAGCGCGTCGCAGCGGTCGATCGTCGCGGCAAGTATCTGATTGTTGCGTTCGAGAGCGGTCGAGTTCTCCTGATCCACCTCCGAATGACGGGGACGGTGCTGCACGGCGTGAGCGGGACCTTCGCGTCCGACGACCCGCATCGCCGTGCTGTTGTCAGATTAGACGACGGATCAGACGTCGTGTACCGCGATATCCGCCGGTTCGGCACCTGGCTTCTGCTCGAGCCGGGAGAGCTGCCCGGCTACATCGGCTCGAGACTCGGGCGGGAGCCGCTCACGCCGGCGTTCACGGCCGCCGAGCTCGGCCGGCGCCTTTCCGCGCGTCGAACCTCCGTGAAGGCAGCGCTCCTCGACCAGCGCTCGGTCGCCGGCCTCGGCAACATCTACGTCGACGAGGCGCTCTGGCACGCGCGCATCCACCCGCTTCGACTCGCTGGGGAGCTCGGGATCGAGGAGCTGCGCCGCCTTCACCGAGGCATTCGTCGTGTGCTCGAGATCGGCATTGCGCGTCACGGAGCCACACTGCGCGACTACCGGATGCCGGACGGCGGAAGCGGCTCGATGCAGGATGAGTTCAAGGTGTACGGGCAGACGGGCGAGCCGTGCCCGCGCTGCGGCACTCCGATCGAGAAGATCCGCGTCGCCGGGCGCGGAAGCTGGTATTGCCCCCGGTGCCAGCAGGGGGCGCCATGAAGCGCCCGCTCTGCGTCAGTGTTGCAGTGCGGGTCACGCGATTCCTCGCCCTGTCGTGAAACGCGCGAAGACTCATTTCAGAGTGATGTTCTCGATCATTCTGCGGTCGCTGCGGTCGCTGCGGACGCCTGGAGTGGCTCAGATCGACAGGTCGCGCTCCAACCGAGGAGCCTCGGTCGGCGAACGATGAGTCCTTGGGTCTCCGCCGGTCTCGGCCAGACACACCTACGACCAAGGAGGCAGTCGCGGTGACAAAGCATAAGGTTTGGAACGCGCGAGGAGTGGCTTGCTGCCCGGCTCCAGCTGCTCGAGTGGGAGAAGGAGCTAACCCGGAAAAGTGACGAACTCGCGCGGCAGCGTCGCGAGCTTCCCTGGGTGCGGGTTGACAAGGAGTACACCTTCGAAGCCGGCGAAGGGGCGAAAGCACTGTCGGAGCTCTTCGGCGGGCACACGCAGTTGCTCGTGTTCCACTTCATGTTCGGCCCGGAGGACACGGAGGGCTGCCCTGGCTGTTCCTTCATGGCGCATCACGTCGACGACGCCGTCGAGCAGCGCGACGTGGCGTTTCTCGCCGCCTCCCGCGGGCCGCTCGAGAGGCTCGACGCCTACAAGCGACGCATGGGCTGGAGTTTCCCGTGGGTGTCGTCGCTGGGTAGCGACTTCAACGTGGACTTCGCCGTGTTCACCGAGGAGGAGCGACGAACCGGC
>JBBRYW010000051.1:0-18323 GCA_038237235.1 Gaiellales bacterium
CGGGCCTACGCCAGAGGCTCTTCGAGCCGGAGGCGACAAGCTGGAGGCGAAGCGAATCGCCGCCGAGGCAGGCGTGCCCGTCGTGCCCACCGGGAAGGCGCACGAGATCGGCTTTCCGCTAATCGTGAAGGCGGCCGCGGGGGGCGGGGGGCGCGGCATGCGGCTCGTCCGGGACTCGTCCGGGCTCGACGAGGCGCTGGTCGCGGCGAGGCGCGAGGCGAACACGGCGTTCGGCGGCGGAACCGTCTTTTTCGAGCGCTACCTCGAGCGGCCGCGCCACATCGAGATCCAGCTGCTTGCCGACGCGCACGGTCACGTACTCGCGCTCGGCGAGCGCGAGTGCTCGATTCAGCGCCGTCACCAGAAGGTGCTGGAAGAGTCTCCCTCCCCCGCTCTCGATCCCGCAGTCCGCGCGAGGATGAGCGCGGCCGCAGTGGCGTTCGCCAGGGCCGTCTCGTACCGGAGTGCCGGAACGGCGGAGTTCTTGCTCGCGGGAAGCGACTTCTACTTCCTCGAGCTGAACGGCCGCATTCAGGTCGAGCATCCGGTCACCGAGCTCGTCACCGGCATCGACCTCGTGCGCGCGCAGATCGCGATCGCCACCGGCGAGCCGCTGGCCCTGCCGGAATCCGAGCCGGTCACTCTCACGGGCCACGCCGTCGAGGTGCGCCTGTACGCCGAGGACCCGCGCACATTCCTGCCGCAGACCGGGAGGATCGAGCGGCTGCAGCTGCCGATGGGGATCCGGGTCGACGCCGGCGTCGGCGCCGGCGACGCCGTCGGGCTCGGCTACGACCCGATGCTGGCCAAGCTGATCTCGCACGCGCCGACCCGAGCCGAGGCGCTCGACCGCCTCGCGGCCGCGCTGGACGAGACCGCCGTCTCCGGCATCGTGACGAACCTACCCTTTCTCCGCTGGCTCGTGCGCCATCCCGCTCTGCGCGCCGGCGAGACGACGACCGCCTTCCTCGACGACTACCCGCCGTTGTCGTCGCTGCCGGAGCGGGTAGCCGATCGCCCGTGGCTAGGCGCCTGGCGGCTCAACCTGCCACCGCCCGAGCCGCTGCCGGCGCCCGACCTCGAGCGAGAGTACGCGAGCAGCGCGCCAGGCGAGAGCGGCGCCATCTCGGCGCCGATGCCCGGGACCGTGATCCGCGTGCTCGTGCGGAAGGGCGACCGCGTCGCGCCGCGGCAGCCCCTGGTCGTGCTGGAGGCGATGAAGATGGAGACACCGCTCGTCTCGCCGTACGATGGTGTCGTCCAGGCGGTACACGTCGGCGAAGGCGACCGGGTTGCCGGCGGCCAGGTGCTGATCGAGCTGGAGGAGTAGCCAGAAGTATGCGGTTCCCCCGTGTCTCGAAGCGGCATGTCCGGGGACTGTCCCCGGACCGGACCCTGAGGGCGGCGTGTGGACAAGCTTTGACGAAGTTGTTGCGAATCGCCACCGAAGCCCGGCTTGCCCAGACGAGAGGATCACTGCGGCATGAATCGACGTTGCCGCGAAGGAAGAAGGAAGGGGGCTCGCGGGGGAACCGCTCGCGGGGGAACGTGGGCTCCCGCGCTACGCGAGCAGCCGCTCAAACCGGCCGGGGTCGTCGAAGGGCCCGATCACGGACATCTTCAATCCCCTGCGCCCGACCGTGTCCCGTGCGACCCGCTGCACGTCCTCTGCGGTCACGGCATCCAGGCCGGCGAGGATGTCCGTCGGCTCGGCCACATGCCCTTCCAGGACCTCCCGGCGAAGGCCGAAGTTGATCATTGCCTGAGGGGTCTCGAGTTGCAGCACGGAGCGCCCCTTGGCGAAATTGCGGGCGGTGTCGAGCTCCTCGGGGGAAACGAGCTCCTCCGCGAGCCGTTTGAACTCACGGGCAACCGTAGCGACAGCGTCGTCGATGCGCCGGATGTCCACGCCGGCCTGAGCCCAGAGCGAGCCGCCGTCCGTGTAGCCGTGGCTGAGTGCCGAGAGCGAGTACGCGAGTCCGCGCCGCTCCCGAACCTCCTGGAAGAGCCGCGACGACATGCCTCCTGCTAGCAGGGTGGCGATCGTCTGCAGAACGTAGCGGTCGGGGTGATCGAGTCGGTAGGTGGAGGCTCCGATGCAGATGTGCGCCTGGTCGGAGTCCTTCGTCTCGAGATTCACGCGCCGGCCGTGCTCGAGCGCGGGCGGCGCTGTCGCCGGCTGGGCCGTCTCGCCGCTCTCACGGTCGCCGACCAGCGCCTCGATCCGCGGCACGAGCTCGTCGTCGATCTGCCCGGCGACGCCGATCACCATTCGCCCGGGCCGGTACCAGCGCATGTAGTCGACGAACGTCTCTCGGGTCGCCGCCCCGACGGTGTCCTTCACCCCCTTGATCCGCCAGGCGAGGGGATGGCCGTCGTATACGAGCTCCTCGAAGAGCTCGTCCACGTAGTCGCGCGGCGTGTCGTTATGTGCGTTCATCTCCTCGAAGATCACTCCCTTCTCCCGCTCGATCTCCTCCGCGTTCAGCCGCGGGTGCCAGAGCATGTCGAGCAGGACGTCGAGGGCCGTATCGAGGAACTGCGCGGCACACCGGACGTAGTAGTAGGTGTACTCCTTGCTCGTGGCGGCGTTGAGGACGCCGCCGACGGAGTCGATCTCCCGCGTGAGCGCACGGGTCGTCGGGCGGCGCTCGGTTCCCTTGAAGAGCATGTGCTCGAGAAAGTGCGCGATCCCGCGCGTCTGCTGCGTCTCGTAACGTGACCCCGCCGCGAACATCACGAAGCAGGCCACGGACTGGGCGTGCCGCATCGGAGCCGTCAGCACCCGGGCGCCGTTTGGGAGGACATGGCGCTCGAACACCATCCACGCGCGATCCTAGCGGCCCGGTTTTGACGCGGCGCTCGATCGGTGCTCAGTCGGAGGCCATACTCGGCCTGAACGAGGCGAGCCGAGTTGCGATCACGGCATTCGCCGCATCGGCGCTCGACGCGTGTCCGGTGACGGCCGCTATGAAGTCGGCGCGATCGAGCGCATACAGCCTCGTGTCGGTCTTCGCCCGGACAGTCGCCGTCCGGGGGACGTCGCGTAGGAGCGCGATCTCGCCGAACGACTCCCCGATCCCGAGCTCACGTGCGGGCCGGCCGTCGATCGTCACCTCCACCTCTCCGGCGGCGACAATGTAGAAGCGGTCCCCGTGATCGCCCTGCGTGAAAATGGCCTCGCCGGCTCTCGCGTCGACGACGGTCATCACGGACGCGAGGCTTTCAGCCGTCTCGGGCGGCAGCGGCGTGAAGATCGAGACGCCGCGGAGCAGTTTCAACTCGCCGGACGGAGCCAGGCTCGCCTCGTCGATTCTTTGTAGACGGCGCCAGAAGGCGATTGCAAGCAGGGGCAGAAGCGCGCCGACGCAGATCAGCGCTCCGCGAACTCCGACCACGGCAACGAGGGCGGGCGCGGCAAGCGCGCCGAGTCCGAAACCACCCAACGTGAGGCTCTGAAGTGCGCCAAAGACGCGCGCCAGCACCTCGTTCGGCGCCGCGCGCTGCAGCAGCGTGACTCCCGATACGTCCACGAGCGTGTCGCCAACGCCGATGAAGGCGAGGAGCACGAACACGAGGACGGGCTGGGGCCAGAGGCCGATCAGGGCGAGCGGCGCCCCCCAGAGCACGAGCCCGAACGCGAAGTTCGACGCGAGGCGCTGACTTCCGACCAGCGCCAGCGCCGTGAGCGCTCCGACCACCCCACCCACTCCGAGTGCCGCGTTCAGGAACCCGACGCCGGACTTCCCCAGGTCGAGAACCTCGAGAGCGGCGACCACCAGCAGGACGTTCATGGCCCCGGCGACCAGAGTTTGCGCCGCGTAGAGCAGCACGAGCACGCGGAGGCTGCCTGTACGGGCAATCGCACGAAACCCACCCAGGAGCTGGGCTCCGAAGCCCTCCTTGCCCTCCCTCGACGACTTCGGGCGATCCCCGGGCGCGTTGATGCGGCCGACCACGAGCGCGGAGCAGAGGAAGATGACGCCGGTGACCGCGAAGACGACCTGGGTGCTCGTCACGACGAGCAGCACACCACCAAGGGCGGGCGCCGTCACCACTCCGAGGCTCGTGATCGTGCTCGAGGCGACGTTCGCCGCCGTCAGCTCGGCAGGCGCCCGCACCAGCGAGGGCAGCAGCGCAGCCTGCGCCGGGCGGAACGCCGTCGAAACCACCGAGACCGAGGCGGCGAGCGCGTAGACGAGAGCCGGCGGCCCACCGAGCAAGACGGTAAGCGCCGCGAAGCCCATTCCGAGCGCGCGCAGCAACGTCGCTCCGACCATCACGCGCTTGCGCGGAAAGCGGTCGCCGAGGATGGAGAGAAAGGGCGCCGCGGCGAAGGACGGCCAGTAGCGGATGGCTGCGACGATCCCGACGGCGGTTGCTCCTCCATGGTCGTAGGCGAACACGGCGAGAGCGACGATGTAGAACCACTTCCCCGTCTCGGAGCCGATCAGCGCGACCTCGACGCGGCGGAGATTGGGGTTCGCGAAGACCGCCCGGAGCGCTCGTCCTGACTCGGCGATGTGCTCGCGGAACCGCGACATCGAGGGAGAATCTCACGTTCGCGTACCTTGTGGGAAGATTCGGGCCACAGCGGTCGTCTAGTGGGGCAGAGACTTCTTACGCGCGAGATCCGAAAGGAGAGGCATGAGCGATTACGAGACAACGAAGAGCGGCGCCGACGTCGAGGGCCACGTCCTCGAGGACGCAGTCCAGGAGGACGGAGTACAGGAGGAGGGCGTGCAGGAGGACGGCGCGACCGACGAGGGCCCGGACGTGCAGGCGCACATGCTCGAAGACGGCATGCTCGAAGACGGCATGCTGGAGGACGGCGTGCAGGAGGACGGCGTGCTGGAGGACGCCTAGCCGCGAGCCTTCACCTCCTGGTCTTCTTGAAAAGGGCGGCGCGAGCCGCCCTTTTTCTACGCCTGCGCCAGGATGTCCTCGAGGGCGGAGAGCAGCCGAAGTCCCGCGTCCCGACGCTTCCCTTCGAGCTGGTCGAGCGCCGTCGCCAGGCGCGCGACCGCCCCGACGTCCTCGTCCCCACCGTCCAGCACCCCCCTCGCACGGCGTGCGCGCTGGAGGAGGTCGAGCGCGATGGCGGCCTGGTTGGCGAAGAGCCCGAGCAGGTCCATCTCGACGAGGGTGAACTGCGACTGCTCGGGGCGGTCGAGCACCGACAGCACCCCGAGCGCGCGCTCCTCGAGGAGCAGCGGCACGGCCATCAGTCCGCGCGGCACGTAGCCGGTGTTCTCCGCGACATCCCGAGCGTGCCGTGGGTCGTTCGCGAGATCTTCGATCACGAGCGGCTGGCGCGTGACGAGCACCCAGCCGGCAACGCCCTTGCTGGACGGGAAGCGCGTCCCGACGAGCGTGTCCGATCCCTGACCGGCCACGGCCTCGAAGACCAGCTCGTCCGTTCGCTCGTCGAGCAGGGCCACCGAGGAGGCCTGCGCCGCGAACATCGCCCTGGCGACCTCGACGATCGAGCCGAGCAGCGCCTGGTGGGCCTCCTCCGAGCCGAGCACGCCGGCCGCGACGGCGGCACGGAGATCATCGACGCTCGTCACGACGCGCCGCTCACGTTCGACGCCGTCAGATAGAGCAGGCTCTTCAGCTGGAACGGGGTGAGCTCTGCGTGGGCGCCGAGGATGCGGGCGCAGATGCCGGAGATGTGCGGCGTCGCGAAGCTGTTCCCAGAGCAGCGAATCTGACCGCCGCCGAGCCACGCCACGTCGACCCCCACTCCCCGCGCGAAGAACTCGACCGGCGGCGAGGGGTTGTAGTAGAAGGTCGTCGGATCGGGCTCCTCGTGGCTACCGACCGAGATCACGGCGGCGAATCGCCATGGGTAGCTCTCGACTGGCATGTTGTGGGCCGACGCAACGAGCACGGTGCGACGGAAGTATGCGCTGTCGGCGAGCTCGTGCAGCATGCCCGCGAACTGGCTCTTGGTCGTCGACAGACTCATGTTGATGACGTCGAAGCCCTGCTCTACCGCCCAGCGGAGCCCTGCGAGGAGCGCCGTCCCGCTGCCCGTGTAGCCGGCGCCGAGCACGCGGACGCTGAACAGGCTGCAGTCTGGGGCGAGCGAGCGGACGATGCCCGCGCACGCAGTGCCGTGCCCACACAGGTCGCCTTCGGCATCCTCCGCGATCGCCGTCTCGTCGCCCTGCACGGACACTGCGACTGCTCCTTCTACCGATCCCACGAGCGGGTGACTGCTCTCGATCCCGCTGTCCAGGATGCAGACCCGCACGCCCTTGCCCGTGGCATCCCCCCACGCCCAGTCCCGCGTGACGCGTTCCGGCCACGCACTCGGCAGCGAAATTCGCCCGACGTCGCCACTCTTCAGGCTCCAGGCCGGGACAGGATCAGGCCGCAGCGGCGCAGCTTCGCCGGTCACGAGTACGGCTCCTTAGAACAGCTTCTGCAGCTTCATCGCGGCGCCCATGTCGCCGGCGATTCGCAGCTTGCCCGTCATGTAGGCGGTCATCGGGTTCTGCTGCCCGCCGAGGATCTTGAGGAAGTTCTCCTCCGAAGCCGAGATCGTGCAGTCGGCGTCGCCGCCGCCCTCCTTGACGTGGAGGGCTCCGTCGGTCACGCGGACGACCCAGGTGCCGGCCCCGTCAACCTCGAAGCGGTAGCTCGAGTTCATACCCGCAGTCCTGGCCGGCTCGGCCCGCGACTCGAGGCTCTCGAAGAACTCCCTCGCCGTTTCCGCCACGTCTTCCCTCCTCCTCGCAGTTGGCGGCGCGAGCCTAGCGCACGTCAAGGAAGCGCCGGTTCCGCGGCGAGTCGGCCCCGCGACCGCCCCGACGGGAGGAAAAGCGCCAGCGCAAGGGCCGCGAGCGGCGCGGCCGAGCTTGCGAGCAGGGCCGTGCGCAAGTCGATCGAGTCGGCTAGCGCGCCGAGCCCGACAGCGGCTACTCCTCCGAGTCCGATCGAGAGGCCGATCGAGAGGCCGGACGCCATGCCCACGTTTCCGGGCAGGTACTCCTGGCTCATCACCATCGTGACACCGAACGTTCCGATCACGCTCACGGCGACGAGCGCCAACGCGAGCGCGCCGACGACGCCGCCCTCAAGCAGGTACACGAGCGTCAGCGGGCCTGTTGCCACGATGCTCGCGATCAGCACCGGTCGCCGGCCGAAGCGGTCGGCCGCAGAACCAGCCAGGAGAGTCCCGGCACCGCCGGCGAGCAGCATGAACGAGAGCAGGTGGCTGCCGTGCGCCTTGGAGTGTCCAAGCGATACCTCGTACAGCGGGACGAAGGTCACGAGGCCGAACCAGGCGACGCTCCGGAACGCGATCACGCCCATGAGGAGCGCGAGCGCGCGAGGCTGACTCTCGCCGGCTGCCGCTCGAGCCACTTGCCGCTCGGGCACGAACGTCCGCAGGTAGGGCGCCACGGCGACGAGCAGCGCGGCTATCGCAAGGCAAGGCAGGGCTAGCAGGACCCCACCGCCCAGCCCGAGCGCGAGAACCAGGGGCGTCGCGACCGTCGGTCCGAGTGCGAAGCCGAGGTTGCCCCCGATCGAGAAGAGCGACATTCCGCTTGCCCGGCGAGCGCCGCTCACATACGCGGCGAACTTCGAGCCCTCCGGATGGAAAGCGGCCACCCCGATTCCGGAGCCGACGACGCAGAGCAGTACGAGCGCGTAGCTCGGGGCAGCGGCGGCAAGGCCGATCCCGACTCCCGCGAGGGCGACACCGCCGGGCAGCAGCCAGCTCGCGCCCCGCCGGTCGGACAGGTGGCCGAAGGCCGGCTGCACGACCGACGACGAGATCGTCGAGGCGAGCATGACGAGAGCCGCGAGCGTGTACGAGAGGCCGAAGCGGTCGACGAAGAAGGGCAGTAGAGCAGGCAGCGCGCCGCCCGCGAAGTCCGTCGCGAGGTGCCCTGCGGAGAGGGTCGCCATCGCCCGCTTGTCGACCTCCACCCGCACCTTCGCAGGCTAGATGGTGGCCCTACGCCGGGTGTGGCACGTACCGGGCGATGAGCGCCCGAGAAAGCTCGTACTGTGAGTCGGCGATCTCCCGGCGGTTTCTCTCGAGCGTCGGCTCGGCGGCAGTTTGCTCGCGCAGCTCCTGGCGGTCGGCCACGAGGCGTCCGATTCGGTCCTGCAGCTTCTCGATGCTGTGGGCGTCGGCCATGTCCTTCTTATAACGACAGGTAGGAAGAAAAGGATGTGAAGAACAGCAAAGATTCTGTGAAGAACGCGCGAAGTCCTGCGAGCGGGGGACGAATCCCTCTCGGATACGATCGCCGACGCATGGCGATCGCTGTCGAAGTCACGTCGACCGACGCTCTCGAAGCCGACGTGATCGCCGTACCGCTCCTCGATCCGGCCACGCCGCTGCGCGGGGTTGCGGCGCAGCTGAACGAGCGACTCGGGGGCACGCTGGCGCGGGCCGTCTCCGCGGGCGAGGCCAGCGGTGAGGTCGAGCGGGTCGCGGTGCTGCACGTGGACGGCGATCTCGGCGCCTCGCGGCTCGTCGCCTCGGGCGTCGGACCGACGGAGGCCCTTACCCCGACGCTCTCCGCGCGGCAGCCGGTGCGGCAGCCCGCGCGGTGACGCGATACGCCGCCTCCATCGCGTGGCTGGTCGACGAGTCGTTGCCACTCGGAGCTCCCGAGCAGGCCCGCGCTCTCGTCGAGGGGACGCTGCTCGGCGCGTACGACCCGGGTCTTTGGAAGACGAGCGCCAAGCCCCCCGTCCTGGTGCGACTGCTGCTTGCCTCGGAGAGGCCGAGCGACGACCTCCGGGTCGCAGCCGAGCGCACCGCCCGGATAGCGGGCCGGACGAATCGGGCCCGCGACCTCGCCAACATGCCGCCGAACGAGCTGACACCCGAGCGGCTCGCGGCCCGCGCCCGGGAGATCGCCGATGGCGCCGAGCATGTCATCGCCGAGGCGCTCGGACCGGACCAGCTCGAGGCGCTCGGGATGGGCGCGTTCTCCGCCGTCGCGCAGGGAAGTCACAACCCGGCTCGCCTGATCGTCATGCACTACGAGCCGCCCGGCGCGCGCTCGGACCTCGTGCTCGGGCTCGTTGGCAAAGCCGTGACGTTCGACATGGGCGGGATCTCGATCAAGCCCGCGCTCTACATGGAGGAGATGAAGGGCGACATGGCCGGCGGCGCGGCCGTCATCGAGTCGATCGGAGCGCTCGCGGAGCTCGAGACACGGGTTCGGACGATCGCCGTCGTCGCGGCAACCGAGAACATGGCTGGCGGAGGCGCCTACCGGCCTGGAGACATCCTGACGGCGATGAATGGCAAGACGATCGAGGTGACCGACACCGACGCGGAGGGCCGCCTCGTGCTCGCCGACGCACTCTGGTACGCGCGGCAGCAGGGCGCCACCCATCTGATCGACCTTGCGACGCTGACCGGCGCCATGACGCTAGCCCTCGGCGACCTGTACGCCGGCTTGTTCGCGAACGACGACGCCTGGCGTGACCTGATCATCCAGGCGGGCGCCGCCAGCGGCGACCACGTCTGGCCCTTCCCGCTCCACCCGCGCTACCGCCGCTACATCGACTCCCACTTCGCGGACATGAAGAACCACTCCGTGCTGCGCCAGGGCTTGCCCGTGCTGGCCGCGGAGTTCCTGCGGGAGTTCGTCGGCGAAGGCCCCTGGGCGCACCTCGACATCGCCGGGCCCGCGTTCCTGCGCTACAGCCGGCCCGATTACCTGAGGCAGCGAGGCGGGACGGGGTACGGCGTCCGGCTCATCGCCGAGCTCGCGGCGAGGCTCGCCGCGTGAACTTCGACCTCTCGCCCGAGCAGGAGCTCGTCCGTTCGACCGTGCGCGAGTTCGCACGGGAGCGCGTCGCTCCGGTGGCCGCGGAGCTCGACCGGGAGGCGCGCTTCCCCTACGAGCTCGTGGCCGAGCTCGGCGAGCTCGGCCTGATGGGCATGCCGGTGCCCGAGGAGTACGGCGGCTCCGGGACCGACACCGTCTCGTACGCGATCGCCGTCGAGGAGCTGACGCGCGTCGACTCCTCGGTGGCGATCACGATGGCGGCCCACACCTCGCTCGGGACGATGCCGATCCTGCTGTTCGGAAGCGAGCAGCAGAAGCGGGAGTGGCTGCCTCGGCTCGCCTCGGGACAAAAGCTGGCCGCCTTCGGGCTGACCGAGTCCGGAGCCGGATCCGACGCCGGCGCGACGCGCACCACCGCCGAGGCAAGGCACGGCTCGTGGATCGTGAACGGCTCGAAGATCTTCATCACGAATGCGGGCACCGACATCTCGGCCTGCGTCACGATCACCGCGCGCACCGGCGAGGACGAGATCTCCAACGTGATCGTCCCGAACGGTACGCCCGGCTACGAGATCTCGCCGCCGATGCGGAAGATGGGCTGGCACGCCTCGGACACCCGCGAGCTCTCGTTCCGCGACTGCGCCGTTCCTAAGGGCAACCTGCTGGGAGAGCGGGGACGCGGCTACGCGCAGTTCCTCGAGATCCTCGACGGCGGCCGGATCTCAGTCGCGGCCATGGGTGTTGGGCTCGCGCAGGGCGCCTACGACCTGGCGGCGGCCTACGCGCGCGAGCGCGAGCAGTTCGGGCGGCCGATCGCCACGTTCCAGGCGGTGCAGTTCAAGCTCGCGGACATGGCGACGGAGATCGAGGCCGGCAGGGGGCTCACGCTGAAGGCCGCGTGGCTCAAGGACCAGGGCCGACCGTTCGGCAAGGAGGCGGCGATCGCGAAGCTCTACACCGGCGAGCTGTCCCACCGGGTCGCCAACTGGGCGCTGCAGATTCACGGCGGCTACGGGTACATGGAGGAGTTCGCCATCTCTCGCCTGTACCGCGACCAGAAGATCCTCGAGATCGGCGAGGGAACCAACGACGTCCAGCGGATGGTGATCGCCAAGCACCTGGGGTTCTAGCTCGAAAAGCGCGCCTGTTAAGGCTGCCATAAGCGCCCGTAATGCTTCAAGAAAGGTAGCGGCGCGTCGTGTTACGGTCGTTCCGGTGCTCTTCAAGCAGTTCGTGGATGACGATCTCGGCTGCGCCTCATATCTGATCGGCGACGAGCATGCCGGCGAGGCGGTGATCGTCGACCCCGCCTACGCGATCGAGCCGTACCTCGAGGAAGCCGCCCGGCGCGACGTCACGATCTGCTGCGTGGTCGAGACGCACACGCACGCCGACCACGTCTCGGGACACGGCCGCCTCGCTCTCGAGCACGGCGTTCCGGTTCGCGTCCATCCGGCCGCCGAGGCGGAGTTTTCGTCTGATCCGATCGAGGACGGCACTGAGATCCACGTGGGCGACGTCACGCTGCGCGTCATGCACACACCGGGCCACAGGCCCGAGCACTGCTGCCTGGCAGTCCTCGATCGCTCGCGAGCGAACGAGCCCTGGCTTGTCCTGACGGGCGACTCGCTGCTCGTCGCCGACGCGGCGCGCCCGGACCTGGCGGTCGACGCGCGCGAGGGGGCAAAAGGCCTGTTCCGAAGCTTGCGGCGGCTGCTCGAGCTTCCGGACGGCGTCGAGGTATACCCGGGCCACGTGGCAGGATCGCTCTGCGGCGCCGCGATGAGCTCGAAAGCATCAACGACGATCGGCTTCGAGCGACGCTTCAACCGGGCGCTGCCGGCGAGCGACGAGCACGACTTCATCGAGTCGTCCGCCGCGATTCGCTCGCCGAGACCGCCCAACCTCGAACGCATCGTCGGACTGAACCGCGGACCGTTCCTCGGCCACCCGCATGACCTACCGTTGCTCGAGAAAGCCCAGGGCGCGGTCGTGCTCGACGTGCGCCCGGCGACGGCCTTCGCGGGCGGTCACGTCGCCGGCGCGATCAACGTGCCGGTGAGCGGATCCTCCTTCGCGACGAAGGCGGCCTTCGTCCTATCGCCAGACGAGGCGATCGTCCTCCACCCCACGGACGCGGCCGAAGGCGAGCGCGCGGCGAGGAGCCTGCGTGCCGTCGGCTTCCTCGAGCTCGGCGGCTGCCTCATCGATCCCGACACTCCCGAGCGGCTCGAGCCGATCGAGCTGGACGAGCTCGAGGCGCTCCTCGCGCGCGACGAGATCGAGCTCGTCGACGTTCGCGAGAAGAACGAGCGCGACGACGGCTACATCGCGGGCAGCCGCAATGTCCCCTATCGCCTGCTCCGTCGCTGCAGCGAGGATCTCCGCGGCGACCGTCCGGTCGTCACGATCTGCGAGAGCGGCGCGCGGGCATCGATCGCGGCGAGCATCCTGGTCGCATCGGGGATCGACGCACGTCCGGTGATGACGGGCGGCATCGCCAGCTGGCTGGAGCGCGGCAACTCGACCGTGTGCTTCCGCCGGTGCGGAAGCTGAGCCCGGGGCTGATTCGCTCGCTGCTTCTCGCCCACGGAGCCGGCAGCGGCCCGTGGATCTTCGAAGCATGGGCGGACGCCTTCCCGGGCATCTGCGTGCAGGCGATCGACCTCCAGGCAGGCCTGGCCGTGGCACATGCGTCGATGTCGAACTACGCGGCCGTGCTGTACCGAACGGCCGAGCTCCTGCCGCCGCCGCGCGCGGTGTGCGGCTGGAGCATGGGAGGCCTCGTCGCGATGCTGGCCGCCGGGCGGGCGGCAGCGGAGCGCCTGATCCTCGTCGAGCCTAGCGCGCCGGCCGAGGTGCAGGGCACCGACCCGGCGGTCGAGCTGGCCGAGGGGACGTTCGATCCGGAGCAGGAGTATGGCCCCTTCCCCACCGGCGTCCCCGGACGATCCGAGTCCGTGCTCGCGCGCAGGGAGCGGAAGCGCGGCATCTCGGTTCCCGCCCTTCCTTGCCCGGCCCTCGTCGTCTACGGAGACGAGCTCGCGGCCGAGCGCGGGCGCTCGATCGGCGCGCGCTACGGGGCGACCGAGGCATATCTCCCAGGCCTCGACCACTGGGGTCTCGTGCTCGACCCGCGAGGCCGCGAGGCCGCCGCTGGATGGCTCAGGGCGTCCGGGGAGTGACGACCATCGCGCTTCCGCCCCCACGGCGGACGGGCTCGGCGGCCGCCTGAGCGACTCCCCCGCCGAGAAATTCGATTCCCGTCGCAGCGCCGATCTCGGGCGTGGACGAGAACGCATGGCCCAGGGCCTTCAGTCCTCCGGCCTCGGCGGTGGGGAGGAAGGCCGCTTCCGCCTGGGTCGTCGCGGAGTTTCGCTGCGAGATCCGCGTCGCCGCGATCGCCTCCGGGAGGGTCATGCCGAAGTCGAGCCTGTTGACGAGGATCTGCAGAACCGTCGTGATGATCGTCGAGCCTCCCGGCGACCCCAGCGCGAGCACCGGCTTTCCCTTCGAGAAGACGATCGTCGGACTCATACTGCTTCGCGGCCGCTTTCCTGCGGCAGGCGAGTTCGGCAGGCCGGTGGCGGTCTCGAAGTCGGTGAGCTCGTTGTTCAAGAGAAAGCCGTACCCGGGCACGACGATGCCATTGCCGCCGGTCTGCTCGATCGTGAACGTGTAGCTGACGACGTTGCCGAAGCGGTCCGAGACAGTGAGGTGCGTCGTCGACCGAGGCAGCAGGTCGGCCGGCGGCGTGCCAGGCGGCACCGGGCTCTTGGAGGCGGTCGTCCCGATCTGCGCCCGGCGCTCAGCGGCGAACTGCTTCGAAAGGAGGCCGCGCAACGGGACAGGGACGAAATCCGGGTCGCCCAGATACGCGCCGCGATCTGCGAATGCGAGCCGGGAGGCCTCGACGTAGCGATGCAGCGCCTGCGCCCGGTCCATCCCGTGCAGGTCGAAGCCCTCCAGGATGTTGAGCGCCTCGCCCACCGTCGAGCCGCCGCTCGAAGGCGGCCCCATCCCGAATACGGCGTACCCGCGGTAGTCGACGCGCGTCGGCGGGCGAAGCTTGACCCGGTAGGCCGAGAGGTCGGCGGCGCTCAGCAGGCCGGGGCGCACGTTCCGCTTGCTCCCTGACGCGAGCGGCGGGTGCTGAACCGTCTCGACGATCGCGTGCGCGACCGGCCCGCGGTAGAACGCGCTCACGCCGTTGCGGGCGATCAACCCGTACGTCCCCGCGAGATCAGGGTTCCGCTGGACCGCGCCGACAGGGAGCGGCTCGCCACCCGGCAGATAGAGCGCCGACGTGGAGGCAAAGGCGGAGAAGCGTTGCGCGTTGTCCGCCGTCTGGTCGTGGAAGGTCTGATCGACGACGAAGCCGCTGCCTGCGATCGCGATCGCAGGCGCGAGCAGCCTCGAGAGCTTCTTGATCCTGCCGAAGCGTCGCTCGGCTTCCTGCCAGGCGAGAAGCGTCCCCGGAACTCCGGTGCTGAGCCCGCTCGTCACCAGGTCGGCGAACGGAACCGCCTTCCCGGTCACCGGGTCGATGAACGCGTCCGGCGGGAACGCAGCCGGCGCCGCCTCGCGCGAGTCGATCGTGAAGAGGTGACGCGTGCGCGCCTGGTAGACGAGCATGAAGCCGCCGCCGCCGATGCCGCAGGAATATGGCTCGACGACACCGAGTGCGGCCGCCGCCGCGACTGCTGCGTCGACGGCGTTCCCGCCCTTGCGCAGGATCCGGATCGCAGCCTGTGTAGCGAGCGGGTCAACTGTCGCGGCTGCGCCCCCGGACCCCACGGCGACCGGCTGCTTGGGTGGAGGAGGAACGGTCGTCGAGCCGGCCAGCGAGCCGGTTCCGGCACCTCCGGCGAGCGCGAGGCTCGCGACGCAGACGGCTAGGAGCCGCGCCTTCATCTATCAGGGGTCTTCCCGCCAGCTGCGCCGGCAAACGCTCGCACGCGGCTCAGCGCAGCCGCTCGGTCGGGTAGCCGGCGCCCTCCATGGCGGCAAGGAGGCTCGAGCAGTGCTCCTGGTCGCGCATCGTCAGCGTCAGCTCCACCTCGCTCTCGGAGACCGGAACCTCCATCCCCTCACGATGGTGCTCGACGGAGATGACATTCCCGCGCTCGCGCGCGACGAGCGAGAGCAGCTTGATCAGCTCTCCGGGCCGGTCTGCGAGCTGCGTCCGTACTACGAGGTACCGCCCGGCCGAGGTCAAGCCGTGGCGCATGACCGAGATCAGCAGCGTCGGGTCGATGTTCCCCCCCGACAGAACGGCGAGGCATGCACCTTTTCCCGGCACGAGACCGGCGGCGAGGGCGGCGACGGGCGCGGCCCCAGCACCCTCGACGACGAGCTTCATCCGCTCGAGCAGCAGCACGATCGCCTCGCTGATCTGCTCGTCGGAGACGGTCACGACCTCGTCCAGGACGTCGCTGAGGATCGACGACGTCAGCTCGCCGGGATGCTTGACTGCAATCCCCTCGGCGATCGTGTAGCCGAGCTCACGACCCCCCGCGAGCGGTGCACAGGCCGAGGCCTGGACGCCGACAATACGCGTGCCGGGCCGCAGCTCGCGCAAGGCGAGCGCGATCCCGGCGGCGAGGCCCCCGCCGCCGATCGGAATCACGACCGTGTCCAGCTCCTCGACCTGCTCGGCGAGCTCGATCCCGAGTGTGCCCTGGCCCGCGATCACGGTCTCGTCCTCGAACGCATGCAGGAACGTTGCGCCCGATGAGTGCGCCAGATCGACGGCGGCCGCGAGCGCGTCCTCGAATCCCTCGCCGACGAGCTGCGTACGGGCGCCATAGTTCCGGGTCGCCTCCACCTTCGCCATCGGCGTCTCCTGCGGCATGAAGACGGTCGCGCTGATACCCGCCTCGCGTGCTGCCCAGGCGACCGCCTGCCCGTGGTTGCCTGCGCTCGCCGCGACGACGCCGGCGCTGCGCTCTGCCTCGCTCAACGTCGAGATCTTGTTGTACGCGCCCCGGATCTTGAAGGAGCCCGTCCGTTGCAGGTTCTCGGCCTTGAGCCTGACCTTGCGGTGAACGAGCCGCGAGATCGTCTCCGAGCCGTAAACCGGCGTGACGCGGGCGACGCCGTGCAGGCGCCGGTGCGCCTCTTCGATCTCAGCGAGCCGCGGAACGGTTCCCGTCGCCAAGTGAGAAGACCTCCCTCATGATCCGTTGAACGGCGGTCAGCGGGTCGAGCCGCCGCTCCTGAACATCATCGAGCAGGCTACGCAACTCGGGGTCATCGGAGACAGCCTGCTCGAGGTGCTCCTTCGCACGCCCCGAGGCCACGGCGAAGACCTCCCCGGCGAGATTCTTTCGCCGCCGCGCCTCGAGCAACCCGTTGTTCTCGAGATGTGCGCGGTGCTCGCCAATCCGCTCCCACAACTCCTCGACATTCTCGCCGCGCGTCGCTTCCGTGAGCACGATCGGCGGGTGCCACGAGCTCTCGAGGTCGAGCGAGAGAATCGAGCTCACCTCGCTCAGCATCGTCCTCGCCGCTGGATGATCCATCTTGTTGATCGCGATCACGTCCGGAATCTCCATGATGCCCGCCTTCAGGGCCTGGATCGAGTCGCCCGAGCCCGGCATGAGGACGAGGACGATGGTGTCGGCGATTCCGATCACCTCCACCTCTCCCTGGCCCGCTCCCACCGTCTCGAGAAAGAGGAGATCCTTCCCGGCCGCGTCCAGCACGAGCATCGCTTGCAGCGTCGCCTCAGCGAGCCCGCCGAGATGGCCCCTGGTGCCCATCGAGCGGATGAAGACGCCCGGGTCGAGAAAGTGGTCCGAGAGCCGGATCCGGTCACCCAGAAGCGCACCCTTCGTGAAGGGGCTCGAGGGGTCGACCGAGATGACGCCCACCGTCCGGCGCTCGACACGAACGTGACGGACGAGGGCGCTGATCAGGCTCGACTTGCCCACGCCTGGCGGCCCGGTGACGCCAATCGAATACGCGCGCCCGGTCTCCGGGTACAGCTCGCGGACGAGGTCGTACGCGACAGGCTCTCGGTCCTCCACCAGGCTGATCGCACGTGCTAGCGCCCGCGTGTCGCCGGCCCGAACACCCGTCACGAGCGCCTCCCGGGTCCAGCCGCGGCCCAGCCCCACTAGGCGGGAACGCGCGCAGCGACCCGTGCAAGCGCATCGGCGAAGAACCGCTGCTCGTCCGGCGTCCCGACCGTGACACGGATCGCGCCGGGAGCGCCGAAGCCCGCAAGCGGCCTGACGATCGCGCCTTCCCGGAGCAGGGAGTCGAACACCGAGCGGGAGTCGTCTCCGACCTCTGCGTAGAGGAAGTTGGCGACCGCGGGTCCGGCGGGGTCGAAGCCCCCTTCCCGGAGCACCCGCTCGAGGGCGGCGCGCCCTGAGGCGTTCAGCCCGCGCCGGCGCTCGAGCTCGCCGGGGCTGTCGAGGCTTGCGAGCGCGGCCTCCTGCGCGGGCGAGGAGACGTCGAATGCCCGCCGCACCTTCGCGAGCGCCGCGACGACCGACCTTGGGCCGATCCCGTAGCCCACCCGCAGGCCGGCGAGCCCGTAGATCTTCGAGAACGTGCGCAGCACGACGACCTTCAGGCCGGCCTTTGCGTACCGCTCGACACCGTCGGGGTAGTCCGGGTCGTCGATGTACTCGAAGTACGCCTGATCCAGGACGGTGAGCACGTGGGCCGGCACCCGCTCGAAGTAGGCGTCGAGCTCGCCCGTCGTGTTCGACGTCCCAGTCGGGTTATTGGGGTGACAGACGTAGACGAGCTTCGTGCGAGGCCCGACCGCATCCAGCAGCGCGTCGAGGTCGTACCGATGGTCACGGAGAGGGATCTTGCGGGAGACAGCGCCCAGCTTTGCCGCGTCGATCACGTAGCTCGGAAACGAGGGCCAGCCGCAGACGATCTCGTCGCCCGGATCAAGCGTCGCCTGAGAGAGGGTGTCGACCACCCCGTCCGCCCCGGCGCCCAGGGCGACCTCCTCGAGCTGGACGCCGTGCCGCTCGGCGAGCGCTGCTCTCAGCCTGTATCCGCCGCCGTCCGGGTAGCGGTTTAGGTCTCCGGCGCTTCGCTCGAGTGCCGCGAGCGCTTCGGGGAACGGGCCGTACGGTCCCTCGTTCGAGGCCAGCTTGACGACACGGTCGAGGCCGAGCTCGCGCTGCACCTCCTCGACGGGCTTGCCGGGCTCGTAAGGAATGAGCGCGGCAACCGCGGGACGGAAGAAGCCGTTGGAGATGTCGGCCAGCCGGGCGGCCACGAGAGAACTCTACGGGAAGCCCTGACGCGAAGGGAGGCCGGCAGGGTAGGTTTCCGGGCCAAGGAAAGGAGCGAGATGGGAGTCTTTAACCGCCGGAACGCCCTCCTCGGCTGGACGGCCTGGCAGATCGGCAAGCGAGTGATGAAGCAGAAGGCGCGGGACGCCGTTCCGGGCACGGTCGAGGGGTCGCGTAAGCCGAACCTCTCGGCGGTCTTCCTGGGCCTCGTGGCGGTCGCGGGTGCGCTGGCCTTCTGGTGGAAGCGCAACTCGGGCGACGACGCCCTGGATTACTGATCTAG
>JBBRYW010000052.1:0-18061 GCA_038237235.1 Gaiellales bacterium
GCGGATCACCTCGCGCGGCGTGAAGTGCTCGCCGGCCGTCTCGTTCGAGAGCTCGGAGAACTTGCGGACGAGCTCCTCGTACAGGTAGCCCATCTCCAGGTTCGAGACGACGTTCGGGTGGAGGTCGATCTCCGCGAACTGTGAGACGACCAGGTAGAGCAGGTTCGCGCGCTCGAGCCGCGTGATCTGCGCGTCGAAGCCGAACTTCTCGATCACGTCGCGTGCGGCGGGCGAGAAGCCCGCGATGTACGACTGGAGGTTGCCCTTGACGTTCGTCGGATCGTCGAGCAGACGGCGGAAGTCGAGCGGGCTGATGTTGTAGAACTGCTCTCCCGCGATCGACTCGAGCACCGGTGCGACGTTCTCGACCCGACCCTTCAGCGCCTCGTGCCTCGCGAGGACGGCGGGCTTCGTCGGCTCGAGCACGCAGTCGAGCCGACGGAGGACGACGAGCGGAAGGATCACGCGCCCGTACTCGGACTGCTTGTAGACGCCGCGCAGCTTGTCGGCGACCGACCAGATGAAGGCAGCGTGGTTTCGAAGTTGAGGATTGGAGCTCACGTCGGCAAAGCGTAATCGGCCTGTGCGGACATGGCTGTTTGCCGACCTCGTCGGCGCGGGGCCTGCGTGGACTACGCTCGATCGGTGGTCGTGCGCTGCACCCGAAAGGTGCTCGATCAGCTGGGCAAGGGCGTCGTCACTCCCACCGCGCCGTCGGCGACGGACGAGGACTGGTACGCGAACCTGCTCTGGATCGACCGACGCAAGTGCCTCCTGCTTACGCACGCCGAAACCCTGTTTCCCGGTCTTTCGGGCGGCGATACGCGTCGACGAGCTGCGCCCGCTCGGGCCTTACGTCGTCCGAGCCGTCGAGGAGGAGCTGAGCGCGGAACGCCTGCCGCTCGACATTCTCGGCCGGCAGGACCCCGACGACGTCCACGTCGCGACGACGGCAAGCCGCAGCATCCTCGGGTTCATGAACGAGATGGCCTTGCACCTCCGCTACCAGATCGACCACGACGGCGGGCTCGATGAGTGCGACGCCCGCGTCCTCAACCATCGCTTACGTCGTACGCTGCACAACCGCCGCTTCCCCGGCGAGACCTCAGCGCTCTGCCTGGTCTGGGCCGTGCTCGAGCTCTCCAGTCGCGGCTGGCGTGGCGTCGTGATAACGCCCCGAGCGGTCGCCGAGATCGAGCGCCTACGCCGGGCTCTCGCAGCCGGCAGACAGCTCGACGACGAGGCCCGAGAGGAGGTGGTCGCAGCCTAGTTTGCTATCATGGCAACAGACGCGGAGCTGCGTCCGAACGATTTCACCCGGACGCCGGGACGCCACCTGATCTCTCCGGGGCCCATAACAGCTCCAGTGTAGGCAGAGCACGAGCCGTTACCGACTTCTACGTCAAGCTGCTTCAGGCTGCCGAGCCCGAACCACGCTTGCGAGATGCGGGACATCGTTCTCGCGTGAAACTTAGGTGGCGCCGACACCGGCCCTATCTTGTCTGTGATGGCCGAGAAGGAGCCCACCAACAGCGACCCCGAGCCGAAGAGCTACGCCGAGCGCCTTGACCCCGGCGGTGAGGTCGGCAAGCAGGCCCAGGGTCTCGCCGCTCTAGCCGGAACACCGTTCGGCCGGATCCTCCGCTGGCTCGGCGTGGACAAAGAGATTCTCGATCAAGCCACGGAGCTCGCCGGCAACTATGCCAAGCTCGTCTCCGAGCCCGATCGCATCGCGCCCTTACTGGCCCCGCTCGGCTGGGTCTTCCACGGCCTCGCTCACGTCGGGGCCTACGGCGCAGCGGCCACCCTGGTCGAGCAGGGCAAGGTCGAGGAGGCCGAGGAGCTACTGGTCGAGACCTACAACGAGGGAGACCATAGCTTCGTCCGCTTCTATCACCGCGTTTGGTCGCTCTACCAGGGAGACGAACAGCGCCGCCAGATCGGGCTCGCGCGGCAGCGCCTCCTGGACGAGGCATACGAGCTCCACAAGGAGGAACGCTACGCCGGCGCCATCGCGATCGTCCTCGCGCAGATCGACGGCATCTTCATCGACATGACGGAGAAGCCGGCCAAGTATTTCTACGACCCGAAGAACCCGAACCTGGTCGACGACATCACGCTCGCCGGCCACTCGCAGGGCTTGAAGGCGCTGAGCGAGCTGATGAGCCGCGAGCAACGCAAGACGGTCATCTCCGACAAACTGACTCGCCAGGGCATCGTCCATGGCCGCGTTCTGGCCTACGACACGCTCCGTAACTCGACCAAGGTTTGGGCGGCGCTATTGGCTGTGATCGAAGCCGTCGGGCCACGGGCCAAGGAGTTGAACGCGAAGGCCGCCGCTGATCACGAACAGCGCTGGGCCGGGAGCAAGGAAACTGACGAGTGGGGCCGCCGGCGCGACCGGCGCGGCTTCGACGCCGCCCACGGTCTGCTGAACAGCGTCCACCTCTACCAGCACGGCTACCTCAAGCGCACCGGCGGCTTCGCTCGCGATCGCAAGGCGCTCGACCCCGACGGCAGCCTGCTCGGCCGCTACCAGGCCGAGCTCGAGATGTGCCTAGCCGAAGACGGCGGCTACTGGGCGTGGACGGAGACGCCGCCTGGCGTCGTCTTTGGTATCGCGGCACGGAACGACGACTTCAACAACTACTGGGTCTACGTCGCCGAGGAGCCGCCGCGCGGCGGCGTCAACGTGGACGAGCGCTGGAAGCACATTCTCGAGGCGGACTACCCCGACTGGTAGCGGCAAGCGGCACACGAGCGTCTGGGGCGCGTCGTGCCGGTGCTTGGGTTAGGTGGAGCAGCGATGACGACGGCCAACAGCCACTCGCCCGACATTAATCCCCGACGCCGCCGTGTGCGGGGGCGGGGGTTGCCGCCGTTCCTCTTCGACCCGAACAAGGTCGAGGAGGCGCTGGCCTCTCGCCCACATCTGAAGGCGGCCCTTGGCGACCCGAATCAGGCAGGCGAGCCGTCGGCGCACTTCGCCGGCTACCGCAAGAGCCCGCTGCAAACCTATCGCGTGCTGGCGAACCTCCACCACGAGCACCTTGAGAGACTCGTAGACAGTCTCGACTTCTGCCTCAGTCACGGCTACGAGCAGCCCAAGCTCGTCCGCACCCGTGGCCGGGCGGAGTTCGCCTCGGCCCTCAGCGAGCTTCACGTCGCCGAGCACTCCCTGCTGCGGGGCTTCCGGGTCGCCGGCCTCGACGCGGCGAAGGGCTCTGACCCCGTGCCCGACCTCCTGGTCGAGGGCGAGGGGCTGCGGGCGCTCGTCGAGGTCTACACCCCGGTCGAGTGGGAGGGGCTCGATGACCTCAACCAGGGAGTGATCGACGCGATGAAGAACCTCGACGTCCCAATCGAGTATGTCTGGCGCTGGGAGGTCACGCGCGTGGAAGACTTCGATCTGACCGGGCCTAGCCCGCGTCTGCTCTTTCTCCACCCGGAACCGCTGTCGGACGCCATGGAGGGGGACAACCGCCGCGCTGCACTCATCCATCCGTTGGTCGACGAGCTGCGGCAGCGGCTTGAGGCCGGTGAGCCGGCGCCGTTCCAAGCCGAGAGCGTCCATCCAGAGATGAACGCTCGGCTCACGCTCACGATCGAGCATGCGGCTCCGAGAGAAGTGCCGGCGCGCGAGGGCACGTTCAGCGGCCCGTCGTTGAGCGGCTATGTGCCAGAGGCGATGTTCGAGCGGCTGGTGAAGGACAAGGTGAGGCGGCCAAGCGCCAGGCCCGGTCTGACGGGACGGCGCTGGAGATCCTCGTGGTCGATGTCAGTCGCTCGAAGCTCGCGAGCGAGCTGCGGCATGAGGATTACTACCGTCCGAGGTTCGCTGAGACGCTGACGGAGGAGCTAGGAGACGACCTGCCCTACGACGCGATCGTCTTCGGCGAGCCGACCGCGTGGGGTCACGAGCTCGTGACGCACTTCGCCGCCTTCGCAGATGAGACCCGGACGAAGGACGAGGTCGGCCGACTCTTCAACCTGTAGGCCGGCTACGACTTCGGCATGTGGTCGAGCAGCCACATGAAGAAAGCCAGGTAGGTGGCGAGGAACCAGAGAAACAGGTTCAACGCCAAGTCGTCCTGGGCGTCCTGCTGTCGCCGCTGCTCGTTCGCGACGTGCTGCTCTTGAAGTTCGTCGAGGCGGTCGTTCAAGTGCTCCGACAGGTCACCGACCATCCGCTCGAGGTTCTCGACTGACGGCGCCTCGACAACCTCGACGACCTCGGCGGTCAGTGTCGCCAGCGCTTGTGCCTGTGCCCCCTCGCCTTGCTGCTCGGTCAGCGTGGCGGCTTCGCGAGCGGCGCGGACGACCTCACCGATGGTGAAGGACCGGTGGCGCGTCAGGGCTTCAATGGCCGGCGTCAGGGTTTGCGTCCGGTAGAGCCCAAGCGAGCGCTGAAGAGACTTTGAGAACTCGCCGGAGATCGCGTCCGGTAAACGCACCCGTTGTGCCAGCAGGCCCTGGGCCGGCACCGCGGCAGCAAGGCTTCGTGCCAGCGCGGGTTGCAGCGTCGGGAACATCTGCCTCCGGACACTCCCGGTCAGCTCAAGCACGCGCATCTGCTCATGAACAGGCGGCATGGCGAGGCCCGCGAGCTGCTTGCTTACCTGAGGCATGACCAGGCTCCGCGACAGTCCAGCGAACACCTCTTGCTGTCGTGTGGCCCACTGGGTGAGCTGCGGCTGGAGTAACTGGGACAGGTTTCCCAGGCCGGCGAACGTCTTGGCGAATTGCTCGGACAGGCGCTTCAGTTGCTCGCGCTCCTCGTCTTGACCCTTGACGAGCTCCTGCGCTAGCTCCTCGGCCGTCGTGCCTGAAAGTGCGGCGACTGCGAGCAGTCGGTAACGAGCTGGATCAACCGCTCGAGGTCGGCCCCCTTCCAGCGGAAAGTGGGCGAGTGGCTTTCGACGCGCGCCCGGACGAAAGCCCAGGCCAGCTCCTCGGCCGTGGCTTCGCCGGCGCGGAAGGCACCGATCTTCTTGGCGAGGTCGCTGTCGCCGATGAGACCGCCTCGGCCACCCCAGCGACGGATGGTCAGGCTGGCGCGGCCATATCGCTTCTTGCAGATCGCACGCCGGCGTAGCTCCCCGATCGTGATCGGGCGAGGCCTCTTCCCGGGCTGCGGCCCGCCGTCGTTGGTCGGCTTGTCTGGCTCGGTCGGCATCTGCTCCTCAAGTCTTCATGAGAGGCAGGACGGCCTCTCACCCTGTCTATCGCCGCGACGGTATGACCTGCACGGCTGGCATCCGCCCCTCTCGACAGGTCTCTACGCGCCGCTGCGGCGGGGGCGGTGCACAGGTGGCCGAGCGGCAAAAAGCCCCGCCACCGGTGACGCGAGGGAACCCGCTTCCTCTCTACGGCTCGATCTTCGGCTGCGGCTGGAACAGCTCGCCGCTCATCCCGCCCATCAGGCGCACCAACGGCGCCCAATCGGGATGCTCGGCGATAGCCCGCTCGGCCTCGTCGCGCGAGCGGCCGAGGCACTCCTCCAACAGCTCGACCGCCTCACCGACCGTCGTCCCTGTCTTGCCGAGCCAGCGAAGGATGTCGGTGATCGACTCTCCGCGCTCGCCGCGCACCCGGAGCTCGCGGGCGATCTGCTCGCGTAGGTAGGGAGGCATCCGCGTCATCGGGTCATCAAAGCAGCCGGAGGTGACGGCTCGGACGGTTTTCGCCTGTAGATGGAACCGCCGATGGACGGGAGGCCGGAAGCTGGCTCAGGAAGCCAAGTTGCCAAGGCCATCCGCCAGCTCGTTCGCGCGCGCCGCGAGCTGCTCCTCACGGAAGTCGGCATCGCCGTTGCGCGGCACGTCCCGCAGGAACCACCAGCGGAGGGCGTCTCCCCCGTAACGCCGCACAAGGTCGCTCGGGTCGATCGTGTTGCCGAATGACTTCGCGAGCTTCTGTCCTTCGACCGTCAGGTAGTCGTGCACGAAGATCGTCGTCGGAAGTGGCTCGCCTGCAGACAGGAGGATCGCGGGCCAGTAGATCGCGTGGAACCGGATGATGCCCTTGCCGATCACGTGCACCCGTTCGTCGCTTTCTCGCCACCATTCAGCGTACGTCTTGCTGTCGCTCGCGTAGTCGAGCGCCGTGATGTAGTTGCCAAGCGCGTCGAACCAGACGTACACGACCTGACTGGGGTCGCCCGGCACCGGGACACCCCAGCCGTGCGCTCGCTCTTGCGCTCGCGAAACGCTGAAGTCGGTTAGACCGCTCGTGATGAACGAGAGCACCTCGTTGCGACGGTGCTCAGGCTCGATCCTCAGCCGACCGCTGTCGACCAGATCAAGAAGATCATCCTAGTAGCGGGAGAGTCGGAAGAACCAGTTGCTCTCGCTGATCAACTCCGGTGCTTCACCATGCTCCTGGCAGAACCCGTCGTTCAGGGCGTCAGGAGCGAGGAACGCCTCGCAGCCGGAGCAGTAGAGACCTTCGTAGTCCCGCTGGTAGAGATCGCCTGCCTCCGCACATGCCCGCCAAAGCCGCTCGACACCCGGACGGTGGCGCGGGTCGGTGCTCGTGCGGATGAAATCATCGTTCGAGAGCTGGAGCGGCCCGGCAAGATCAGCGAACCGTCCAGCCTTCTGCGCGACAAACTCCGCCACCGGCACGCCGGCAGCCAAAGCAGCGTCGACGTTCTTGAGCGCGTTGTCGTCCGTCCCGCTCAAGAAGCGAACGTCATCGCCGCGCTGACGGCGGTGTCGCGCGAGCACGTCTGCCTGCACAAACTCCAGGGCGTGGCCCAGGTGCGGATCGCCATTCACATAGGGGATGGCGGTCGTGATGTAGAAGCGTTGCTTGTTGCTCATCGGCAACTCCCTTTCTGGCCCTCGCAAGGCCAGCACCGATGAACGTGTCAGCCCGCTTGCGAGGGGCTGTGATCGACGGTTGAGATTTAGAGCGCGCCGAGAGACCCTGAAAATCGGGCCACCATCAGAAGCTGCGGAGCGCGCTCAAACATGCTTGGAACATCGCGCAGCGTCCCCGGCGGCGACGTTTCTACGTTCCCGTACCTGGGCTCGTGAACCCTCTCGTGCTTGAAGTAGGAAATGGCTCCAACAAGTGGTTCGCCGTCGTCTACTCGAGCCGGGGGGAACACCCCGTCTTAGGAGAAGCCGCTGCAACCCCTGCGTGACGAGGATGACGTCGTGGGATGTGATCACCGGCAGCGACGCAAGGCGGGCATGAGTCGCCTGTGTCGACAACAGCCCGGCCGAAAACGGCGAGATTCGCCGCTCCGAACTTTCGCAATGGGTACAAAAAGGGGTACAAAATCGGCCCCGTCGCGCCTGGCTAGAAAACAAAAGGCCCGCTTGTGCAGGCCTCTCGTAATAGCGGGGGCAGGATTTGAACCTGCGACCTCCGGGTTATGAGCCCGGCGAGCTACCTGACTGCTCCACCCCGCGTCGCATTCGCGATTATACCACCCCCGCCGCCTTCCCCATTCTCCCGCACGGCTTGTAGGCCGCCCATCACGGCGAAGCCGAACGCCATCACCGCGATGCCCGCGATCGCATCGAGAATGAAGTGGTTGCCGGTCACGACGATCGTCAGGGTCACGGCCACCGGATAGAGAACGGCCAGCAGGCGGGCAAGCCTGCGCTTTGTAAACCGCCAGACGCCGTAGGCCACGGCCACCGCTCACCCCGCGTGCAGGCTCGGGACGGCGGCCACGGGATTCGAGTAGGAGGAGCTCTGCTCGGAGCCGATGTCGATGCCCGAGAGCTGCCGCAGCGTGTCCTCGAGGCCCACATGAGCGAGGCGCGGTGGGGCAGTCGGGAACTCCCAGTGAATGGCGAGAGCAATGGCGGTCGAGACGATGAAGGCGTTGCGGAAGCTCCTGAAGCCGTCGCGAGAGCGGAAGTACAGCCACGTGAAGAAGACGCCGGTGAGAATGAAGTGGCCGATGAAGTAGAAGACGTTCATCGCCAGCACCAGCTCAGGCGCCTCCAGGAAGACTCGCTGCAACGACTGCTCCCACGCAAGGTGGAGGCCCTGCTCGAGGCGCAGGACCCGGTGCGCGTTCGTGATCGCCGCGGGCCAGTCGGGCGGGATGAGGTGGCGCGCGCCCTCGTAGAGCTGGAAGCCGCCGACGACGATCGCGATCTGGATCATCAGATCCCGCCCGGGAACCCTCCCGACCCGCTCGCGAACCCCGTCGATCCCTCTCAGGCGGCTTGGTAGCATCGCCTCCGCCGCTTCGCCGTCGCTCTGCCCGTCGTAACGATCTCGCAGACCAGAATGCTCCCGCCTCGTGACCCGCTGGTCAAGCGATTGTGAGCTTCACGTCGGACTCCGGAGGACGCGAGCGCTGATGCCTCGCGTCGCGGCAATCGATCTCGGGACCAACTCGACGCGCATGCTCGTCGCCGATGTGGCCGACGGAAGCGTCTCGGAGGTCGTTCGCCGCCTGCAGATCACACGTCTCGGCGAAGGCGTCGACGCGCGGCGCCGCCTGCTGACCCTGCCGATCGCGCGCGTCCGAAACTGCCTCTCCGGCTACCGGTGCGAGCTCGAGTCGCTGGGCGCGACACGCACGCTCGTCGTGGCGACCAGCGCCGTTCGCGACGCGGAGAACGGCGAGGCGTTCCTGGAGGGGATCGAGTGGAGCTATGGATTCGAGACCGAGCTTCTGTCCGGCGAGGACGAGGCGCTCCTCACGCTGCGCGGCGTGACGACGGGCGGCGCGCTGTCGGAGCGCACGCTCGTCGTGGACGTCGGCGGCGGCTCAACCGAGCTGATCGTCGGCCGCACGGATGCCGTCTTGTTCCACACCACCCTCGACCTGGGCTGCGTCCGCCTGACCGAGCGGTTCCTGCGGTCCGACCCACCTGCACTCGGCGAGCTCGCCCAGTGCGCCGAGTGCGCTCGCTCGCTCCTCGCCGAGCGCGTGCCCGAGGAAGCTCGGATCGACCTTTCGCGGGCGATCGGCGTTGCGGGAACGGTGACGGCCCTCGCGGCGCTCGACCTGGGCCTCGTTGAGTACGACGCGGACCAGGTACACGGACACGTGCTCGAAGAGCAGGCCGTGAGCCGTGAGCTCGACCGGCTCGGCGCGATGCCGCTCGCCGCGCGACGCGCCGTTTCGGGTCTGGAGCCGGAGCGTGCACCGGTCATCGTGGCGGGCGCGGTCATCCTCCGTGAGGTGTTGAGATTCTTCGCACTTCGCTCGCTCGAGGCGAGCGAGCGGGACATCCTGCACGGCGCGGCCCTGAAGGCGGCGGAGCTTCCGCACTGAGGAGCAGCCCGTCGACGCTCAGACGTCCGGAAGAGGTGAGTCCTCGGCGAGGCGGCGTTGCAAGACGCTCCGCGAGAGAACACCCACCAGGCGGCCGTTCTCGGTCACCGGCACGCGCTCGGCGTCGTGCTCCTCGAGGAAATGAAACCCCTCCTCCAGCGAGAGCTCCGAGTCGAGCGTGTAGTGCGGTGGCTCGGCGATGTCGCCGACCGCCGTCGAGCGCGGGTCTCGACCGGCGGCGACGACCTCCCGGACGAGAGTCTTTCGCGTGATCACCCCGAGCAGGCGCTCGTCCGAGCTCACGAAGATCGCTCGCACCTCCGGCTTCGCGAGCAGCCGCCCGGCCTCCTGCGCCGACGCGCTCGCGGCCAGCGTCCGCGGCTCGGGCACCATCGCGTCCCGCACACGGCTGACGGGCGAGCTCACGGGTAGATACCTCGCGCCTGCAGCGCGCCCGCCACCTCCCGGATGCCCGCGACCAGCGCGGCCGTCCGCAGCGTCAGGTCCCGCTCGTGGGAAAGCGACCAGACGCGGTCGAAGGCGTCGTTCAGCTTCTCGGCGAGCCGCGCGCGGATCTCGTCACGGTTCCAGAAGAGACGACCGAGATCCTGCACCCACTCGAAGTACGAGACGGTGACGCCGCCGGCGTTCGTCAGGACGTCCGGCAGGACCAGGATCCCACGCTCCGAGAGGATCGCGTCCGCCTCCGGCGACGTGGGGCCGTTCGCGCCCTCGGCGACGAGCCTCGCGGCGACACGAGGCGCGTTCTCGCCGGTCAACTGATCCTCGAGCGCCGCGAGCACGAGAATGTCGCACGGGAGCTCAAGCAGTTCCTCGTTCGTCACGTGCGCGGCGGCGGCGTAGTCCGCGAGCGAGCCGTTCACCGCGATCCACGCGCGAAGAGCCGCCAGGTCGAGCCCCTCCTCGTGGTAGACGCCACCCGTGAAGTCCGAGACCGCGAGCACGATCGCGCCCCGGTCGGAAAGCTCCTGCGCCGCGATTCCGCCGACGTTGCCGAAACCCTGCACGACGCATCGCTGTCCGCCGAGCTGCCACCCAAGGCGGCCGCACGCACGCTGAATCACCATCACGACTCCGGCACCCGTCGCCTCGCGGCGGAACAGGGAGCCCCCGAGGGAGACAGGCTTGCCGGTCACGATCTCAGGCACGACGTAGCCGATCTGCATCGAGTACGTGTCCATCATCCAAGCCATCGTCTGCTCGTTCGTGGCCATGTCGGGAGCGGGGATGTCCTCTTTCGGACCGATCACCGACATCAGCTCCGATGTGAAGCGGCGCGTCAACCGCTGCAGCTCGCCCGGCGACATGCTCCGCGGTTGGCACCGGACTCCGCCCTTCGCGCCGCCGTAGGGCAGGCGGAGGAGCGCGCATTTCCAGGTCATCCACATCGCGAGCGCCGCACACTCGCCGAGCGAGACGTGCGGGTCGTAGCGCATCCCGCCCTTTGTCGGGCCGAGCACGCTCGAGTGCTGGACGCGGTACGCGGGGAAGACCGACCAGCTGTCGTCGTCGAGACGGACAGGGACGCTGACCATGACCGCGCGCTCCGGCGAGCGCAGGCGCTCGGCGGCGGCCACGGCCACTTCGGCGTGCGGTAGTGCTTGCTCGAACTGGGTGAGCGCCGTCCTGAAGAGCGGTGTGTCCCACTCGAGCTGCCCCTGCTCGGGCGGAGCGTGCTCGACCTTGGTCACGGCCGGAGTCTAGTGCCCCGTCCTTCGGGTCTACTCGGAGCCCGACTCCTCGATGCTCCAGCGGGCGACGTCACGAATGGACACGATCCCGATCGCGCGGTCGCCGTCGACGACGGGCATGTGCCGGAAGCCGCGATCGAGCATGGTGTGGGCGGCTTCCTCGGCCGGAGTCGACGGCGAGCCCGTCACAGGGTCCTTCGTCATCCACTCCCGAACGCGGGCCTCGCTCGAGTGAATCCGGCCCGCGACCGCGCGAAGCAGATCCCGCTCGGTGAGAATTCCAATCAGGCGGCCGAAGTCGCTGACGACTGCCGAGCCGACACCGCGCCGCTCCATCCGCTCGGCCACCTCTCCGAGCGTGTCTTCGGGCGCGACCGTCAGGACGTCCGGGGTCATCAGATCGGCGAGCGTCGTGGTCACTTGAGCGAGGATAACGTGGCGAGCGGCTGGATGGTTGATCGGAACTTCGAGCGGCGCCGGATGACGACCCCGGCACGGCGCCGGTTCGTCGAGCTCGCTCTTGCCCGGGCCTACGGACCCGCGCCGCGAGCGACCTCGGCGCCCGGCTTGGCCGCTGCCGCCCCCGAGCGGCACCCGAACTTCCGATCAACCATCTCAAGGAAAAAGTGGGGGTGGCAGCTTTCGCCGTAACAAAGCCACCACCCCAGACGGCGCACGGGATCACGAATCATGAAAACGCAGAGCCCGTTCCAGCTGACTTGCCCACGCCGCAGTAGTCCCGGCATCATACCCGGTCGACCGGAGAGTGTCTAGCGCCCGTCGGGCCTGAAGCCGTAGTCGAGCAGGCGCCGCGCGTCGGTGAGGGCGTCCGGCGAGCCGAGGACGACCGCGATCAGGTGGACGCCGCGGCGATGCGCCGATGCGACGAGGCAGTGCCTCGCCTTCGTCGTCCAGCCCGTCTTCACCCCGTCGGCGCCACGGTAGGTCGAGAGGAGCGCGTTCTTGTTCACGTAGATCTTGCTGAACGTCGGCGCCGGCCACGCGAAACGCTTGATCCGCGTGCGGACGATCCGCCGGAAGCGCGGGTCGCGGCGGGCGTAGCGGGTGAGCGCGGCGAGATCCCACGCGGTGGAGAAGTTGCCGCGGTCGATCACGCCGCTCGGAGTCGTGAAGTGAGTCGACCGAAGGCCGAGAGCCCGGGCTCGGTAATTCATCAGCCGAACGAACGCCGGACGGCTTCCAGCCGAGGCCTGCGCGAGGGCCACGGCGTCGTCGTTGCCCGAGAACAGGAGGAGTGCGTAGAGCAGCTTCCGGGCTGGGATCCGCTCCCCCGCGCGTAGGCCCTCGCGCACGAGGGGGACGCGCGGCGGCAAGCGCGTAATCGTCACGATCTGGCTCGGCCGCAGGTGCTCGAGGGCGAGCACGGCGGTCATGATCTTCGTCGTCGAGGCAATCGGCAGGCGCCTGTATGGCCTCAATGCCCACAGCACTCTTCCCGTGCCCTCGTCGACGAGGATCGCGCCCCGGGCCCGGAGCGGCGGGGAGAAACGGTGATGCTGCCGGAGGCGCCCCTTGTCGAGCAAGGGAGGCGAAGCTCGCTCAGCCTGCCTGTGACGGCCCTTCGGCCGCGAGTGAGCTCGCCCGACCTGCGGGGCCGAGGCTGAAGGCGCGCCGCGCGCCGCGCGCCGCGCCGGGCTGCCGCCATGCGGCCACGCCGCGCGTGCGGCAACGAGAATCGCCGCCGCAAGTAGCGGCGCCGCGAGTAGGTAGGGCCACCGACTCCTCCGCCGGCGACCGGGTGTAAGCAGCGGCAGCGTCATACCGCGGCGAGTGTAGAACGTGGAGCCGTCGAACAGACGCCGACGACGGAATCGAGCGAGTACTCTCTGCGCAGGCCAGGTACAGGGAAAGGGCGCTCGATGCGCGGGGGCGAAGGCGACTCTGATCGCGGCGACGAACCGGGCGGCCCGCGGAGGCCCGACACGCGCTTCCTGACCACCAGCCTCCTGGCCGCGACCGGTGCGCCCGAGCGAACCCGGCCGGCGCGCCTGCCTCGCCCTCTGCCCCTTGTGGAGCCGATCTCGCACGCAGAGGCCGGCTTCTTCCGAAGCGGCGGCTTCTACCTTCGCGTGAGCCTGTTCGGCGTCGCCGCGCTCGCGCTGTTCGGGCTGCTCGCGCTCCGCCTCTGGTCGCTCCAGGTTCTGCAGGGGCCTCATTACGCGCACGCTGCGAGACGGCAGACCTTCCGCTTCGTCGACCTGCCCACCGCCCGGGGACCGATTCTCGACGCCCGGGGGCGGCTGATCGCCGGAACCACGGGGCGCCTTGTCGTGACGGCGGACGCGGACGCGCTCGGCTCGCCGGGGGGCCCGCGCGGCTGGGAGCCGAGCCGGCGCGGGCGCCGAGTTCTCGCCGCGCTCGCCGGCGCGACCGGAGTCGACGTCCAAACACTCGCCCACCGCATCCAGGCTGACGTCGTCAAGGACCCCAACGCGCCCGCGATCGTCCTGCGCCGGGCCTCGCGGCGCTTTTCGTTCTTCCTCGCCGAGCGCGCACGACGGTTCCCCGGCTTGCACGTGGGTGTGGTGCCCGAGCGCAGCTATCCGCAGGGCCGCGGAGGGAGCGAGTTCCTCGGCCTTCTCGGTGAGGTGAGCCAGAGTCAGCTCGGTCGGCGCCGCCATGGCGCGGACCGCTCGGGTGAGGTGATCGGGCAGTCTGGTGTGGAGGCCGCCTACGACCGCCTGTTGAACATTGGCTTCCAGCGCGCGCGAGTCTCGGTCGACTCGCTTGGGCGCTCGCAGGGAGGCCTGCGGATGCTGAGGCTGCGCTCACCGCAGCGCGGCCTTCGGCTGACGATCGACATGCGGATCCAGCGCGCGGCCGAGCGGGCCGTGCGGGATGGCATCCGCTTCGCACACCAGGCCGGCCACGCGGATGCGGCGGCGGGCTCCGCCGTCGTGCTCGACGCGCGAGACGGCTCGCTCGTTGCGCTCGCGAGCTACCCGACGTTCGACCAGCGGGCTGCTGCGCGCGATCCCCGCTATCTCGCGGGCCTGCTCAGGGCGAACGGCCCGGCGCGGCCGCTGCTGAACCGCGCAACGCAGGGCGTCTATCCGATCGGCTCGACCTTCAAGCCGATCGTGGCGGAGGCCGCCCTCGCGAGCGGGCTCATCAACCCGTATTCGTCACTGCGGTGCACGGGCTCGCTGAGGGTTGGCGGAATCACCTTCCACAACGTCGAGCCCGGCATCAACGAGGCGATGAGCCTGCAGAAAGCGCTCACGGTCTCGTGCGACACCTGGTTCTACCGGCTCGGGACGCAGTTCTACTGGCGTCAGCAGGCCTTCGGCGCGCTCGACATGCAGCGCTGGGCGATGCGGCTCGGGCTCGGCCACCCAACGGGCCTCGACGTCCCCGGCGAGGCGTCCGGCCTCGTGCCGACTCCCGACTGGCTTCGGCGCACCTTCCGCGAGCCGTGGCAGCGGATCTGGTTCGAGGGTTACTCGGTCAACCTCTCGATCGGCCAGGGGGCGCTCGCGGTGACACCTCTCCAGGTCGCCGTCGCGTACGCCGCGCTTGCGAACGGCGGCACGGTAGTCACGCCGCATGTTGCGCGCGCGGTCGTCGACCAGTCCGGCCGGATCGTCCGGCGCCTCGCCTTCCCAGCGCACGCGCACGTGGCGCTGAGCGACGCATGGGCGATCCGCGACGGCCTCTACGCGGCTGCCCACGACCCGGACGGGACGTCGGCGCCGATCTTCAGCCGCTTCCCCATTCCAGTCGCGGGCAAGACAGGAACGGCCCAGGCGCCGCCGGGCAGCGACCACTCCTGGTTCGCCTCCTGGGCGCCGGCGTACTCGCCGCGCTACGTCGTCGTCGTCGGCATCGAGCACGGCGGCTTCGGAGTCGAAGCCGCGGCGCCGGCAGCCCGGGAGATCTACTCGGCGCTGTTTCGCGTGCGCAAGACAGCAGGCCATTAGGCTTTGCAAGCCGTCGGGAAAGCGCACGCTCGCTCTCGCCATTTGCGCCGTGCTCCGGATCCGGTGACGCTACGCTGAACGCCGTCCGTGCCCCGCTCGCTGATCGCATCCCTGACCGTCGCGCTCGCCCTCCTGGCCTCCCCGGGCGCGCTGGCGGACGCGGACCCTGCGAGCGACGTCCTGCTCACCGACGAGGTCTTTCTTCCCTACGACGCCAAGATCTCGTCCGATCTGTCGGACACGCTCAAGAGCGAGGTCGCGAAGGCGAACGCCCACGGATACAAGCTGAAAGTGGCCGTGATCGAGACGAAGCTCGACCTCGGAGGCATCACGAGCTTCTTCGGCAAGCCGAAGCAGTACGCGCACTTCCTCGGGCTCGAGCTGAGCATCGCGTACAAGGGGCGGCTGCTCGTCGTGATGCCGAAGGGCTTCGGCATCTACTACGGCAAGCGCTCGACGACGAAGACGGACGCGACGTTGCGGAAGATCCACGTCTCGGCTAGCGGCGACGGGCTGGTGAAGTCGGCGACGGCTGCCGTGAAGAAGCTTGTGGCAGTCAAGGCGCTCAAGTGAGGCTCGCGGCCGGCCTTGGGGCCCGTTTCGCCGTTGCGGCTTAGGCTCGCCGCTTCGCTGCTCGCCGCAGCGACGGTCGGCGGGGTGGCATGCGCACCTGCCCGAGCCGATGGTGATCCCGCAAGCGACACGCTCATCTTCTCCAACCTCTTCGTTCCGTACTCGCAGCCGATCTCGAAGTCGCTGACGAAGCAGCTCGAGACGGCGCTCCTCGAGGCGAAGCGAAAGCGCCGGCCGATCAAGATGGCGCTGATCGCCTCTCCACAGGATCTCGGCGCGGTCGGCGGAGTCTGGGGGATGCCGAAGCAGTACGCCATCTTCCTGGGGCAGGAGCTTTCCGTCGGCAGCGTGAACAAGGCTCTGCTCGTCGTCATCATGCCCTCCGGCATCGGGCTCTACGCGGGTCAGAAACCGGTCACAGCCGAGCAGGCGAAGATCAGCGGGATCAACCCTGGTAAGGATGCGACGAGCCTCGCGCATGCCGGGCTCGACGTCGTCGACCGGCTCGCCGGGGTGCAGGTGGCCTCCTCGGACAACTCCGCCTCGCGCGACCGGATCATCATCGTCCTCGCCGCCGCGGTCGGGCTGCTGATCGTCCTCGCACTCAGCTTCCTGACGTCACGACTGCGCGGCCGCCGGCCGCCGTCGTCCGCGGAGACGTGATCTGATGCGCTGCGGCCGCGCCGCGGCTCTCGCGCTCGTCTTCAGCCTCTGGATTCCGGACACGGCGCTCGGGGATGGTGCGCGTGTCCCGGCGTCGCAGCTCGAGGGCGCCTGGACGTTCTCGTGGGCGATCGCGGGCGCGAGCGGGCTCGGCCTCGTCCTGTTCGCCCAGGCTGTGCTCCGCCTGCGACGCCGCGGTCGCCCGGAGCTTGCCGGCGCCGGCCGGATCGCCCTCTTCTGCGCGGGGCTCGCCGTGCTGGATCTGGCGCTCCTCTCGCCGCTCGACACAATCGGCGAGCAGTACCTGCTGTCGGGCCACATGCTCCAGCACATGCTGATCGGCGACGCGGCGCCCGCGCTGCTCATCGCCGGCGTCCGAGGCCCACTGACCGTCTTTCTGCTTCCGCCCGCGCTGCTTCGCCGGCTTGCGCGAGCCGCACCCGTCCGGGCTGCGTTCTCGTTCTTCCTTCAGCCACGAGTCAGCTTTGGAGCCTGGGCGGCGGTCTTCGCCTGCTGGCACGTTCCTTCGCTGTACGACTCCGTGCTCGGCCATCGGGCGATACACGATCTCGAGCATCTCTCTTTCATCTTCGCCGGCCTGCTCGTCTGGACGCAGCTGGTCGACCCGACACGGAGCGGAAGGCTCAGCCGCTACCGCCGAGTCGGCTTTGCGGTTCTGCTCTTCGCCGCCGGGCAGGTGCTGGCCGACATCCTGATCTTCTCCTTTCACGCGCTCTACCCGGCATACGCGGCGCAGCCGGAGCGGCTGTTCGGTCTCTCGCCGCTCCTCGACCAGCAGCTGGCGGGGGTCGTGATGATGCTGGAGCAGTTGATCGCGCTCGGGACCTGCTCCGCGCTCCTCCTTTGGCCCGTCCTGCGCCAGCGTGACCGGCTCGAGCCGAGCCTTGCCGGGGACTCTGGGTGACCCCGGCTCCGTACTCGTTCAGCTTCGAGCCGATCTTCCTCGGACTCGTCGCCGGCGCCGCGCTCGCCTATCTTCGAGCGGCCCGGCGAGCGCGGCCGCCCTTGCCGAGAATTGCCGCCTTCTCGGCCGGGCTGCTGCTCGTTGCCGTGTCGCTCAACTCGCCGGTCGAGACGCTCGCCGCGCACTATCTCGTGCTCATGCACCTGACGCAGAACGCACTCACGGCCGACTGGGCACCGCTGCTCCTGATCCTCGGACTGACGCCCGAGGCGCGCTCGAGCCTGCTGGCCGGCGCCGGTCGTGTGGTGCTTAAGCTGACGATCCCCTGGGTTGCGCTGATGTGCTGGCTCGTCACCTGGTACGGGACTCACCTCGCGCCGGCCTATGACTACGCACTTCGCCACTCCTGGGCGCTGAACGCGCAGCACGGCGCCCTGATCCTCGCCGGGCTGCTCTTCTGGTGGCCGGTGCTGCTCCCGGCAGGGGGTCTCTCGAAACCGGGAAGGCTGGCCTATCTCGGCGCCGGATTCGCCGGCTCGATCTTCCTCAGCCTCGCCTTCATCTTCTCGTCCCACCCCTTCTACGCCTTCTATGCCGAGGCTCCCCGGCTGTGGGGGCTCTCCCCGGTCAAGGATCAGAACCTCGGCGGGATCGTGATGAACGGCGAGCAGACGATCATCTTCCTCGGCGCGATCGGGTACTTCCTCTTCCGCCTGCTCGACGAAGAGGAGGAAGAGCAGCGAGCGCGAGAGGAGGCTCCGGCGAGAGACGAGGTCTTCACAGTTTGAGGAGAGCCGGCCGGCGCCTTCGAGTGGCGATAACCCTGACGTGCAACGCCTCGCATGACGCTCTCTGGGGTTGACCCGGTTTCGTTGACACTTTGACGCTGAGGGGCGTAAGCCCCGGAAAGGAGTCGAGGTGGCAGCAACGAGACCGGCGTATCCGCCGGAGTTCCGTCAGGAGGCGGCACGCCTGCTGCGCTCGAGTGGGAAGA
>JBBRYW010000053.1:0-17846 GCA_038237235.1 Gaiellales bacterium
ACGAACGGCTCGACCTGGTCGTGCTCCATCAGCTCGAGGAGAAACGCTGCGTCGGTCGGCTCGGCTCGGCGAAGACGAAGGCAGTCTCCGGCGTTCAGCTCGGTCACTGCGCGTACGCGTCAAGCACGAGGGGAACGAGGACGGCCGAGGCGAGCGCGAGCCCGGCGAACATCATCGCGGCGGCTGGATGTCCGCGGGACGCGACCTTGACGATGAGATCGGAAGCGCCCCAGACGGCGGCGAGGAACCCGAGCTAACCACGCGTAGCTTCGCGTCACGATGCTCGAAGCTACCTACGCCCGGGGGCCTAGTTCGTCCGGGCCGGACCCTAGACTCGTCTTCCTGACGGACCTCGCAGTACAGTCGCTCCACCTGGCCCTCGGTCTCAGCGATGCCGAGCTCGAGCGGATCTGCGACCTGCTCGAGCGGTCGCCGAACGACTTCGAGCTCGCCGTCTTCTCGCTCCTGTGGTCGGAGCATTGCGCATACAAGCACTCGGCGATCGCGCTCCGGCGCCTGCCGAGCGCGGGGGCACACGTGCTGCAGGGGCCGGGAGAGAACGCCGGCGTCATCGACGTCGGCGAGGGCCAGGCGGTCGCCTTCAAGGTCGAGAGCCACAACCACCCGTCAGCGGTCGAGCCCTTCCAGGGAGCCGCCACGGGGGTCGGGGGCATCCTGCGCGACATCGTGGCGATGGGCGCCCGGCCCGTGGCGCTGCTCGACGGACTTCGCTTCGGAGAGCCGGGGTGGGAGCTCACCCGCGCGGTCGGGGGCGTCGGGCACTACGGCAACTCGGTCGGCGTGCCGACGGTGGGCGGCGAGTGCGTCTTCGATCCGGCCTACCGATTCAACCCGCTCGTGAACGCGATGTGCGTCGGCCTCCTGCCGGTCGACCGCGTTCTCCGGGCCAGGGCGACGGCTCAGGGGGCCACAATCGTCCTCTTCGGTGCGACGACCGGGCGCGACGGGATCGGCGGCGCGAGCGTGCTTGCAAGCCGGGAGCTCGGTGAGACAGACGACGACCTGCGTCCGACGGTGCAGGTCGGCGATCCCTTCACGGGCAAGAAGCTAATCGAGGCGAGCTGCGAGCTGGTCGAGCGCGGGCTCGTAGACGCGCTGCAGGATCTCGGCGCGGCCGGGCTGGCCTCCGCCCTCGCCGAGCTCGCCGGCGACGGCACGGGCATCGACATCGAGCTCGAGCGGGTGCCGCTGCGCGAAGCCGGGCTCGAGCCGTGGGAGATCATGATCTCTGAGAGCCAGGAGCGGATGCTTGCCGTGGTCGAGCCCGGGCGGATCGCCGAGGTGGAGGCCGTGTGCCGCGGTCTCGATCTCGCTTCAGCGACCATCGGCGAGGTGACCGGAACGGGCCGACTGCGCTGCTTCCACGGAGGCGAGCTCGCGGGCGACATTCCGACCAACCTCCTCACGGATAAAGCCCCGCGCTACCGGCTCGAGCCGGTAGCCCGACCGCTCGCCTCGCCCGCCGCGCGTCCCGCCGCGCTTCGCGCCTCCGAGGCCCTGCTCGTGCTTCTTCGCTCCCCCAACATCGCCAGCAAGGCGTGGGTCTTCCGCCAGTACGACCACCTCGTCGGTTCCCGAACGGTTCGGCGTCCATCACTCGACGCCGCCGTGTTGCGACTGCGCCCGTCGCTCCGCGGCCTCGCCCTCTCCCTCGACGGGTGTGGGCGACTGTGCAGCCTCGATCCACGCACCGGCGGAGCCGCGGTCGTCGTCGAAGCTGCCCGCAACGTTGCCTGCGCCGGAGGCAGGCCGCTCGCCGTCACCGACTGCCTGAACTTCGGGAACCCCGAGAAGCCCGAGATCGCCTGGGAGCTGCTCGAGACAATCGAAGGAATGGCGCTCGCCTGCGAGGCGCTCGGGCTTCCGGTCGTGTCGGGCAACGTCTCCCTCTACAACGAGACGGACGGTACGCCGATCCATCCAACGCCGGTCGTCGGCTGCGTCGGGCTCGTCGAGGACGTCCGAACAGTGCCTGCCGGCTGGCGCGAGGGCGATGTCGTGCTCCTGGCAGGCGCTCCGACGCTCGCATTCGACGGCTCCGAGTACCAGGCCGTCTTCGGCGAGCCGGGCGGCCGGCCGCCGAGCCTCGACCTGGAGGCCGAAGCGAGCCTGGTCGATTTCCTCTGGCAAACCGCGCCGCTGCTTACCCTGGCCCACGACGTCTCGCTCGGCGGCCTCGGGGCCTGCCTCGCTCAGGCAGCGGCCGTGAGCGGCGTCGGTGCCCACCTCGAGTTGCCGGACGACCCGCTCGCGCTGTTCGGCGAGGGCGGCGGCCAGGTCGTGCTTGCGTGCGCGCCGGACGAGGTGGATTTCATCAGCGCTCGCGCAGGTATCGAGCTACGCCGCCTGGGCGTTGTCGGCGGCGACCGGATCTGCGGCGTCGTCCTCGACGAGGTGCGTCGCGCGTGGGAGCGCGTCTGATGTGCGGCGTCTTCGGCGTTTTCTCGACCGAGCGCGACGTGGCACGACTCGCATACTTCGGCCTCTTCGCGCTGCAGCACCGGGGCCAGGAGTCCGCCGGCATCGCGGTCTCCGACGACGGCCGAATCACAGTCCTGCGCGAGATGGGCCTCGTGGCGCAGGTGTTCTCCGAGGAGAAGCTGCGCGGGCTCCGCGGCGAGGCGGCGATCGGTCACACGCGGTACTCGACGACGGGGGCCAGCAAGTGGTCGAATGCTCAGCCGCTCGTCCAGCGCGGCCCGGCACGAACCGTTGCCCTGGCTCACAACGGCAACCTCACGAACACGACAGCACTCCGCGAGGATCTGCGAGGTCAGGGAGCCGCGCTTAGGGCGACTTCCGATACGGAGGTGATCGGGGCGCTGCTGGCCCGCCATCCGGAATCGCTCGTGGAGGCCGCAGCGGCGGTGATGGCTCGGCTCGAGGGTGCCTTCTCGGTCGTCGCGCTCGCCGAGGGGAAGCTCCTCGCGTTTCGCGACGCTCACGGCTTTCGCCCGCTCTGCGTGGGACGGCTCGCGGACGACTGGGTCGTGGCCTCCGAATCGTGCTCGCTGGATCTGGTCGGCGCCACCTTCGTCCGCGAGCTCGAGCCCGGCGAGCTGCTGATCGTGGGCGAGGGCGAGTGCGTGTCGCGGCAGGTCTCGCCCGGCAAGGCGCGCGCGCATTGCATCTTCGAGCTGATCTACCTCGCGCGGCCGGACTCGCAGCTATCGGGAATCGAGGTGCACGGCGCACGAGTCCGGATGGGCGAGCGGCTTGCCGCAGAGGCTCCGGCCGAAGCGGACATGGTGATCGCGGTGCCCGACTCGGGCACACCCGCCGCTGTCGGATACGCCCGCGCCTCCGGAATTCCGTTCAACGAGGGCCTGATCAAGAACCGCTACGTGGCGCGGACGTTCATCCAGCCCGACCGGGCGCTCCGCGAGCAGGGGATCCGTCTGAAGTTCAACCCCCTCGGAGAGGTCTCCGGGCGCCGGGTCGTCGTGGTGGACGATTCGATCGTCCGCGGCTCCACGATGCGTCAGATCGTCGAGATCCTGTTCGACTCCGGCGCGAAGGAGGTTCATGTTCGGATCTCTTCGCCGCCGATCGTGTCGCCGTGCTTCTACGGAGTCGATATGGCCCAGAGAGCGGACCTCGTTGCGGCGGATCGCTCCCACATCGAAGTCGCCGCGCAACTGCGGGCGACGTCGCTCGCGTACCTCTCCCTGTCAGGCCTGCAGGCTGCAACAAAGCGTCCTGCGGCCGCGTTCTGCCGCGGTTGCCTGACCGGCACCTACCCGACATCCGTCCCTGCCGACCGCATGCTCGCCAAGCTGCGCTTCGAGCCCGCTGTCGCCGCCTGACCGCGACGGCTCGGCGGATCGCCCGCCGAGCCGTCGCCGGAAACGTCAGCGCATGTTGCCCATCGGCTCCTGCTCGCGCTCGTACACACGGCCCGCCTTCGCGATGCCGCGGCTGATCAGGTAGGCGAACGAGAGCGCGACCGTCCACGTCCCGAAGGTGCTTGCGCCCACCTCGTCGCTCAAGATCCAGATCAGAGCGAGCACGACCCAGATGAGGAGCCAGATCAGAAGCTCCGAGTTCAGCGGGATCGGCATGCTCGCCATGCTCGGGCGCCTGCCCGCGTAACCGCCCAGACCCCCGCGGTCGCCGGGGGCGGGATCGGTTGGTGTGGTCGCCATTGAATCTCCTTTCGCATCAGACCACTGAACCGCCAGTAAGGGCGATTCTGACATCGGCGTCGGCGCGACAGGAAGAGTCCGCGCTCCCCCGCAGATTCAGCGTGCCGGGAAGACTTCCTGCACGGCCGCCTACGGGCGAGCGCAAACGAGGGCGTCGGAGCAGTTTCCGGGGACGTCGGACCCTCGCTCTAGACTCAATCGGTGGGCTCGAATGCGCTGACCTACGCGGCCGCCGGGGTCTCGCTCGGGAAGGCCGACGCGATCGTCGACCGCCTGCGGCCCGCCCTCGACCGCGCCACGACGAGCGGTGTCGTCGGCTCGCCGGGCGGCTTCGCGGGCCTGTACGCACTCGATGACCGCCGGCTCCTCGCCGCCTCCACCGACAGCGTCGGCTCCAAGCTCACGCTGGCCCGCCGCGCAGGCCGGTTGCGGGACGCGGGAGCCGACCTCGCCGCTCACTGCATCAACGACGTCGCGACCACGGGGGCGGATCCGCTCTTCCTGCTCGATTATGTCGCTTCGTCGAGCATCGATCTCAATGAGGTCGCCGACCTCGTCGAGGGCGTGGCCGACGTGTGCCTGGCCGCGGGCTGCGCGCTGATCGGCGGCGAGACCGCCGAGCTCCCCGGCATCTACCGGGAGAACGAGCTCGATTTCGCCGGCACCTGCATCGGCCTCGTGGAGCGCGAGCGCCTGGTCGACGGGTCGCGCTGCGCGCCGGGCGACGTCGTGGTGGGCCTTCCGTCTTCGGGGCTGCACGCGAACGGGTTCTCGCTCGTTCGCCGGCTCCTGGCCGGCGATGCGTTCGACGCCGAGCTCCTGCTGGCCCCCACCCGCCTGTACCTGCACGAGGTCCGGGCTCTTCGAGCTCGCGCGGACGTGCGGGCCCTCGCGCACATCACGGGGGGCGGTATCGCCGGCAATCTCGCGCGAGTGCTTCCGGCAGGCATCGGCGCCCGCATCGACGCGGGAGCCTGGACGCGCCCGCCCGTGTTCGCATGGCTCGACGAGCGCGGCGTCGCGGAGGCGGAGCAGCGCCGGGTCTTCAACCTCGGGATCGGCTACTGCGCGGTCCTGCCGAAGCGCGATGCGGGCGACGCGCTCGTGATCGGGTGGCTGGAGGAGGGCCTCGAAGGCGTGGTCTGGGCGTGATCGGCGTGCTCGCCAGCGGCGAGGGCACCAACCTTCAAGCTCTACTCAACGCTGAGCTGCCTGTCCTTGCGGTCGCCTCCAACAAGCATCGAGCGGGCGCCTTGCAACGCGCCGTCGCGCGCGGCGTGGCGACCGCGGCGTTCGCGGGGGACTCGTTTCCAGACCGAGGTGAGCGCGACGGCGCGATGGCCGACTGGCTGCAGGCGAGGGGTGTTCAGCTCGTGGTGCTGGCCGGCTACATGCAGCTGCTGACGCCCGGTTTTCTCGACCGCTTCGCGGGATGCGTCGTCAACGTCCACCCCTCCCTCCTGCCTGCGTTCCCCGGACTGCATGCGGTCGAGCGTGCGCTCACGGCCGGCGTCGCCGTGACTGGAGCAACGGTTCACCTCGTGGACGAGGGTGTCGACACAGGGCCGATTCTGGTGCAGGAGCGCGTCGCGGTCCGGCCCGGCGACACGCCGCGGGGGTTGCATCGGCGCATCAAACGGATCGAGCACCGTCTCCTCCCGAGCGCCGTGCGCACCCTGCTCGCCGAGCGGACCGCCGCTTGAGAGCGCTCCTCTCCGTCTACGACAAGCGCGGCCTCGACGAGCTCGCGCGCGGCCTCGACGAGCTCGGAGTCGAGCTCGTGGCGAGCGGTGGCACGGCCGCCCACCTCGAGGAGATGGCGCTGCCGGTCAGCCGCGTCGAGGATCTGACCGAGGTGCCGGAGCTCCTCGGCGGCCGCGTCAAGACCCTTCACCCGCGCGTGCACGCGGGAATCCTCGCGCGCCGCGACCGCTCGGACGACCTCGCCTCGCTCGAGGAGCACGCAATTACGCCGTTCGACCTGGTCTGCGTCAACCTGTATCCGTTCGCGCAGGCGGCAGACGCCTCCACGGCCACGGGCGAAGACCCCCTCGAGTTGATCGACGTCGGCGGGCCAGCGTTGCTGCGAGCCGCCGCCAAGAACCACGCGCACGTCGGTGCCGTCTGCCGGCCCGAGCGCTACCGCGAGGTGCTCGGCGAGCTGCGCGAGACGGGCTCGCTGTCGGCAGCGACGCGGCGGGCTCTGGCCGCCGAGGCATTCGCGACGACTGCGGCGTACGACGCGGCGATCGCGCGCTGGTTCTCACCTGAGGAGAGCTTCCCCGATCAGCTCACGCTAGCGCTCGTCAAGGAGCGAGACCTCGCCTACGGCGAGAACCCTCACCAGCGCGCCGCGCTCTACCTCGAGCGAGGCGCGCGCACGCACGTGTTGTCGGGGGTCGAGCAGCTGCATGGCCGGAAGCTCTCGGCTACGAACGTCCTCGACCTCTCGACCGCACGCCTCCTGCTCGCCGACCTCGGCGACGACCCGGCCTGCGTAATCGTAAAGCACGCCAATCCGTGCGGCGTCGCCGTCGCTCCGACGATCGAGGGGGCCTATGAGCGCGCGCTCGCCTGCGATCCGGTGTCGGCCTTCGGCATGGTGTGCGCGCTCAATCGGCCGGTCGGGGCCGATCTCGGCCTCACCTTGGCCGGGCAGTTCGTGGACGCGCTGCTCGCCCCCGCGTACGACAGCGACGCGCTGGAGGCCCTGACGGCGAAGCCGGGGACACGCATTCTGGCGGGCGGAGAGCGGCTCGCGGACGACCTCGACCTCAAGCGCGTGCCGGGCGGCATCGTCGTCCAGCAGCGGGACAGCATCGCCGACGAAGCGCTCTCGACCGGGCCGCGCGAGCCGCACCATGCCGATCTTCTCCTTGCCTGGCGCGTGTGCAAGCACGTGACCTCGAACGCGATCGTGCTCGCGAAGGGTGGCCGCACCCTGGGAATCGGCGCCGGCCAGGTGAGCCGCGTCGACTCGGTCAGGATCGCGCTCGACAAGGCGCGGCGCCACGGCCACGACCTGCGCGGCGCCTCGCTTGCCTCCGACGGGTTCTTCCCCTTCCCGGACGGCCCCCAGCTTGCCCTGGATGCCGGGGTCTCGGCGATCGTCCAGCCCGGCGGCTCGAAGCGGGACGCGGAGGTAGTGGCCGCCGTCGAGGCCGCCGGCGCTGCGATGGTTCTCACCGGCGTGCGGCACTTCCGACACTAGCGGGCATCGGCTCGAGCGCGCGGGCGGCCTCGAGGATCAGCTCCTCGTCGGAGGCTTCGATCGAGACTTGTAGGCCGTCCTTCTGCATGGCCGCGATGTGAGAACCGATCAGGAGCACAGACCCTTCGGACGGCACATAGTTGACGACTCCGCGCTGGAAGCCGGGATAGCGTTTCGTCGCCTCGGCGATCGCGAGATAGGGCTCGGGAATCGGCCGGCCCGCAGGTGTCGGACCTCCGCCCATTGCTCCGTACAGGAGGTTGACGCCTTCGCCTCGTTCGTCCCACCGCTCAGTCGAGGCGCGCGCGCGCGATGCGTACTCGGCCTTCGAGATGCGTGTGAGAGGGAGGCGCCCGGCGGTCGATCCAGGCCAGAGCGGCGCCCGGCCGAGCACGGTTGCGGCCGCTTCCGCCGTAAGCGGAGTCCCACCGCCGATACCCGTGAACATCAAGCCTGTGCCGTTCAGATCCGGCGCCATGCGAACGAAGTTCCGGCCGTCGACGGATATGCGCTCGAGCTTCTCAATTCGGTCAGCCCCGTCGGGACCCGGATTGCCGCCCCTCGCCCAGCGCGTCGCGACAGGCGCGTAGGTCTCCTCGGAGACCGCGACCTCGAGCGCAAGCTCGTGCAGCTGCCCGTCGGCGACATCCGGGAGCAGCTCGCGGTGCACTTTGATCCAGAGGACCGGTACACCGTCGACCTGGCCCTTGCCTGCCACGGCAGTCCGCCCGGCGCGCAGCGCCTCCACGTAGCCTTCGCCAAGGCCGGCGTATTCGCGCTGGGAGGACATCGGAACCTTGCCCGGCGCGTACAAGACATCGTACTCGAGCGTGCCGCCGAACCGCATGACCTCGTGCAGCCCAAGCTCCGGGTCGTACCAGGCTTCCTTCTCGCCGTGGATCTTCGTCCTCCTGCCGCTCTCGAGGTCGACGAGCGTCCCGCCCCAACCTTCGCTGAAGACGACGTGCACGACCGGGCCCTCGCCCACCGCCGCGAGCGCGCGTTGGAGGACGCTTCCGCCCCGCTCGCCGCCGAGGGGCCAGGCGAACGTCAGAAGGAGGGCGGCGGCCGCGAGGCAGGCAGCCGTTGGAATACCGGCGGCGAGCCAGCGTCGGCGGGGACGTCCGGCCTCGCGCACGATCGCCTCCCACCTCTCCGAACGCGCGGCCGGCGCGAATGCTGCCTCGTCGAGCAGAGCGGCGACGTGGGGATCTCGGTCAGTCATGTCGACCTCCTGGAGCTGTTTGCGGAGTGCCGCGTGCGCGGCATTGAGGGTCGCGGCGACCGTGCCCGGCTTGACGTCCAGGGCTGTCGCGATCGCGGCGTAGTCGAGATCGGCGTAGTAGCGAAGGAAGAGCGTGAGCCGCTGTCGGTCCGGCAGCGCCGCAACGAGGGCGCGCGCCCGGTGCGCGGGCCCCGCCCCGTTCGAGGCGACCGGGGGTTGGAGCGCGGCGGGGTCGGTCGGAACGAGCCGACCGCCCTCGGCACGCCGCTTGCGGGACTCGTTGACGACGATCGCCAGATCCACGCCTCGAGCGAGCCCTCGCCGCGAAAGCGGCGGCGGTGGCGGACGGCCAGAACGAAAGCGTCGTGCACCGCGTCCGCGCCAAGCTCCGCGTTGCCCGAGGCGACGGCTGCAACGCGCCGGAACGCGTCGAGGCGGCTTCGGTAGACGGCCTCGATCTCGGCGAGCGCCACGGCGGAGCGGGTACGAGCGATCCTCATGTGCAGATGATCCCCCGACGCGGGCTGTTTCTTTAGTCGATTACCCTTCGACTGAGATGGCGAGCGAGTATCCGACCGTCCTCGACCTCGTCGGAGGGACGCCCATCGTTCGCCTCGACCGGGTCGGCGGCGGAGTCGCTCCGACGATTCTCGCGAAGCTCGAGCACCTGAACCCCGGCGGGTCGGTCAAGGATCGGATCGGGCTCGCGCTGATCGAGGCCGCCGAGCGCGACGGAAAGTTGAAGGCGGGCGGCACGATCGTCGAGCCCACTTCCGGCAACACAGGCGTCGGCCTCGCGATCGCAGCGGCAAAGAAGGGCTACCGCTGCATCTTCGTGATGCCCGACAAGATGAGCCAGGAGAAGATCGCGATGCTGCGCGCCTACGGGGCAGAGGTCGTGATCTGCCCCACGGCGGTCGCCCCGGACTCGCCGGAGAGCTACTACTCGGTCTCCGACCGGCTCGCCGAGGAGATTCCCGGCGGCTTCAAGCCCGACCAGTACTCCAACATGGCGAATCCGGACACCCACTACAGGGTGACCGGCCCCGAGATCTGGGAGCAGACCGGCGGCAGGATCGACGCCGTCGTCATCTCGGTCGGCACCGGCGGAACGATCTCCGGAGCTGGCCGCTACCTAAAGGAGCGAAACGCCGACGTCCTGATCGTCGGCGCGGATCCCGAGGGCTCGGTCTACACCGCGAGCGCCGCTAACGACGTGCACCCGTACCTGGTCGAGGGAATCGGCAAGGACACCTGGCCGAAGACGATGGATCCCGCCGTCGTCGACGAGTGGGCGCGAGTCTCGGATCGGGATTCGTTCTTGACTGCGCGGCGCCTCGCGCGCGAGGAGGGGCTCCTCGTCGGCGGCTCGGGGGGGACGACCGTCTGGGCTGCGCTCGAGGTGGCGCGACGGTTCGGCCGGGAGGCGACGATCCTCACGCTCATCCCGGACAGCGGCCGCTCGTACCTCTCGACGTTCCTCGACGACAACTGGATGCTCGAGCACGGCTTCGTCGAACGGCCGCCGCCCGCGACCGTCGCGGAGCTGCTGCGCTCGAAGGGAGTGGAGGAGGAGGAGGTCCCGGCCTTGATCACGATCGCCGCACAGCAGAAGGTTGGAGAGGCGATCGACGTGATGCAGCGCTATTCGATCTCACAGCTTCCCGTCGTGCGGAACGGTGAGCTCGGCTCGCTCGCGGATGTGATCGGCTCGTTGCAGGACCGCGACCTGCTCGAGCGCGTGTTTCGCAACCCAGACGCGCTGCACGACGACGTGGCGGCCGCGATGCAGCCGCCGCTCGCAGCCGTGGACGCCGACCAGACCCTCGACGAGGTCTTCCAGACGCTGACCGGCCGCACGAACGCCGTGGTCGTCGCCCGCACCGGCCGTCCCGTCGGCGTGCTCACCCGCTCGGACCTGCTCGAGTTCCTCGCGCACCGCCGCAGCGACTCGCTCGTCTAGAGAGAGCCGCCCGCCTCGTGACGGTCGGCGCGTCGCTATAAGATTGCGCGCAACCGAGCCGAGGGGGAACGAGATGCCTGACCCGCGCGCGAAGCGAATGGTGAGCCTCACCGCAGCCGTCTGTCTCGCGATCGGCTGGGGGTCGCTTGCAGCAGACGCAGGCGCCGTCCCGACGACAGCGATGTTCGATTTCGTCGCCGGCTGCGCGGCGCAGCCGTTCACCGTCCCCGCGGGGGTCACCTCGATCACCATCGACGCCCACGGGGCCGAGGGCGGAGAGGCCCCGACGACCTCGCTCGGCGGCCTGGGAGGGCACACCACGGCAACCTTCGCGGTCACGGCGGGTCAGGCCTTCTCCATCATCGTCGGGGGCGCGGGCGGCGCCGGCACAGCCGGCGCGGCCGGAGCTGGGGGATGTAACGGCGGCGCAAGCGGCGGCGGCGGCAGTAGCTTGACCAACGGCGGCGGCGGCGGCGGCGCCTCGGACGTCCGGCTCGGCGGCATCGCCCTTCCGAACCGAGTCGTCGTGGCCGGCGGCGGCGGCGGCGCCGGTGCTGGTCCGGGCGGAAGAGGCGGAGTCGGAGGCCTTGGTGGAGGTGCGAACGGCGGCAACGGGGGCCCCGGCGCAGGTGTCGCCTGCGCTGCTGGCGGCGGCGGCGGAGCCGTCGGAGCGATCGGCGGACTCGCCGGCTTGCCCGACGTCGCGTGCATGACCGGCGTTGCAGGAACGCCTGGCATCGTGGCTGGCGGGGCGGGAGGGTCAGGGTTCGACGCGGGCGGCGGCGGCGGCGGCGGCCTGGCAGGAGGCGGCGGTGGCGGCAGCAGCGACGCGGGCGGCGGAGGCGGTGGAGGCGGAGGCGGCTCTGGCTTCGCTGCTGTGACGGCCACCGGCGTCACGCTGCTCTCGGGAGCGCGGCTCGGCAACGGCCTCGTCACGATCACGTTCGACGGGCCGCTCGCCGTGAGGCTGCGTTCGCTGTCGGCGACGCGCTCGGCCCGAGGCGTGGTCGTGCGGTGGTCGACGGCGTCCGAGCTCGACACGGCCGGTTTTCACGTCTACCGCGAGGTACGGGGCAAGCGCATCCGAGTCACGAAGGCGCTCGTGCCGGCCGGCCGGCGCTCGTATTCGTTCCTCGACCGCCGCGCCCCGGCGGCCGGGACGGTCGCTCGCTACTGGCTGCAGGAGGTGAGCCTGGACGGATCGCGGAGCTGGTACGGCCCGGCGCGGGCCGTCTCGCGAAGCTGAGCGGGGCCGCCTGGGCTCGGAACTCTGCCCACCGCTAAGGCCCCGCGAGCCCGAGTCAGGCGCTGTCGCCGGCCACCGCCAGCGTGAGCCCCGCCTCCGGCAGTTGTCGCACGTCGGCCCGGGCCGCGAACACGCTCTGGCGCGACAGCAAAAACAGCTCCGGAATGATCTCGGCCCGCACTTCACCGCGCGCGAAGACCCGGACGATGGAGCTCTGCGAGACGACGACGGCGATCGCCCGGGTGACGGCACTGATCGAGGCCGCCGCCGCGTGGCGCGTGCCAAGCCCGGGGACGAAGACGTTCGCTGAGTCGACGTCGACGTCGACGTCGATGAAACGACCCGCCGAGACGAACGTGCCGCGGTCGTCGACGAGGAAGGCGCCGTCCAGCTGAGCCAGCTCCTTCACGGTCTCGCGGAAGTCCGGCCGCGAGATGTGGCGGAGCTCCGCATCGTGTCCGTAGAGCGGGTCGAGCAGGAGCGCACGCGAGTGGGCGAGCGTCTCCTCGACGTCGCCCACGACGATGAGCGTGCCGATCTTCCGGCCCTCCCTGCCCTCCCGTGCGATCTCGACCGCGAGCTGCACGACCTCCTCGAGCGCCCGCCTCCGCTTCTCTCCGCAGCGTGTGCTGTCGGCGACCGGGCCGAAGATCCCGCCGAGGTCGTACGGAATGTTCCACTCTCCCGCCACGTCCATCTTTAACGCCCCGCCAAGCGCCCGCATTCCCACAGCTCTCTCACAGAACTTTTACCTGGCGCGGTAGTGGCTTTTACTCAGCCCCGGCGCGCCTGCGATACAACGGATGCATGAGCACCCTACGGGTTTGGGATCGCCGGAGTGACGCCTACGAGCGTCAGTCGCTCGCTCCGCATGAGCCTCAAGAGGTTGGCCCTATGACCCCGGCATCCCTCCGGTTCCCCCGCAGCTGCGCCCTTTCGCATCCGCCGTGCGAGGAGTCGGCATGACACTGCCGGTCTATCGCGGCCACTTTCGCGAGGCGCAGGCCGAGCGCCTGCTCTGGCGCGCCGGCTTCGGCCCGAAGCCCGGCCAGAGCAAGTCGCTGGCGAAGAAGGGTGTGAAGAACGCCGTCCTCTCGCTGACGCGGCCCACCGGCTCCGAGAAGCTGACCGGACCGGCCCCGACCGACGACAAGCATTTGCCGATCGCGCCCTACGACGCGAGAGGCCACGATCACCTCTGGTGGCTCGACAGGATGATTCGCACCAACCAGCCGCTCGTGGAGCGAATGACCCTCATCTGGCACGACTGGTTCGCGACCTCGATCGTCGGCGTCAAGTCGCAGAAGCTGATGCTCGATCAGAATGAGCTCTTGCGGAAAGGCGGTCTTGGCTCCTTCGCGATGCTCCTGCTGAACGTGACGAAGGATCCCGCGATGCTGCTCTGGCTGTCGGGGAACAAGAACACGAGGCTTTCCCCGAACGAGAACTACGGGCGCGAGCTGATGGAGCTCTTCACGCTCGGGGCGTACCGTGGCTACGGCGAGTCGGACGTCCGCGAGCAGGCGCGCGCTCTGACCGGGTGGCGCAGCAAGCGCAGCAAGCAGCTCGGCGACTACGACTTCCGCTACGAGCCCTCGCTTCACGACGACGGCGCCAAGACGATCTTCGGCAAGACCGGCAACTTCGACTGGCAGGATTCCTGCAAGCTCTGCCTGCAGAACCCCCTCCACTCCTCCTTCTTCGTACGAAAGCTGTGGAGCTACTTCATGCCGACGGTTCCCGGCGCAGCCACCCAGGAGGCGCTCGAGAGCCTCTACCGCAAGAGCTACTCCATCCGCCCTGTAGTCGAGGCGATTCTGATGCATCCCGATCTCTACCGCGGCCCGCGCATGATCAAGCCACCTGTCGTCTACACGGCGGGACTGCTTCGCGCCATGGGCCGCAGCGTGGACAGCAGCAAGTGGCCGAACCTCGGAGTCGAGGCCGGACAGCGCCTCTTCTACCCGCCGAACGTCGCAGGTTGGGACGACGACCGCTGGCTCGACACGGCGACGGTGCGTGGGCGCTGGGACACCGCCGCCTGGGCGCTCAAGCCGGCCGCCCTCGATGACGCTGCCTCGGCGGGCCTCCCCGCGACGTCCGATGCGATGGTCAAGAAGGCGCTCGCCTACTGGCACGTGCCCGCCCCACTTCCAGGCACCCGCAAGGTGCTGCTCGACTTCACCTCGAAGGCGCTCGCCGCGCACGGCTCACGGGCCATGGTGATGAACGCGCTGCGACAGCTCGTGGCCATCTCTCCCGACATGCAGACCGCGTAACGATGCCGACGCCTCTGAACAGAGCCTGCGGCTGTAACGACTTCTCGCGCAGCGAGCTCTTCCGCCGCGCCGTTGCCGAAGCAGGCAATGGGCTGCCCGCGATCGAGCCCGGCATGCCGCTTCCGGCGGGTACGGGACTGTCGCGACGTCGCTTCCTCGCGCAGTCCGCCGGGGTTGCGCTCGCCGTCTACGGCGGCGCGCGGCTCGGTGCATCCGCCTTCGAGTCGGGTATCGCACAGGCCGCGGCCGACGCCGGCGACGGGCGCGTCCTCGTCTCGGTCTTTCTCGACGGCGGCGCGGACGTGCTTTCGATCCTGGCCCCCACCGGCGACCCGCTCTACCGGCAGCTCAGGCCGAAGCTGGCGCTCGCCGGCAACGCGGGGATCCCGTTCGCAGAGGACAGCCGGCTTCGCTGGCACCCGGCCATGCAGGGCTTGGCGGCGCTGCACGGCGAGGGCAAGGCCACCGTCTTCCCGACCATCGGCTACGCCTCCCCGGACAAGTCGCACTTCACCTCGCGCCACTACTGGGAGGTCGGCGCGACCGACGCGACCGTCCGAACCGGTTGGCTCGGCCGCTATCTCGACGCGACCGGTCGCCGGGACAACCCTCTCCAGGGCCTCGCGCTCGACAACCGATTGCAGCCGGCCCTCGCGACGAACACCATGCCCGTCTCCTCGATGGACAGCCCCGACCGCTACACGTTCACGGTCGACAAGGTCTCGGGCGACGTCGCGAGCCGGATGCTCGAGGCGCTCGGCTCGCTCGGGCTCGCGCACGAGAACGACAAGGACTACGCCTTGAGGCAGGCCGGCGAGGCCATCTCCGAGTCACATCGCCTGCGCCAGCAGGTGCAGCAGTTCGGCGGCGGTTCAATCAACAGCCCGGTCAAGTACCCGGCCAGCCAGAACGATCCTTTCCCCCGCCGCCTCGCAGCGCTCGCAGCGATGCTAGGCGCCGGCCTGCCTCTCCGGTGCGTCTCGCTCGAAGCGCCGGGCCGCTACGACACGCACGCCGACGAAGCCGACGCGCTCGCGAAGGGCCTGCAGTTGACCTCGGACTCGCTGCTCGCCTTCCAGCGCGACCTCGAGGCGCGCGGGATCGCTGACCGTGTCCTCGTCCAGGTCTGGTCGGAGTTCGGTCGGCGTGCCCGCGAGAACGGGTCGCTCGGCACCGATCACGGCGCTGCCGGCTTCGGCCTCCTGCTCGGGACGAAGACGAGCGGCCAGATGGTGGGCGAGTTCCCCGGCCTGGCAAAGGGCCTCGACAGCGAGGGCAACCTGAAGGCGACCGCCGACTTCCGCGGCGTCTACAGCGGAATCCTCGAGCAGTGGTTCGGCGCAGATGCCGACGCCATCATCCCGAACGCTCGCAGCTACTCGCGCCCGAAGCTCGTCAAATGATTCTCGGCAGAGTCGCACTCGGGGCGGCACTCGCCGTCCTCGTTTCGGCGCCCACGCTCACGGCCGGAGCGCTCGACAGCAGGAAGCCCGTGATCCCGGCGCGCGTCCAGGTCGCCTCGGATGAGTACTCGTTCAGACTCTCGCGCCAGTGGGTCAAGGCCGGCCCGGCGATCATCGAGCTCGTCAACTATGGCGAGGATCCACACGATCTGACGATGCGCAGGCAGGCGAAGGGCGCGAAGACGTACCGTGTCAAGGAGACGTTGCCCGAGCACGAGGTGACGCTCCGCGCGACGCTCGTTCCCGGCCGGTACCTTCTATGGTGCTCGATCGCGGATCACCGCGAGCGAGGCATGGAGGCGATACTGACCGTGAAGAAGCGCTGAGCTCAGACAGACTTCAGACACTGCTCGAGCATGCTTTTCCCGAAGCGGGGGAGCGTTCTGTCGTCGACCGAACGGGTGGCGGCGACCACTTCCAGGTGACCGTGACGAGTGGCCGCTTCGACGGGCTCTCGCTGATCGAGCAGCACAAGCTCGTCTACGAGGCGCTCGCAGCTCCCCTCGCCGACGGCACTATCCATGAGCTGCGCATCAAGACGAAAGGATCGAACCAGTGAGCGAGATTCGTGAGCAGATTCAGCAGGTGATCGAGGGCGAGCCGGTCGCTCTCTTCATGAAGGGAACGCCGGGCTTCGCCATGTGCGGGAACTCGACGCGAGCGTTGCAGGCGCTCCATGCGGCGGGTGCCCCCGTCACCGCGGTGAACGTGCTGCCCGACCCCCGCATCCGGGCCGAGCTGTCGTCGCTGTCGGGCTGGCCGACGATCCCGCAGATCTTCATCGGCGGCGAGCTGGTCGGGGGCGCGGACATCGTCGAGGAGCTGGCGGCGTCGGGCGAGCTCGAGACGAAGCTCGAGGAGAAGCTCGGGTCGGAGTACCGCGACGCGGGTGAGCAGCGCGTCGTGGACGTGCTTCAGCCGGCGTAGCCCGAGCCGGTGGTCGGTTGGATCGGCATGCGCCGATCGTTCCTGGTTGGCCTGCTGCTCCCGCGAGCGCCCTGACGTTCACATCCATCGGCAACGGCTCAGCCCGCAAGCTCGAGGTTGCACTTCCAAACTGCGCAGGGAAGCCGGTCGTACGACCGAAGAAGGTGGTCTTCGCGTGCGCCGACGGGGTTTCTTCGCCTCGGGCCTGACGTGGACTGGATGGGGTGAGCGCTTCGCCGCAGCCGACGGAGCGGCGTTCCTGAACGACTGCAAGCCCAGCTGTGTCCAGGGGAGATTCCATCGCTACCGGGTCGTGCTGCTCGCGAGCGGCCGACAGCGGTGCCCCAGCGGTCAGCCCGCCTACCGCAAGGTCACCTGGGCCTTCGTCGGTCGCGCGCCGAGCCCGGGGACCACGGCGCCTTGGCGGGACTTTCCCTGCCGCCCGCTCGGGTGACGAGCAGCCGGCCGGCGTGCTCGGGGCGGTCCGGGAGGCCGGCCCGCTCCACGGCTCTGGCTCGGTCACGTGCCGTTTCGCTCGCCGCGCAGCGCGTCACGAACCGCGTGCTTCAGCTCGGAGATCTTCCAGTCGATCCTCTCCCCGGCGGTCATCTCGTCAGGGTCGAATACCTGCTGTTGCTCCCTGAGTAGCGCCGCGCGCTGTTCCAACGTTGCCCGCGAGATGCGTGGAAACCTGTCGGCGAGCGACGCGTTGCCCAGCAGGATGGTGAACGGCTCCGCGAGCTCCTTGCTCCCGGTGGTCGGGTCTACGATGCCGCACTCGACCTTCACGACGTCCCGCGTCAGCCACTTGAACCACCTGAGCTGAAAATCGGGGTTCGCGCGAGACTCCCATGTAACGAGCACATCTCCGGCAAGCTGATGGCGCGTCGCCCATGCGTCCTGAAACCGTCCGGGCGCGGCTACCGCGACCAGATCAAGGTCGCTGAGCTCGTCAGGATCGCCCTTGGCAAACGATCCAAGAGCGATCAGACCTTCGATCGCACCTACCTCGGCCGCTCGGCTGATCGTCGCCTGGAGGACTGCCCATTGTCGCAACGCCTCCGCCTTACGGCGTCCCGGCCAGCCGTTCACGGTGAGCTACGTTACTGTGCTCTTGGGCCGTTTCGCCAATCGTTTCGCGGAGGCCCTCCGTGCCTCGCTAGCATCGAGCCTGATGGACTTCGAGACGCGCGCGATCCACGACGGGCAGGAGCCTGACCCCACCACCGGCGCGGTGACGACTCCGATCTACCAGACGTCGACGTTCGTGCACGACAGCGTCGGCGTGCACAAGGGATACGACTACTCCCGGGCCGCGAACCCGACTCGAACAGCACTCGAGGTCTGCCTTGCCTCGCTGGAGAGC
>JBBRYW010000054.1:0-17774 GCA_038237235.1 Gaiellales bacterium
CCGACTTGGACTGCGACTACTCGCACTCCATCCAATCGCAACAAGCGCTTGAATAGCGTCGTCACGCGCATCCGCCGCCTCCTCTCTCGATTGTCTTCAGCAACAACCGAGACTACGAGCGTGGCGGAGCGCGCGTGACCCCATCTCGTCATGCGCCAACTTGTCCGCGTGCCGAGTTACCCACGGCGGTGCCCGAAGAGGCTCAAATCGCCCGAACTCGCGCTCGCCCGCGTCGACGCTGGTACATGTCTCCAAACGGCTTTCGTGGCGCGCGAGCCGGGCAACCCGGGACCCGCTGCCGTGCTCCGTGCGTACTCTCAGTGTGGGTCGCGCTCCCGTCTTGCTCTTGCCCGCCCTCCTCACCGCGCTTGCTGCCGGTGAGCCCTTGGCGCGCTCGAGTCGCGCGTCGCCGCCTGCGTGTGCCAAGTCGCCGCTCGCGCACGCGCTCGCGCTCCCGGCTGCGCTACGCGTCACCACCCCCTGCGCCGTCTACACCGTCTCTCCGGACGGCCGCGTCCGCGCCGCCGCTCCCCCGCGGCAACGTGCCGGTGTCAGTTGGATGGCGGTCGCGGGCGCGGGCGCCTCGGTCGTGCAGCGCCGGGATCGGATCGCCGTGTTGCGCCGCGGCCACGAGCTCTGGCGATCGAGCGGGCGCTTCCGCGCGGCCGGCGTGTTCGCAACGCTGGGGCCGCGCGCGCTCGCGTTCAGCTACGACCGCTACGGACCGGGTCGCGCGCGGGAGAGCCTCTACCTGGCGCCGCTCGGCGGCCGCGAGCGAAAGCTCGGCGACAACGAGCGGCCGCTCGGCTGGACGCGGAGCGGTCAGCTCCTGACCTGGCGCTACGACGGGGGGTTCCTCGGCCTCGATCTGCGCGCCTCGGATGGGTCGCTCCTGCGCCGCGTCGGCGCGCGGCTGCGCGAGGCTCGTTTCGACCCGGCCGGCCGGAGTGTGTTGGCGGCCACCCGCTCGGGTCTACTCGAGCGCTTCGACGGTCAGCGCTGGCGTCGTCTCGCCGACCTGGGCAGGCTCGGCTTCGGAAGACAGAGCGCGTTCGAGCCGCTTGCGGGCGGTCTGATCGGCGTGCTCGACCGCAGCCGCGTCGCCGTTCTGCACCGGGACGGCTCCGTGTTCGCTTCGGGGCGCTTCCCGGCCGGAAGGGGGCGGCTTTCCGTCGCCGGTCAGAGCGGACTCGTCGCCAGCGCTACCGGCAGCGCCGTCGCGTTCGCGCTCACAAGCGGTACCACCGGCTACGGCAAGGGCGGGCGGGAGTCGCTCTACGTCCTGCGCCCAGGCGACAGGCGCGCCCGCGAGGTCTACGCTGGGCGGCTCCGCTTCGCGGCCTGCGAGCGCTGGGCGAGCCTCTCCTGGCAGGGTGACTGGCTGCTGTATGCGACGACCGAGGGTAAGACGCTCGCGCTCGACAGCCGCGCCCCCACCCGGCGGGTCGACCTGAGCGGGCTGGTACGCCGGCTCGCCTCCTTTGATGCCCAGCGCCGGGTCCACGCGCAGGTCGAATGGGCGCGTTGAGCGGAAGCCGCATGCGCTTGCGGCTGGGCGCCGGCGCGGCGAGCTTGGCCGTCGTGCTCGCTGTCGCCGGCTTGGCGCCGCCCCCGCGGCTGCGGGCGGGCCGTTCGAGCGGCTTGTTGGCGTCGGCGCCGATGGCACCTGGCGGACGATCCGGCTGGCACGCTCTGGGCGACGGAGCGACGCCGCCCTCTTTGCTGGCGGAACGCGGATCACGCTGCCCGAGCGGGGCTATCTGCGCCTCTTCCCGACGATCGGAGGCTTGCCGGGGATTCCTGGCCGCTACTACCCGGCCGAGCGTGCGCTCTGCTGGTCGTGGCGTCAGCCCGATCGCGACTGCTGGCACGCGAAGAGAGCCGTCGTCAGGCTGCTCACGCCGCTCCTGCGGCTGCGGCGCTGGTCGCGGGCGCCAACCGTGCTGGCGGAGCTGCGCTACCGCGGCCGGCGTGTCCGTCGGACCTACGGAAACTTGCTCGTCGGGTTGGAGCTGGCCTTCGACCGCGTCGGCGTGTCTGCAGCGACCGTCCCGACGGGTGCGCTTCGCTTCAGTGGCCGCTGGCGCGGCCCCGCCGCGGCCGCCAGACCGCGCCGTTTTGCGCTCGCGCCGGCCGGTGTCTACAGCGGCGGTCTGCTTTACCGACTCGACCGCGGGGTCTGGAGCTTCGCCGACGCAAACCGGATAGCGGCGGCGAACACGCAGGGACTGACGATGCGAAGCGAGATCCGCGCAGGGAGGCTCGCCCGACCTTTCGACGCGACGCTCGCGGCGTCCCCTGGGCGCGGCCACTCGCCTTTCGCCCCTTGCCCGGCTGGCAAACGGGCGCGAGCGGCACCGTCCGTTCGCTCTACGGTGCACCAGGCGCTGGCCCGGCGCCCAAGCAGTCGGCCGCCTGGATCGCCAAGAACGTCCGCTACCGCGATCTAGCAACCGCCGATCCTCCGAACAAGACTCTCGCGCACCTGCCTCGGGGCGGCGTCATCGTCTGGGCGATCATCTTCCAACCCGCGACAGGCCGCCAGCAGCCGATCCGGCTCGATTTCAGCCGCGCCAAGCACTTCCCCTGCTGCGAGGGCGAGTACGTTGCCGGCGGCGAGTACGAGCTGGCCGGCCCCGGCCCTGGCCGCGCCTATGAAACCATCGTGCGCATCTACTTCGGCTCACACCCGACGTGTGCGTTGCGCGCCGAGGCGCAGCGCGGCCTGAACCAGCTCAGGCTGCCGGCGTCGCATTAGGAGGGGCATCGCTCGGCTTTCTCGACCCGGAAGGGTGGCGGCTTCTACGGCTACAAGATCCATGCCGCGGTCTGGGCCTGTCACGGGCCTTCCGCTCGCGTGGCAGGTCGAGACGGGTCGGCGGAACGAGTCGCTGTACGTCGCACCGCTGCTCGACGCAGTGCGCGCTCGCGGCTTCGACCCCCAGCCGGTGGCGGGTAGATCGCGGCTATGACAACAACCGCGTCTACGACGAGTGCCATGCGCGCGGGATCGCCCCGGTCATCCCCCTCCGCAAGGGCCGGATTCAGCCTGCAACGCCGGTTCAGCGCGGAACCGACGGGTGGCGCAACCTGTACCGCCGCCGCTCCGCCGTCGAGCGCGAGTTCGGGAACCTAAAGCATAACTTCGGCTCGCGTTCCTTCACGTACGTGGCATCGAGCGCGTGCGGCTCCACGCCGACCTGATCATGCTTGCGCGCCTCGCCAGGCCGTAATGCGTGACCGCGCCGCCCTCGTCGCTGCGTAGCGTTATCGTGAGCGCATAGATCCTCGCAAGGAAATCGTGCGCGCAGGATACGACGCTCTCGGCGAGACGTACGCCGAGTGGTCCCGGAGCATTGAAGGTGACCCGAGAGACCGCTTCCTCGACGAGTTCATTGCGCTGCTCGACGATGAAGCGAAGGTCTTAGACCTCGGTTGCGGGCCGGGCGTTCCGTCTACGCGGCGACTCGCGGAACGATTCGGCGTCGTAGGCGTCGACATGTCCGAACGGCAGCTCACGCTCGCGCGTCAAAACGTCCCGGGCGCGCGGTTCGTTCGTGCTGACTTCGCGAGCGTCAACTTCCCTGATGCCTCGTTTGGCGGCGTCACGGCGTTGTACTCGCTCACACACGTCCCGCGTGAAGAGCACTCGGCGCTGTTTCGCAAGATCGCTCGTTGGCTGCAGCCAGGCGGCGCGTTTCTCGCCACGCTGAGCGTCCGCGGAACCGTGGACTGGATCGGTGACTTCGTGGGAGTCACGATGTTCTTTAGCTGCTACGACGCCGACACGAGTCGGGAGCTTCTACGAGAAGCAGGCTTTGAACTGCTAACAGACGAGGTAGTCGAACAGCACGAGCCGGGCGAGGGGATCGGACGGTTCTTGTGGGTCGTCGCCCGTCGGCATTTCGCCAATCCCTCCTAGCTATAGCTAGAAAGAAGTACGGTGATCCGACAGAAGCGCCTCGTCGCTGCAGCGTCCATGATCACGGCGCTGCTGACGTCCGTCCTTGTCGCCTCTGGCGCGGATATGCGTGCGGCGTCGCACCCGGCTCCTCGTCCGGCGCGTGTCGGGCCTCCGCCGACCAGACTCTTCCCGGCCCCACCCGCAATGGCGACAAACTGCAGCGAGGTGCAAGCGCTGGCGCGCTTCCAGGTGCTCTGCCCGACGCGCCTGCCGCACGCCGGCGACGGCACCGTTCCGCGGACATTCTCCTTCTCGCTCGACAAGCCCGAGAAGACACCGGCCGACTGGGTCTACGTCGGGGCTTCGTACGGCGTCCCAGTCGATCCGACGCACTGGGAACTGAACCGTCCGCGCTGGTTCTTGCACTTCGTCATCCTCGAGGGTTCGCTCTCGGACGAGCTGCTCGAGCTCGCGCCCGGACCCTACCGCCAGCGCGACCTCGGCGCACGAACGCTCGGGGGGCGGCGCGGCCGCCTCTACCGACAGCGCTCATACGCCGTGTGCGGGTGTGGTTTCGGCGGCCACTACACATTCGTCTGGCAGGAAAACGGAGTGACCTATGCGGCGAGCTTGCACCGCTGGGACTCGGCGGAGGCAACGCTGGCGCTCCTCGGTCGGCTCATCGAAGGCTTGGCGCCGGCGACGTGACGCCCGCGCGACCCTATCCCGCCGGGACGCCGTCCGACGGCGGCGAAGAGGAGGCGGTTCAGGCGGCTCGACGTCCCTAGGTCGCGGTAGCCGCGCGGTGTGGGCGGCAACACTGCGAGGGCGGCGAAGGACACGGTCACTGCGGCGCTGACTCAGCTGCATCCGATGGCGTACGAGGAGCAGGAGCACCGTGAGTACTACTCATGCCGTCCAACTCGGCTCGCCCGACTACGACGCCGACGCCCAGGCCTGTGCTTGAAAGACGATCACGTAACTGAACCGAAGACCGTCGATCTGGTACCCATAGCAGCCGGGCGCTCGGAAGCTCGTGCTCGACGGGGCACCGCCGCTTCCGATCAGCCGGCGCTCGGCTTTGCCATCAATGCGAAGAGGAAGCGTCCCGTCAAGCTGGCGACCGCGAACGAGCGCTGGGCCGCCGTAGCGAGCAGCCAAGATCCACATGACCTTCTGCCCGCTCCACCCGGTTCCGTAATCGAGACTCTCCGGTAGAGCAGGGTAGTGGAACCTCAAGATGGCTGTCTGAGCGAAGCCGAAACCCGGATACACCGGGCCTGGCCCGAAGGCGGTTCCCACAAGTCCTCTCGCGGCGACTGCCGCGATGTCGCCGCTCGGTGGCGTCAGCGGACAGAGGCTCCCGGGCGCAATGGTCGGGATGTGGAGAGGACGACGCAGGTAGCGCCAAAGGGAGACGCAGCCGTGGCTGCCGTGAGGGCGGACATGGACGAATCCGGGACTGCACGTCTTCGCCTGACGGACGGACAAAGCTCGCGCCGGGGATGATCCTGTGGCGCTCGCGACGAGTGCTGCAGCGACGGCTGCCGCAAGCGAGACCGCTGACCGGTGCACGCTCGACATTATGCGTACTTCCATCGCGTCATAAGGCGCTGCCGGACGTGACCGCCGGCCTCACGCTCGACAGGGCGCCGACGGGCGGGTGCGTGCAGAACGGTCGCTCGCGCGGCTCAGACCGCCAGCCTGCTGCCTGCGCTCCGATCCGCTGCAGCAGCGCGGCTCGTCGACCGGCGCCGCGGCACTGGTTCGCCAGTGCGCGACGCGCGACGCCCAGCAGCCAGGGCAGCATGTCGCCCTCGACGCCAGGCGTCGCCAAGCTCGAGGAAGGGGCCCGTGACGACATCGCGCACGAGCCCTGGTTGCCCGCCAGAAGCGCGAAGGCGAGAACCTCCGCGCCATGCTGGCGGTGGAGCTGCTCGAAGCGCCGTTCTCGCTCGGCCTGAGGCTCTCAGCTGCGCCCGCCTGGGGAAGTGTCCGGCACCAAGCCCTTTGCTCACAGGGCGGGAGATCGCCGTTGCGAACTTCAGGTGCGCTGCCTGGGTAGTCGCCGCAGCGCAGCTCGCACGCCGAAGGACTCAACAGCGGGAACGAGTTCACGCGGCGCACCGCCACGGTCACGGACATCATCGGTCTAACGTTTTTGACATCCGCGGGCGTCGTAGAGGATGTGGCTATCGATAACCGCACGCTCGCCGACCAGATCGAGCGCATCTACCGGGAGCGCTATCCGGCGTTCTGCCGCTTGGCGACGGCGGTGACGGGAGATGTCGAAACCGCACACGACGCGGTACAGGGCGGCTTCGCACGTGCTCTCGCTCGTTCCGGAGACTTTCGCGGCGACGGGTCGCTGGAGGGGTGGCTTTGGCGGATCGTGCTGCGCAAAGCCCTCGACTTGCGCCGACGTGACGTGCCTGCTCCGCTACCCGCAGACGCTGCGGAGGAGACGCCGCTCTGGTGGAGGCCTGAGCTCCCGCATCCCGAGCTTGATCCGGAGCTCGACGCAGCGCTGCGAGCGCTACCGACGCGTCAGCGGCGCATCGTCTTCCTACGCTACTTCGCGGACATGACGCACGGCGAGATCGCCGAAGTCAGCGAGATAGCTCCCGGCACAGTGTCCGCCACGCTGACCCAGGCGAAGGCGGCTCTCGCCCGGCGACTCACTCAAGCCAAGGTGGCAGACAAGGAGGTCCACCGATGAGCAACAGCCTCGACACCATGTTGTCCGAACGCTTCTCAGGCCAGTGCGAAGCGCCTCCCGGAGCTGACCTCGCCGATGTTCGCAGGCGGGCACGCCACTTGGTCGTCTTGACGCAGGCGCGTCGACTTCGGCAGCCGGGCGTGCGGCGCTTGCCTCTCCGTGGGTCTCTGCTCGTCGCAGCCGTCGCGGTGCTGGCCGGCGGCGGGACAGCAGCAGCATTCGCAGTTCGCGCCCTCACCGAGACGCCGGCCTCGGCTCTCAACGGTCCGGCGCATGGTCGAGACGCCACTCCCGCCGACGCCCTGGACCTCGCTCAGGCGGTGGAACGATGGGGCGTGGAGCTCCCGGGGAGCGGCCCCGGTGAGCCGCTGACCGACCGGTCAGCGACCCTTCTCAGCGATGTCGGCAGCCAGCACGACACCGTCTCGGCCTTCCCGACGAGCCACGGAGCCGTCTGCTTCGAGATCCGCGCTGCTGGAACTTGTAACACCCTGGATGGCTCACCCGGTATCACGTGGGCGATCCTGTCGGCGCTCGGAAGCACCCGTGTCTACGGCGTGGCAGCGGACGGTGTTGCGCGCGTTCAGGTGAACGTCGGCGGCCTTTTGCACGAGGCGACGCTCAGGAACAACGGCTATTTCTACGAGCTCGAGAAGGGTATGCGGCTCCGAGATGTGCGCGGAATCACGGCGACGTGGAAGGACGGTTCCACGCGCGAGGTCACGATGCCGCCCGGCGGTCCCTAGGAGCGGACTCTGGCACTTTCGACCCTTAACGCGCTCCTTCCTCGAGCCCCGCGAACGCTTTCTCCAGAGCACCTGCTCGCTGGCGAGTCCGGCGCGAGCGGAGCGGATGAGTCTTTGGACTGAGTGGGCCCGGTAGCGGCACGCTCTCCTGCTTGGCGACGGGCGCGTGCTCGTCTTCGGCCGTGATTTCGTGGCCTCGGGCCGCTCAGGCGTCGCTTCGGTTGCGGCGGGAGCCTCACTGGTCAATCTTGGCGACTGGACCTCGCGCGTGCTCAATCCAAGGGCGGGCGGAGCAGCGTTCGCCGCCGGCAGGCTGCTCGTTTACGGATCGCGAGGCGTTACGGAGCCCGGCCTTCGCTCGTACACGCTCGAGGTACGCAAGGGATTCCATCTCTTCGACCGAGAGCAGGTGTGGGACGTGCAGACAGCCGGGGACCTTGCGTACGTGCGGACGCCGCGTGCACTCCGGGTCGTGGACCTGAAGTCCGGGAGCGTCGTCAGCAAGATCGTGCCTCCGGTCGAGCTACTCGATGTGATCGTTGGGTCTTCCTAGCACGCGCCGCTGGATCCTTCGCGCGTCGCGCCGGCGGCCCGGCTGCGCGCGAAGCCACGATCTCCCGGCCTCAATCGCCAACGTGACCGAGGACCTATCGAGCCGCGGCCTGCGTAGATTCACCGTGACGTTGCGCCGCTCTGGGCCGCTGCTACTGGCGATTGCCTGCGCGCTCGGTGCATTTGTCGCAAGTAGCCACGCCGACATTGCGCTGCTCTCGGTGCGCCCCGCGACTGCACGCATCGGTCGGTTCGTCGAAGTCCGTGCCGGCGCCTACAAGGCTCTCTCGCCGATGCCGCTGTACCTGGTCGCGAAGGCACGCGCTCCTGGGCCGCACCCGTGTCGCCCAAACGCCAAGACATTCGGCTTCTGCGAGGAGATCGCGCGGGCGCCGCCGCGGGCGCCTCGCTTCCGGTTGCTTGGCCGGCTCGACTTCCGCCACCATCCTCGCGACGTTCGGCTGCGCTTTCGCGTCCCGCGCCTACGCCCGGGCCTCTACCAGTTCGTGATCTACTGCGGCCCCTGCTACCCCGGCAAGAACGGCTCCCTTATTACGGACCGATCATGGTCGCTTCGCGTCGGGCGCTGAGGTGAGGGGCGGGTTGCTTTGCCGGGCTCCTGTCCCCCGGGGAAGCATCGGGTCAGAGAGGTGCGCCTCGACTGGCCCCGGTGCCGTTTACGGTACGGACCTCAGCCCTCCCAAGAGAAACAGTACGTGCGTTGCGGAAGGGCCGAGTCCGAGCGTGACATCGCGATCAGTCCCGCGGATGTCCAATGTCGCTTTACAGTCGGCCTGAGCTTGGATTCGTAGGGCTCCGCAAGGCTGAGCTCCGAGCCGTAGTGCTGATAACCGGCACTCACCGAAGGCGCCCTTGATCGTGCCGCGCCAGCTCGCAAGCAGATGCTGATCTGAAGCCGCGGCAGAGAACTTCGCCGTGGACAGCTTCTTGCACGTTTCTGGGAGACCAGTATCGCGTTCGCGAGCGTGCGGGTCTGGCCGTCAGCGGGCGACGACGGAGCTTCCATCGCTGAATGTGACCCTTGGGGCCCGAGAACTCGAGACTCGGCGGGGAGGGCCTGCCAGCCTGGCTAGGGAAGGGCGCTGAAGCAATCGCCTTCAACTGCCTCTGTGCCCGCTTTGGCCGCACAGATGCGGTAGAAACCGAGCAGCTCTGCGTAGTCGTGTGGACGGTCGAGCATCCCGCCATGCATATCCCAGAGTCCCCAGGGCCGCCCGTCATCGCGCAGCCATACGCGCGAGATACTGGAGACGCCGACGACGGTGCGGGTTACTTGAGTGATCACCCGCACTCGCTCGACTCCGTCCGCGCCTGGCGGCAGGCCGGACAGATCAACGACAGCCTCCGTTCCGCCGAATGCCCTGGTCGAGAACGAGCGCAGTGCCACGCCCGCGGGAATCGCGGATCTGAGGCCCGCCGCCTGCTCCTCTGCGGAAGGCCCGGCCAAGAGTGCCTCGACCGCCTGGGCAGCGAGAGGGGTGTCGTTGGCCTGGCCGAGCGTCCTTCGGACGCCGATCGGCGCACGCCCGCCTTCGGTCAAGAAGTAGACCGTCGTGCGCGGCGCCGAGGTTGCGGAAGAGGCGAGCTGCGCCCGAGCAGAATCGGCCTCGGGTTTGCCGCGGTCGCCGCCCGTTGAAAGACCGGCTCCGCAGCCGACCGTCAGGCTTGCGATGGCCAGGGCGAGTACTACGGCCTGGCGGCGAGGCGAGAAGAACATCAGCATGCTCTTTCTCTCTACACCGGATTCGGCGTTTGGGGTTCAGCGTGCCGAGCCGACGGCGCCGTACCCATTGACGAGGGCAGCACCGATAGCCGAGTGGCCGGTGTATATGCAAGACGAGGTGGGGAGCCGTTGGTCAGATGAAGCAGAACTCGTGAGACGAGCCCAGGCGGGCGATGAGACGGCATTCGGCATGCTCATCGATCGCCACCAAGGAATCGCCCTCCGAACGGCTACGCTGATGGCTGGTAACGCGAGCGACGCGGAAGATGCAACCCAAACGGCCTTCGCCAAGGCCTTCTTCGCCCTCGGCCGCTTCCGCCCCGGGGCACCGTTTCGGCCGTGGCTGCTCCGTATCGTCGTCAACGAGGCGCGCAACCAACGTCGCTCAGGCGCTCGCCGGGCCTCGCTGGCGCTACGTGCCTTTGAGGCCGGCCGGGCGACGGACGTAAGCGCACCCTCCGCTGAGCGAACCTTGCTCGAGCGGGAGCGAGCACACTCGCTCGTTGACGCCCTGAACGAGTTGCCCGACCGCGAACGCGACGTACTCGCCTGCCGATATCTGCTCGGGCTCACAGAGCAGGAGACCGCGACCACGCTCAAGCTGCGGCTGGCAACCGTTCGCTCGCGCCGGACGCGTGCGCTGAAGCGTCGGCGAACGCAGCTTGGAGCTGACGATGACTGAGTTGGAACGAAGGCTTGAGGCGCTCGCCTCGGAGCTCGCGTATCCACAGGCGGATCTGCGGCTGCGGCCGCGGGTGCGGTCGCTGATCGTCGAGCAACGCCAGCGTCGTAGAAGAAGGCGGCGCGGCCTGTTGCTCGCGCTGGCCTTCAGTGCGGCGCTGCTTGCCACGGTGCTGGCCGTGCCGCAGGCGCGCTCGGCACTCGGGCGACTGCTGGACGTCGGCGCAGAGCGCGTTCAGGTCGTTAAGCGTGTGCGGCCCGCCTCGCAGCGACTCGTGCCTCCCGGTGAGCTCGTAAGCCTGGCGGCCGCGCAACGCAGAGCCGGCTTCCGGATCCTGCTGCTTCGGCGCGCATCTCCTCCAGCCGCTGCCTACTTGGCCGAGACCGAGAGCGGCGCTCTGGTTACTGTCGTCTACCAGCCGCGACGGCCCATCTGGCTGAGCGAGTTCAGAGCGCACGGCTTGGCGCCAGTCGCATCGAAGCAGACCGAGCAGTACTCGTCGGTACAGCTCCTTTCGCTCAACGGGCGGCCGGCAATCTGGCTGGGCAAGGCGCATCTGTTCTCCTACCTCGACAGCAGCGGGGAACGTCTTGTAGCGCACTTGCGACTTGCCGCAAAAACACTGGTTTGGCAGCGGCCGCCGCTGACGCTGCGACTCGAAGGTCGACTCTCACAAGCACAAGCCCTGCGACTTGCGCGCCGCGTGCATTGACGGGTTCGTTGACCGGTTTGCTGCCCGGCTCACGCACCGGGTCAAGAAAGCCCGCCTCGACGGGCCCGAGCGCCGTCTACGGTTCGGATTTCAGCCCTGCCAGAGAGACAGGAACGAGCGCTTGCGGAACGGGTCGAGGCCGATCGTGAGGTGGCGATGGGTTCCGCGGATGTCGAAGGTCGCCCTGCAGTCGAACCCAGGTATGGATCCGTAGGGCTGCGCCAGCCGAAGCTCGGAGCCGTAGTGGGCGGCGATCAGGCGCTCGAGCGCATCGGGCTGCAGGCGCAGGATCCGCCCCAACCTGCGCTCGCGCAGGTCGGGATCGTCAAGCGAAACGGAGACCGCCACGAGCCGCCCCTGTCGCAGGCGGAAATTGACGTAGAGGTGCGAGTGAAAGCCGATCAGGCGCCCGAAGTAGAGCGTCAACCCGTCATGGCCGCCGTGCCGGCGCGAGGGGTGCCCGAGCGCCGCCGCCACCTGCCGCGGCGTCTTGCCCAGGATCGTCGCTCCTGCTAGCGAGCGCCTGCCCAGGTCAAGCCGCTGAATGCGCCGCGGCGGACGCGGCGGGCGCCGCGGCGGCTCCGCACGCGGGCAGGGCTCCACCCTGCTGGGGCCGGAAACCACCTCGACCTTGATCGGTCGACCGCGCGCGTCGAAGGCGACGAGCTTGCCGGGAAGCTCCGTCTCGCGAACGTGGAGAGCGTAGGCGTTGTCGTGAAGTGGCACGCCTTTCTTGGCGCCGCTCTGCGGGTAGAACACGAGCGAGGCGACCGCGTCGCTGGCAAGCCCGCTGACGACGGTCTCCTGCAGCCCCGGGCCGATCAGCAGTCCTGTCTGCACGAGCGGGCCGTAGCGGTGAAAGCCCTGCGGGTACTGGATGCAACTCGAGGAGCCGCCGCGCGAGAGAGCTGGCAAGTCGTGCAGGCAGAGAATCGTCTGCGTCGTGCCACGCCGGTCGCGCAGCGAGTCGTCACGGCCGAAGTGGACGCGGCGCAGGGAGATGCCGAGCCGGTAGGGGTCGTTGGGATCGGGCTGCAGCAGGCGCGCAAACGGAAAACGCGAGACTCGCTCGCGCGCGAGCCGCAACCCGCGCGGCGCGAACGGCGCTCCGCGCGGCTCCCGCCGCTCGATCCAGTCGATCCGCGCCGATGATGGCCCCGCGGTCACCTTCGCCGGCCCCGGCAGCTCGGCAGGCTTCGGAAAGCTGCCCGGGGTCACATAGGCCGGGCGGGAGCGCGACCGCTTGGGATAGAGGCCGTAGTCGCTGACGAAGGGGACGGGCAGAGGGCGGCCGCTTGCCGGCTGGGCGTAGACGTCGAGCACCGCATCAGGCGGAGGTGGATGCGAAACGGTTCCCGCACGCTGCGCGCGCAGGAGCAGGAAGGCGTTGCTCGCGAGGAGCGCGCTTCGCCGTCCGCTTCGCTCGCGCACGACCTCGATCCCGCGAACGCCGTCCGCGGCGAAGCCGAAGATGCCGCTCGCGAAGGTGCTCCGCCCGGCGTAGAACCAGGCGGAGCCGAGGACAAGCGCCGGCGTGTGCAGCTGGTCGGCCGTGGTGCAGGCCGTCACGTTGCGGCCGTTCGGGCGATCGGCGCGAGCGACGCGCAGGCAGAGCGAGCGCCGGTCGCGAAAGCCGAGCAGGGTAAACGTGCGCCCGTTGACGCGCTGACGGAGCAGCAGCCGCAGCTGCGTGCCGCGCGGGAAGCGCGCGTACGACTGCGCGTTCTCGCGCTCGAAGGCGCGTTGTGCGGCGGGGGGAGCGGGTCGCCCAGGATCGCCGTGCAGCCAGGCCGGGAAGCCGCCCCGGAGCCCGAGCCCGAGCGCGCTCGCCGCCACCGCGGCGAGCACGACCAGCGCAGTCGCGAGGGCGAAGAGCCGGTGACGCTGCGCGGCCCGGAAGCGCCGCTCGGGGAGCGCGCGCGCGCGCTCGAGCACGTTTTCCCAGTCGCCCCGCTCGCCATCGAAGTAGGGGGAAAGCGCCTCTAGGGCGTCGGTGACGGCATGCGGCTTCGACCGACTCACGCCTCTAGCTCCTCCAGCAGGTCGCGGAGATTGCCGCGCGCGCTCGCCAGGGTAGAGCCGACGGTGCCCGGTCGCACCTCGAGCGCTGTCGCGATTGCCTCGTAGTCGAGGTCAGCGTAGTGGCGCAGAAACAGCGCCAGGCGCTGGCGCTCGGGCAGGCGCGCGAAGGCAAGTCGCACGCGCAGGTCGTCCCCGTGCGGCGTCGAGCCGTTACGCGCCACTTCCGCGTAGAGCAGACGACCCTCGTCGGCAAGCGCACGCCCGTGGCTACGCGCGCTATTGACGACGATCCGCCAGACCCAGGCCGCAAGCGGACCGTCGCCACGAAAGTCCTGGCGCCGGCGCACCGCGGCTGCGAAGGCGTCCTGAACCGCATCGCGTGCACGCTCCCGATCACCGAGCAGCGCGCAGGCAACTCGCAGGAACGCGGGCAGGCGCTCGCGATACAGCGCTTCGATCTCTTCCAGGCTGGCCCCACTGGCACCTTTTCTGCTCTTCACGATCGGCGTCTGGGAGGTTGACGCATCGGCCGCGCATTTTCTTCATCCGCCGTCGGCCAACGTGACTGAGGCGCCTGGCTGGGGCGGCGCGAGTTGCCGAACGGTTGCCGCCCGCTATGGTTGAAGGACGCTCGAGCGCTTCACTGAGCGAGCCCGGCAGGTCGTCGTCCTTGCCCAGGACGAGGCGCGCTTGCTGGGACACCACTCCATAGGCAGCGAGCACATCCTGCTCGGTCTGTTGCGCGAGTCGGAGGGGCTGGCCGCGCGCGCGCTCGACTCCCTGGGCATCACAGCGGAGGACGTGCGCGCACGAATCGTAAGGATCGTGGGTCGCCGCGAAATCTTCTCGACCGCGCAAATGCCCTTCACGCCTCACGCCAAGCGAGTGCTCGAGCTCTCGCTCCGCGAAGGCAATCTCGCTGGGCACAACTACGTTGGCACAGAGCACATCCTCCTTGGGCTCGCGCGCGAGGGGGAGGGGCTTGCGAGCCAGATCCTCGCCGACTGCGGCAGCGACGGAGAAGCACTTCGAAACGCGATCATCCGCCTGCTGAGCGGTGCCGACGTGGAGGTGGAAGCGCGCGAGCTGGCTCCGTTCGTGCCCGAGTCGCCGCCCTTCGCGCCTGAGTTCGGCGCGGAGCTCCTGCGGCTGCGCAGCGAGCGGGAACAGGCGGCCGAGCGGCAGGAGCTCGAACTGGCGGCGCGCCTGCGCGAGCGCGAACGTCGCCTGAGCTCGGAGGCACGGGCGCTGCAGCGAGCCTGGGCGATGCACGAGGGCGACGCTCCGCTCGAGGGGGAGCGCGAAAGCACTGAGGGGTAGCGTCCCGCTAGCGCGCGGGGCCGGGAGCGACCCCTCGTGCCGCGCCAGACGGCCGCACTCTGCGCCGTGACGGCGCTCGTCGGCGTCGCGCTCGGGTACGGGCTCCGGCGGCGGAGCCGGATGGCGCAGTCGCCGCAGAGGCTCGTCGAGCGCTTATCGACGGCCACCGGCACTCACCGAAGGCGCCCTCGATCCTGCCGCGCCGCGGCTCGCAAGAGGATGCTGATCTGAAGTCGCGACACCAGTTCCGCTTCGGACAGCTTCTTGCACTGTCCTGCTCGATCGTCTTGCTGGGCGCGGCTTGCTACGAGCTGGCGGTAGCGCTCGGCCTCATCTCACTCGACCCCTCCTCGGGCGAGGGGCCTGCGGGGGATGGCCTTGTGCTCGCGGCGGCATTGCTGGCCCTGGTCGTCGGCTGCGCGCTGACGGCCACCTTAGCCGCACGGAGCCCCGCGCTTTCGGGCGGGCCGGCGATGCTGCTCGCGCCCGCAGCGGCAGCGTTTCTCAGTGCACGCTTCTACAGCTACGACCCGTACTACGCGCCCACGCTGCGCCGCATGTCGGAAGGCGGGCTCGTCCCGAGCGGTTGGGTCTTCTTCCTGGTCGGAGTGGCGCTTCTAGCGAGCGTGCTGGTGCGACTCGAGCCCCGGGCGGGAATGGCCTTGACGGCCAGCGTGCTGCCCGTCTGCGCTTTGACCGCGCTGCTGGCGAGCGCCGGCCACTAGGGCAGCCGTGCGTCGGATCGCCATGCTCGACAGCCCTGGCTCTGCCACGTCGATGTCGAGCGTCCTTTACGGGGTGGTGCCGTCTGCGATCTGGGCGGCAACGGAAGCGGCGCCTGCGGCATGGCCGTGCAAGATTCGCGACGACGGAGACAACGGGTCTCATTGCGAAGGCTTAGCGCCGAGCGCGGAACCGTCGCGCTGGATCATCCCGACCCGGCTTGCTATGCGGTCGCGCGGCGCAGCCGAACCGCCAAGTAGACCGCCGAGGCCAACGCAAGCACGATCCCCGCAACGACGGCGCCAAGGTAGAGGGCCTGCCCGGCCGACGACAAGCCGCTGCTGGACTCCGGCGTGCGCGAGATGACCGCGCCAGTTTTGTCGTACCGACTACCCACGCCCGAGTGCGTCTCCGCCGGGACCCAGAACAGCGCGAACACGGGCAGCGCGAGCCCACCGGGGATGACAAGCGTTCCGATCAGCTTGTCGCGCCTGTTCCAGGCGTTCGAGCTCCAGAGCAGGATCACGCCTGCCAGCCAGCCGAGCGCGGGCAGCACGAGGCCCCCGAGCGGCAGCAATAGGAGCGCGCCCACCTCGAGCAGGCCCGCGCGCGCGCGGCTGACGCCGAAGCGCTCACGCGCCTCGGTGGCGATGTCCGCTGGATCGCCCAGGCGCTCGAGCACGGCGAGCACATCGAAGCGCGTCGGCCCCTCGAGCTCGGCTAGCGCAGCCTCGATGTGTCCGCGAACCTCCTCGAGGAGCTCGGCTTGCCGGCTGCGCGGTAGCGCGCGGAGCTCCTGCTCGAGCTCGCGCAGGTACTCATTGACGAGCCGCTGCTCGGTCGTCTGCACTAATCACACGCTCTCTCGAGGAAGCGATCGACGCTGGCACGAAAGCGAGCCCACTCGCTGCCGAAGCGCTCCAGCGCCTCCTCGCCCCGGCGTGTCAGCTGGTAGTAGCGCCGTGGTGGGCCGCTTGCCGACTCGCGCCACATCGTCTCCACGAGCCCGTCTCGGCGCAGTCGGCTCAGCAGGGGGTAGATCGTGCCCTCGCTCGTGACTATGCCGTCGCCCCGCGATAGCTCGCGCACGAGCTCGAAGCCGTACCACTCCCGCTCTCGCAGCAGCGCGAGCACGCAGTACTCGAGCACGCCGCGGCGCATCTGCGCGAGCAGGCCGCCACGGCGCTCTTGCTGCATCCCCTGGCATGGTACCTGGCTCGACATAGTACCGATGCATTCGGGGCGCACGCGCGGACACCTGTCGGCTTTGCCTCCTTCACGGTGGAGCTCCCACGGGCGAGCTGTCGCCGCGGGAGCGGCTTGCCGGGCGAGATCGTCGGGTCGTTCCGCGTGATAAACACCATCGAGTCGGCAGGTCGATGGCCGTGTTTGGGCGACGCCGTCGATCGGCTCTTCGCCGCCTCGCTGGTGGATGGCCTGATCGCCTCCCGTGCGGCGTCGCTGGTTGTGGCGAACACTGCACAGTCACGACCCGCCCCCTAACGGCGCCCAGAACAGTGCGAACACGGGCAACGCGAGCCCACGAGGGATGACAAGCGTTCCGATCGGCTTGTCGCGCCTGTTCCAGGCGTTCAAGCTCCAGGGCCGGATGACGCCCGGGCGCCCCCAAGGCGCGGGGGTGATGTGACTGAGAGCACCTCGCGTACGGCGCAATCGTCTCGGGCTCTCCCCGCTGCCGGTCGCTGCGGCGCGGGCGTTACCTTCGCTCCCCGGTGGACGAGATAGTGGGTGTGGAAGATCTCGCCGAGACGGCGTTCCGGCGGCACTACCGCCAGGTCTACTCGTTCGTGCGCCGTCGCTCTGCGAGTGACGCCGAGGCCGAGGATGTGGCGGCGCAGGTGTTTGCCGATGCGTCCGAGGCACTTTCCCGATTCCGTCCGGGCTCGAGTCCGGTACTGGCCTGGCTCTACACCGTCGCGCGACGCCGGCTGGCGGACGAGGCGCGCCGGCGCTGCCGCGTCGCTGCCGCCGCCCAGCCCGCGACCTTGCCGCGCTATGGCCGCGAGGTCGGGGGGACGCTTCGGCGCACGATCGCGGCGCTTCCGGACTCGCAGCGCGCGGTCGTCGTGCTCAAGTTGATCGAAGGCTGGAGCTTCCGCGAGATCGCCGAGCGCCTGGGAGTCAGCGAGGCCGCCTGCAAGATGCGCCTCGGGCGCGCGCTCGAGCGACTCCGCGAGGAGCTGGAAGAGGAGGGAGTCACACCATGAGCGGCATTACAGATCCTGAAGTCGTCGAGCTCTTCGCCGAGCGCCCCGAGTTGCTCGCGCTTGCGGACGCGGTTGCGCAGACGCAGCAGCCACGCCGCCGCTGGTCGCGGCCCGCCCTGGCGCTCGCCGCTGCCGTGGCGGCGCTCGCCCTTGTCGCCCTCGTTGCACCCTGGAAGTCGAAGGGTCCGAGTGGCCTCGAGCGCGCCCTCGCGGCCGTCGGCGCCGGCCCGGTCATCCACGCCGTCGTCGAGTACTCCTCGCCGAATGAGGCGCTGATCGAGATCGCGACCGGCAAGGAGCGCCCGCGCGTGCACCGGACCGAGTACTGGTACGACGCAGAGCGCAAGCAGCTGCACACGCGGCTCTTGGTCGACGGCGTCCAGATCACCGAGATCGTGGAGACGCCCGAGAAGGCCTACTCC